>JBFWQE010000079.1:0-23719 GCA_050249615.1 Vicinamibacterales bacterium
CGCCTGGCAACGAGCCAAGTACCGCGGTCATCAGCACCCGCTGTTGGCGGCGGATCCCGGGCTCGTCGGCCTCAACACGCTGCAGCACTGGCTCTGGCAACGGCTTCAGGCCACGCCATCCAGCCAGGTCGCTGCATGACCCGCACACACACGTTCGCGTCAACCGCTCGCCGTGGAGGCGAGCTTCTCAGGAGGTTCCATTATGGTCGTCAAGATCGTTCCGAACGACAAAGCCAACCCTGCCGGCAAACTCGCGGATGCCGAGCTGCGCTTCACCGACGGCGTGCTCGACGGCTTGAAGCTGATCGGGTTCGCCATCTGGGAGCGCCGCAGCGGCAGTGGCCGCAACGTCACGTTCCCGGCGCGTCAGTACTCCGTGAATGGTGAACGCCGCAGCTTCGCGCTGCTGCGTCCCATCGCGGACGCGGCGTCACAGGAACGTGTGCGCGATCTCGTGCTGCAGGCGTACGCCGAGTACGAGGAGACAGCCACGGAGGCCGCTTCGTAGCAGTGCAAGGCAAGGTTCTGGACGTCCTCCTTCGGGAGGGCGTCCAGGATCAGAAGGTGAAAGACCATCACGCGGACCAGGAGCGCAGGTCGTCCGAGAACCAGCTTCAAGAGTCCGTTCGACGTCCGGGGGGCTCGACACGACACGACGCGAGCGCCTGGGCTCGTCAGTGACAACACGAATGTTGTGGGCCTCGTCATGGAACAGCCGAAGATGTCTGAGCCGGAGCATGACCCGATTCCGCTCGACCTCTGCCGCGAGTTGCTCGCAGGCGAAGCTGAAAGTCTGTCCGATGAGGAAGTCGAACTGATTCGTCGACACGCCGATGCCATGGCCCACTTGTTGATCGAGATCGCGGTTCAGGGGCAGTCGGAAGGCTAGAGGCATGCACCGCACCGAGGCCTTGCGGGAGCTCGAGAGTGGGTCTAAGCTGCCGTTGATGGTCGGCGCAATCATCTACGTCCGCGTGAGCACGAAGGAGCAGACCGAGAACCTGAGTCTGCCCACGCAGCTTCGCGCGTGCGAAGAATACTGCCGCCGACAGGGCTACGAGATTCTCGAGCAGTTCAGGGAAGAAGGCGAGAGCGCGAAGACTGCCGACCGACCTCAACTGCAGCGGCTCCTCAAGTACTGCCGAACAAACAAGGGCAGGGTTCACTTTGTTGTCGTCTTCAACCTCACGCGGTTCGCGCGCGAAAAATACGACCACTTCGCGCTGCGGTCGCATCTGAAATCGCTCGGCATCTCATTGCGATCAGCGACCGAGCCCATCGACGACACGTCTACGGGAAAGTTGATGGAGGGCGTCCTGGCGTCCTTCGCGCAATTCGACAACGACGTGCGATCGGATCGCACACGTGCCGGGATGAAGGCCGCTTTGGAACTGGGCCGCTGGACGTTTCTCGCTCCCATCGGCTACGTCAACGTTCCAAGGACGTACGGAAAGAGCCTCATCCCAGATCCCGAGCGAGCTTCGGTTGTCCAGCAAGTCTTCCGAGACTTCGCAACCGGACGATTCACGAAGCAGGAGCTGTTGGACGAAATGACGCGCCGAGGGCTGAAGACGCGAAAGGGCCTGCCTGTCAGCTCTCAGGCGTTCAGCACCATGCTGCAGAACAAGTTGTACGTCGGGATCGTGGATGCGCCCGGCTACGGTATCGTCGGAAAGCGTGGCGACTTCGATCCTCTGATTCCGGACGACGTGTTCTATCGAGTTCAGGCGATCCTGGCTGGACGAGTGCACACAACGGGCCCGTACAATCGCCGTCGGCCTGAGTTCCCGTTGCGGGCGTTCATCAAGTGCGCTGCCTGCGGACGCGGCGTCACCGCAAGCTGGTCAAAGGGCCGCAGTGCTCGTTATGCGTACTACCACTGCCTGCCGCCTTGCCGATCGGTGAATATCACCAAGGCGAAACTCGAGGGGCTGTTCGTGGAGGAGTTGGAGCGATTCCAGCCGACGCCGGGATACATGCGGCTGCTCAAGGAGTCAGTGCTGCGTGTGTGGCACGAGCGCAAGGCGGTGGTCAAGACCGAGGTGGCGGGCGCCGAGCATCGAGCCAAGGCGATCCAGCAGAAGCTTGACCGCCTCGATGACGCGTTCATCTACAAGGAGTCGATTGACCTTAGCACGTACGAACGGCAGCGCGACCGACTGCGCGAAGAACTGACCCTGGTCGAGATTGACCGCCACGGATCGAAGGTCGAGGAGTTCGACGTCGAGGGCATCCTGAACTTCGCCGAGCGGGTGCTACCGCGGGCGGCCGACCTGTGGATTCAAGCGTCGTTGGAGCAGCGCCAGAGACTTCAGCGCCTGTTCTTCCCGGAAGGCGTGGCGTTCAGCGGAAAATCCTTCGATCGAACCGTCGTAACGTCTTCTCTCTTCGAGTACTTAAGGCCGCTTGATCGGCCGCAGGAAAATTTGGTGGACCTGACCGGGATCGAACCGGTGACCTCCTGAATGCCATTCAGGCGCGCTCCCAGCTGCGCTACAGGCCCCCTTGGGAAGACCCCTATCGTAACCCGTCAGGGGCGCCGGATCAACCAGCCCGCCTGGCCGTCAGCGCGTGGTACCGATCCGCCGAAGGCCGGGGACTACGCGACCTGCGGCAAGGGCCAGGCTATCGCACTGGCTGCGGCGCGCGCGGCTCCACGCCAGGCGCTGCCGATACCAGCGAGAGCCAGTTGGTGAGCTCGCGCGCCGCGTCCTCCGGCGTCTCTCCGTAGAACGGCATCAGCGAGGTGGGCATGCCCGGCAGCCGCGCAATCTGCGCGCGCCAGCGGGTGGCCGACACCGGCTGCACCTCGATCACATAGGCGCGGCCGGCGATTGCCTGCTCGAATCGATAAGTCTTCACGCTCGACGACACGGGGAAAGGGGAAACAGGGAGTAGCGATTGTAGTTACACAGCCGTTGCACGCAAGCGAAGGCCGGCACGAAGATCGGCGCCGCCAGGATTCGGGCAGGAAATTTCGGAGAAAACCTCCGCAAGAATTAATATTCTGTCGTGCCGTTCACAGCCTTTCGACGGCCCTTCCACAGGATTTCCACAGGCGGCCTTCGTCGCGCCGTCGTCGCGGGTGTGACAGCCCTCGTGCTGGCCGCGCCGGCCTCCGCGCAGGACGCCGAATCCAGCCTGTTCCGGCTGTTCCTGACCGACGGGCGCGTGCTGACGTCGTACGGCGAATGGGCGCGCCTGGATGATCGCGTTGTCTTCTCGATGCCCACGCGGCGCGGCGATCCCGCCGCGGAGCTGCACCTGGTGACCATCCCCGCCGCCCAGGTGGATTGGGCGCGCACCGACCGCTACGCCACTGCCATCCGGGCGCGTGCCTACGCTGCCACGCGCGGCGAGGCCGACTTCGCCCAGCTGGGCGACACCGTGGCGCGCACGCTGAACGAGATTGCCACGCTGAAGGACCCGAACGAGCGACTCGCCCGCGCCGAGCTCGCGCGGCGCACGCTCAACGAATGGCCCGGCCAGCACTACGGCTACCGCGCCGTCGAGGTGCGCGAGATCCTCGGGATGCTGGACGAGGTGATCGCGGATCTGCGCGCCGCCACGGGCCGGGGCGCGTTCGACCTGGCGCTGGTGGCGCCGCCAGCGGTGCTGCCCGACGAGCCGCTGCTGCCCGAGCCCACCGAAGCGGAGACAGTGGAGCAGCTGATGACGGCCGCGGAGCTCGCAGCCACGCCCGCCGAGCGCATGTCGCTCCTCCAGACCCTGCTCGGGCTGCTGGACCGCGCCGTGGGCATGCTGCCCGAGTCATGGGCCGCCTTCGTCCGGCGGAATGCCACCGAGGCGCTCGCCGAAGAAGAGAAGATCGACCGCGAATACGGCGCGCTGCGGACCGCCACGCTGGCAGCCGCCACCCGTGCCGCCGCCCGCGCGGACGTGCGGGGCATCGAGCGCCTGCGCACGAGCGTGCGCGAGGCGGATTCTCGGCTCGGGCGAAAGCGTCCCGCAGCCATGACGGCGCTGCTGGCGACGCTCGAATCGCAGCTGGAGTCGGCGCGGGCCATCCGCCTGGCCCAGGACCAGTGGGAGCTGCGGGCGCCGGCCATCCGGAAGTACCGGCGCTCCCTGGCGTCGACGCTCAGGGCGATCAAGCGCAACCAGCGTGCGCTCGAGGACGTCCGCGCGCAGGCGGGGCCGCCCGCCTCGCGCCTGCAGTCGCTGATCGATCGGTGGCGCCGCGACGGCGCGCGCCTGGATCGCGTGACGCCGCCGGTGGATCTGGCTGCCGTGCACGCGCTTTTCCGAAGTGCGTGGGAGATGGCCGAGCAGGCGTTCACGCTGCGCCTGGCCGCGGCCTCTTCCAACGACGCGGCACGCGCGACCCAGGCCTCGTCGGCCGCGGCGGGCGCGTTGATGTTGATGTCCAGGGCGCGCGCCGATCTCGACGCGGCGCTCGCTCGTCCGGCGCCGGCCGCCACGCCGTGATTACGCCGCGCCAGACGCGCCTGGTCCGCGTGGCCGGCCTTGCCGGCCTCCGGCACGTCCTGACGCGCCAGATCGCGGCGCTCGATCCCGTCACGGCCGCCGATACGTTCGTCCTCGTCCCGACGCGGGCCGCCGCCGAGCAGTTGCGCCGCACGGTCGAAGACGCCGTGCTGGACCGCCAGGCGGCGATCTCGTGGCCACGCACCGGGCCCCGCTCGGACCTCTATCGCGAGCTGGTGTCCCGCGCTCCGCGGCCGCTCGACATGCTCTCGCCGTTCGATCGCGAGGTGATCCTCGGGCGGATTGCCCGCGAGGTGTCCGCCTCGGGGCTGGAGCCGCCGTTTGCCATCCGCCCGGCGCTGGTGGCGGAAATGCTCGCGCTCTACGATCACGTGCGGCGGCAGGCCCGGACGGTGGACGACTTCGACCGGAACCTGCGCGCCGAGCTGGAGCCGGCCGTGGACACCGACCGCGGCGCCGCGCAGCTGCTGCGCCAGACGGTGTTCCTCACTGCCGTCTTCCAGGGGTATGAACGCCGCCTCGCCTCCCTGGGACTCGCAGACGAGCACGGTGTTCGGGAAGGCCTGGTGGCCGAGCCCTCGGCTCGCCCGCTGTGCCATGTGATCGTCGCCGTGGGTGACCGGGTGGCAGACCCCGATGGCCTGTGGCCGGTGGATTTCACGCTGCTCTCCACCATCCCGCACCTGGAGCGCGTGGACGTCGTGGCCACGGAGGCGCTGCTGGCCGCGGGCTGGCTCGAGCGCGTACACGCGGCGCTGCCCGGGCTGGAGGAGGTGCCGGCCGAGCGGGGACAGGGCGTCGGCGACGATGTCCGCCCGCCGGTGCTGGTGGTGCCGGCGGCCGAGGGCCCGCCGGCCTTCGAGTCGCGTGATCGCGAGGACGAGCTCGGGCAGGTGGCCCGTCGCCTCAAGGCCGCCAGGCGCGCCGGCGACCACACGCCGCTCCATCGTCACGCGCTCGTCGTCCGGCGGCCGCTGCCGTACCTCTACCTTGCCCGGTCCGTCTTCGGCGGCGCTGGCATCCCGTTCGAGACGCTCGACACACTGCCGCTCGCCGCCGAGCCATATGCCGCCGCGCTGGACCTGGTGCTCGACTTCGTCGGCACCGGATTCTCGAGGGCGTCGGCGGTGGCGCTGCTTCGATCGCCCCACTTCCGCTTCGGCGATGGCGGGGACGAGCCGTCCGCGGCGGCGGTGTCGGCCCTCGACCGTGCGCTGGCCGAGTCGCGCTACCTGGGAGGGCTGGATCGCCTCGAGCGCCTGGCCGGTGAATGGTCGGACATCACCGTGCCCGCCACACGCGACGAGCGGCGTCGCCACACTGCTGCGCCCGCGGCCCGCGCGGCTCTCGCCCTCGCACAGGAACTGATGCCGCTGGCCGAGGCCGGGCCTGTGCCGTCCCAGCTGGCCCTGCTGCAGGGCTTCCTCGATCGTTGTCACCGCGCGCCGTCCGGCGATGCCGACCTCGAGCGGCTTGCGCGCGTGCGCCGGGCCGTCCTCGGCGCCCTCGCCGCGCTGGCCCGCGCGTACCGCGATCACGACCCCGGCGCCACGGCCACGGGCGGCGAGCTGGCCTCCGCGATCCGTCGCTGGCTGGGCGCGCAGACCTTTGCCGCGCGCGCTGGTGTCGAAGGCGTGCGCGTCCTCGACGCGCAGGCGGCGCGCTTCGCCGACGTGGACGATGTGCAGCTGCTGGGGCTGGTGGACGGCGAGTGGCCCGAGCGCTCGCGGCGGAGCATCTTCTACCCGCCGTTCCTGCTCGGTTTGCTGGATCCGACACCGGCCGCCGAGGATCCCAACAAGCGCGAGAGCGACCAGATGGCCGCGGCGCGAGCGATGTTCCTGGACCTGGTCGGCCTCGCCGCGAGACGCGTCCGCGTCTCGACGTTCGCACTCGAGTCCGACGCAGTCGTCGAACCTTCCACCTTCGTGGACGACCTCGCGGCGGTGGGCCTCGTGCGGAACGCGGAGCCGCCGGTGACCGACCTGGCGGTGTCCGCTGAGGAAGCACTAACGCTGATGCCGCAGATAACGCAGGGGCCGCAGATTACGCAGACAACGCAGACAATACACGGGCCGCAGATTACGCAGACAACGCAGACAATACACGGGCCGCAGATTACGCAGACAACGCAGACAATACACGGGCCACAGAGTGCGCGGACAAGGCAGGGGGTGATTGGGGTACTGGCATCCGAGTGGGCATCGCTCCGCGCGACCCGGCCGGACGACGGCGGCGGGCGGTTCGCGGGCGAGGCGGGGCCCTGGACGTTCGCCCGCATCAGCGTCAGCCGCGTGGATCGCTATCTCAAGTGCCCGTTCCAGTTCTTCGCCACCGAGGTGCTGAAGCTCGAGGAGGAGCCCGAGGACGAGGACGCGCCCCCGCCCTGGGAGCGCGGTCGGTTCCTGCACGCGCTGTTCGAGGCGTTTTTCCGCGAGTGGCAGGCCCGCGGTCACGGGAGCATCACCGCGGACCGTGTTCCCGAAGCGCGCGGGCTGCTCGTGGAGATCAGCGAGCGCGCGCTGGAGACGCTCGCGCCCACGGAGGCTACGCTCGAGCGAGCGCGGCTCTTCGGATCAGCCGTCAGTGCCGGCATCATCGATCGCGTGCTGTCGATGGAGGCCGAGCGGCCCGCCGCCATCGATCGCCGCCTCATCGAGTTCGAGCTGGACGACGGGTTCGTGTTCCGCCGTGAGAGCGGCGAGACGCGCGTCGTCCCCCTGCGGGCCAAGGTGGACCGCGTGGACCTCCTGGCCGACGGGACGTTCCGCGTCATCGACTACAAGTCGAAGCTCCTGCCCGACCCGAAGCGCACGGTGCAGCTGCAGGTCTACACCTCCGCGGTCGCGCAGCAGCTCGAGAAGGCGGGCGACCGGCACCGCACGCCCTCGGAGGCGTTCTACCTGTCCATGGAGGGCGACGCGCCCATGCGGGCGCTCAGGCCCGCGAAGGGGCAATCCCTGGACGACGTGCTGCAGGCGGCGGAAGACCGCATGGTGCGGGCCATCGACGACGCGCAGGCCGGCCACTTCCCGCCGCGCCCGGCGCCGCGCTCGCTGTGCAACACGTGCCCGTACGAGGCGGTGTGCCGCAAGGCGTTCGTCGAGGTGGCCGATGAGTGAGCAGCGCCGCCTGGCGTTCGACGATGGCCCGGAGGCGCTGGACCCGCAGGTGGAGCGCGACCGCGCGGCACGCCTGCTGGCCACCGATCCGATGCGGAACGTGGCGCTGGAGGCTTCGGCGGGCACGGGCAAGACCCGTGTGCTCGTGGACCGCTATGTCCGGCTGGTCGTCGAGGCCCGCGTGCCGCCGCGGAACATCCTCGCCATCACGTTCACGCGGAAGGCCGCGGCCGAGATGCGGCAGCGCGTGCTGGACGCGCTGAAGTCGCGGCATCGGGAGGGCGCACTGAGCGGCGCGCGATGGCGGGAAGTGCGTGACGCCTTCCCCGAGATCACGATCAGCACGATCGATGCGTTCTGCCTGTCGCTGCTCTACGAGTTCCCGCTCGAAGCGGGTGTGGACCCGGGTTTCGAGCTCGCCGACGAGACGGAGACGCCGCGGCTGGTGGCCGCCTCGCTGGATCGGGCCCTGGCGGCGGGGAGGCGCCTCGCACAGTCCGACCCCGACGTGGCGCTGCTCTTCGCCGATCTGGGCGAGATGCGGCTGCGCCAGGGGCTGGCCGTGCTCCTGGACCGGCGGCTGGTGGCCTGGGACGCGCTCAACCGCTTCCTCCACGGCCGCACGATGCACGTGGCCGATGCGTGCCAGCGCCTCCACGACTCGCTGCGCGGCGCGCTGCAGGCGCTGCCCGGCGGCGCGCCGGCGTTCGTGTCGCGCGGGCCGGACGCGCCGGACTTCGCGCTGCTGTGCCACGACATCAGGCTGCTCGCCTCGCCCGAGCCCCTGGCGCCGGAGCGGCTGCGGGGCGCGCTGGACCGCCTGGCGGCGCACGTGCTCACCGCGAGCGAGGAGCCGCGGCAGCGGCTGGCACACACGAAGATCGGGTTCCGCTCGCCGGCCGACTTCGAGGCGCACCGGCAGCACGTGATGCTGCTGGGGCCGCGGGTGGTCGAGGCGCTGGCGGCATTCCGTCGCGACCTGAACCTCGTGCTGGCGCGCGGTGTGCGACAGCTCTTCGTCATCGCGCGCGAGCAGTACCGCCGCACGCTCGACGCGCACGGCGTGCTGGATTTCTCGGACGTCCTCGAGCGGACGCTCGCCCTGCTCGAGCAGCGCGACGAGTTCTCGCGCAGCCGCTTCAAGCTGGAGTCGCGCTACCGGCACGTGCTGGTGGACGAGTTCCAGGACACCAGCCGCGCGCAGTGGCGGCTGGTGCGCGAGCTGATGTCGGCGTGGACGGAAGGCGCGGGCGTGTCGGACACCGCCATCCCGCCCTCGATCTTCATCGTCGGCGATCGGAAGCAGTCGATCTATGGATTCCGCGACGCCGAGGTGGCCGTGCTCGAGGAGGCGGGCCGGCACATCGATGCGCTGCGGCCCGACGCGCCGGCACGGGCGGCCATCACGCGCAGCCACCGCGCGGTGCTGCCGCTGCTGCACTTCGTCAACGACGTGTTCGACGCGGTCGAGAAGCAGCCGGACCGGCCCGACGCGTTCCGCTACTCCGACGACGACCGGTTCCCGCTCGCCACCGACGCGGGGACGGGGCACGACGTGCTGGGCCTGGTGACGGGCACCTCCGACACGCGGCAGGCAGAGGCCGTCGCCGACGAGATCGCGCGGCTGCTCGAGAACCGGGTGACGGTGCGCGATCGGATGGGGGGCGCCCCCCGGCCCATCGGGCCCGGCGACATCGCGGTGCTCTTCCGCACGCGCGAGGGGCACCGCCTCATCGAGGAGGCACTGGCGCGGCGGCGCGTGCCCTACTACGTCTACAAGGGGCTCGGGTTCTTCGACGCGGACGAGATCAAGGACGTCCTGGCCCTGCTGGGCTACCTGGCCGATCCGTCCTCGCACCTGCGCGCGGCGGCGTTGCTGCGCTCGCGGCTCGTGTGGGTCTCGGACGAGGCGCTGAAGCACCTGGCGCCCGACCTGGCGGGGGCCCTGCATCCCGAGGGCCGCGCGCTTCCCCCGGCGCTCGCGGCGGCCGATGCGGCGCGGCTCGAGCTGGCGCGGCGGAGCCTGGCCGGCTGGCTGCCGCTGGTCGATCGGTTGCCGCCCGCGGAGCTGCTGGACCGCGTGCTGGCCGAGTCGGCCTACATGATGGAGCTGGCGGGCCCGGGGCTGCCCCAGGCGCGCGAGAACCTGAAGAAGATCCGCGGCCTGGTCCGGCGCATCCAGAACCGGGGCTACGCGACGCTGGAGCGGCTCGTGGATCACTTCTCGCAGCTCGTCGCCGGCGGCGACGAATCCAACGCGATGATCGACGCGGCGGACGCGGTGAACCTCATGACCGTCCACGCGGCGAAGGGGCTGGAGTACGCGGTTGTATTCGTCGTGAACATGGGCCGTGGCAGCGGCGGTGGCAGCGCGCCGATTCGCATCGCGGCGGGCGCGTTCGCCGCGGGCGACGAGGGCGAGCCGATGGTGGGCATCGGCGATCACAGGACGGAGGCCGACGCCGACGCCGAGGCGCGCGAGGCGGAGGAGACCAAGCGCCTGCTGTACGTGGCGCTGACGCGCGCGCGCGACCGGCTGTACCTGTGCGCGACGCTCACCGAGGAGGGGAAGTTTGCGCCGGTCAGGGGCTCGCTCGGCAGGCTCCTGCCGGTCTCCCTGCAGGGCGTGATTGGGAGCGGCGCCGGGGGGACGAGGGTGGCATGGGCCGGGCCGTCGGCGTCGCACGCGATCAATGTCGTCGCGCCGGCGGGGCCGCAGCCGGTGGCCTGGGCCGGGGCGCCCGTGCGCGACATCCGGGCGGCACAGGACTTCGCGGCCCTTGCACCGGACGGCGCGCTGCGCGTGCCGGCGGCCATCGAACGCGTACCGGCACCCGCGGCGAGCCACGCGAAGGCGGAGGCCTCGTCATCGATCCTCGGGACGCTCGTGCACCGCCTGCTGGCCCACGCCCAGCAGTCGGGCACATCGAGCGCGGACCGGCTGGCCACGGTGGCCGAGCGCCTGTTGGAAGGCGAGCCCGAAGACACCGCGGCGCTGGTGGCGCGGGCGGTGACGATGAGCCTGGGCGTGCTGTCGCGCGCGGACCTGGCCGAGCTGTTCGCAAGGGGACGGGCGGTCTTCGAGGCGGCGTACTCCCGGCGGCGGCCGGACGGATCGGTCGAGCGCGGGGCCATCGACTGCGTGGTGTGGACGGAGGACGAGGTGACGGTGCTCGAGTTCAAGACCGGGGCACCGCGCGATGAGCACCACGCACAGCTGAGGACCTACGAGGAGGCCCTGGCCGGGATGTGCGCGGGCAGGCAGGTGAGAGGGCAGCTGATCTACGTGTAATCGGCGGGATCCGGCGAATTGTGCTTTGCCGGGGCTAACCTATCCCATACAATCCTTGCGGTCCCAAGGAGACCTCACCTGGTGGCGCTGACCTGTCCGAATTGCGGGAATTCCCGCACGTTTCTGATCAAGACCCTGCAGATGCACGTGGTGCAGATCGATGGCGATCGCGTGGAGGTGGCCGAAGAGGGCCGCCCCGGCGTGATCGAATGCCTGTGCGACGAGTGCGACACGACCCTCGGGTTCGATGAGGTCGAGGACGCGGTCCGCAAGGAGATCCTGCTCACGCTGGGCGCGCGCTAGTCGTCCACTTCCTCGAAGTAGTCGCACTCGGGGCAGACCCACTCCCGGATCACGTGCGTGACCGGCTGGGGCAGGCCGGGGACGTGCTCCACCGACTCCCGGGTCACCAGGCGCATGAACTCTCCGCACATCGGGCATTCCTTGCCGGACATGCGCGCATGGTAGCAGCTTCGCGGTTCCTTTTTGCTGGCAACCGCGCTATGGTACGGCCAACGTGTTGCCTCGACGCTTTCACACGTCGCGCGCGCAGGTGCATGCCCTCGCGCCCGACGATCGCGCGTACCGTCGATCGCTGACCGACGAAGTCGCCATCGACTTCCCATCGGCGCGCGCGGCGGTGGAGTGCCTCCGACGGTCGACGACGGACGCGGACGCCGCGCTGGAAGTGTCGGCCGAGATCGTGCTGGACCGCGCGCAGGCCGCGATGGGAGCCCTGGTGCCGCTCTCGCTGGAGCTGCGGCACACCTGCGCCGACTGTGGGGGGCGCGGGGAGGTCTGGGACGAGCCGTGCGCGTCGTGCCGCGGCGAGGGCCACGCGGTGAGCCCGCTCTGGATCGAGGTGCGCGTGCCGCGCGGCGCGGCCAACGGCGACCACCTCCGTTTTGCCGTGACGCCGCGTCGGGGGCCGCGCACGCGCGTCAGCGTCCGTCTCGCGGTCACCTAGCCGCACCGACTTCGATTCAGGGACTCACCCGCGGCCGTGAAGCGGCACGTCGATTTCCTCTCCTGGCTCCACCTGGCGTGGGGGTTCATCTTCCTGCTGGTGGCCCTGGCCGGCGGCGCGCTCGCGGCCGGCGCGCTGGCCATCTCCACCGGCACGAGCCCCGTCGCCGTGCGCTCGCCCATGGCCGCACAGCTCACCGCCCTCACGCTGGCCGCCCTGTCCTTCATCGCGCTGGCCTGGGCCATCCTGCACCTCTGGATCGGCCGCGCGCTCGGCACGTACCGCCCGTGGGCCCGCACGCTCGCCCTGGGGCTGGCCGTCGTCAACATGGTGCTGCTGCCGTTCGGCACCGCGCTGGGCGCCTATGCCTGCTGGGTGCTGCTGAAGGAGGAGGGGAGGAGGGTGTTTGAATCACGTGTCCATTGATGATTGCCGATTGATGATTGGCGATTCATTGAGGATTGGCGATTGGTGATTGGGGCATTCGTGATTGAGTGATTGGGTGATTGGGTGATTGAGTGATTGAGTGATTGGGTGATTGGGTGATTGGGTGATTGCGGTGGCGGGTCGTCGGTCCCCATCGGCGTCCACGGCCCGCAACGGAGGACGCGTTTCAGCGCCATCCACCCGCCGCGGACGACGCCGAACTCCCGGACGACGGTCTCGCCGTAATGGCTGCAGGTCGGCTTGAAACGGCAGATCACCCCCGTGCGCGCGTAGATCGGCGACAGCGTGGCTTGATACACGTGGATGGCCCCGATCGCCGCGCGCGTGGAGAGCTGCCCGGCCGGCGGGCGTGACAGGTCGGCCGCGAGCAGAACGCCCGCGGCCGACACGAGGAGGACGAGGGTGCGCGTGCTCAGAACTTGTCTGCGTACTGGCTGACGTAGGGAATAGTCAGCCGCTGCCCGTTGACGCCCTTGACGATGCACAGGATGTGCAGGATCACGATGGCGACCCAGAGCCCGAGGCTGAGCACGCCGACGAGGCAGCCGATGAAGAAACCCGTCACGATGTTGATCATCGTGATGAGCACCCACAGGATGATCTCGGCGAGCAGCAGCACCAGGCCGTGCTTGGCGTGCCACTGGACTTCTTTGTCCTCCTTTTCCACGAGGAGCGGGATGAGCGCCAGCAGCCACAGGTAGGACAGCACGATCATCACCGTGCGGTTGCTGGAGGGAGCGGCACTCCCTGGCGTCGCGTCGGCCATCGGTAACTCCTTGAAAGAGGGTAGCTTGCGCGTGAGTCTACCCGAACGGCCGGGCGGTTGCCAGTCGCGTGGTAAGCTCGAACGTTGACCATGACTGCCGAAACCGTCCTGGATGCGCTGAAGGGGGTCGTGGACCCCGACCTCCGCCGCGACATCGTGTCGCTGGGCTTCGTCAAGAACCTCGCCATCGACGGCGGCACCGTCGCGTTCGACATCGAGCTGACCACGCCGGCCTGCCCCGTGAAGGACTTGATGAAGGCGCAGGCCGAAGCGCTCGTCCGCGCGCTGCCAGGGGTGTCGGCCGTGAACATCACGATGACGGCTCAGGTGCGGTCGGTAAGCGCGCCGACCACCGGGCCCGCCGCGCTGCCGGGCGTGAAGAACGTCATCGCGGTGGGCGCCGGCAAGGGGGGCGTGGGCAAGACGACCGTGGCCGTCAACCTCGCCCTGGCGCTCTCGAAGGCCGGCAGCCGCGTCGGCATCCTCGACGGCGACATCTACGGGCCGAACGTGCCCATCATGCTGGGGCTGCAGGCGCAGCTCGAGTCCGACGGCCAGAAGATCCGGCCGGCCGAGCGCTACGGCCTGCAGGTCGTGTCCATCGGCTTCATGACGAAGGACGAGGCCCCCGTCATCTGGCGCGGGCCGATGCTGCACAGCGCCATCCGCCAGTTCTTCCACGACGTGGCGTGGCGCGACCTGGACTACCTCATCATCGACATGCCGCCGGGCACCGGCGACGTGGCGCTGTCGCTGGCGCAGACCGTGCCGGTGGCGGGCGCCATCGTGGTGACCACCCCGCAGCAGGTGTCGCTGGCCGACAGCCGGCGCGCCATCCGGATGTACGAGAAGCTGAACATCCCCGCGCTGGGCGTCGTGGAGAACATGAGCTACTACGAGTGCCCGCAGTGCCACCACATGTCGAACATCTTCGGCCACGGCGGCGGCGAGCAGATGGCCGAGCAGATGGGCGTCCCGTTCCTGGGCCGGCTGCCGATCTACGAGCCCATCCGCGTGGGCAGCGACGTCGGCATCCCGGTCGTGATCGCCGAGCCCCAGTCTGGCGCCGCCGAGGCTTTCGCGAAGGTGGCCTCGCAGATGGCGGCGCAGGTGTCGATGCGGGCGATCAAGGCGGAGATGGAGAGCAAGGGGAAGATACCGCTGATTCCCGTCAGGTAGCTTCTGGGTTCTCAGGTTCTCAGGTTCTCAGGTTCTCGGGTTCTCGGGTTCTCAGGTTCTCGGGTTCGCGAGCGCCCGCATGGCGAGCGCACCCAGCACGGGCCCCGGCAGCAGCAGCAGCGACGCGTATTGCCAGCCCACCGTCGCCGCCACGCGCGGGAGCAGGTCGATCGTCACCATCGTCAGCAGAAATCCCATTGAGGTCTGGAACGTGAGCGCGGTGCCGACGTGGTCCGGAGGGGCGTGCTCGCTGACGAGCGCGGAGAACTGGGCGGAGTCGGCGACGACCGCCACGCCCCAGGCGATGACGAGCGCGAAGGTCCACATCGGGGCGCGCCCGTACGCGGCGATGGCGAGCAGGCAGCAGAGGGCGCTGGCGCCGAGCGCCCAGCCCGCCACGCGCGCCTTGCCCAGCACGTCGGCGTAGTAGCCCGCGGCGATGCAGCCGGCCGCGCCGCTGCCAATGGCCAGGAACGCCGCCAGCGATCCGGCGGTGGTCGCCGAGGGGCCGAGGCCCGCCGCCGTGAAGCTGGCGGTGGCGAAGACGCCCACCCAGGTCCACATCGCGTAGAGCTCCCACATGTGGCCGAGGTAGCCGGCGATCGCCAGGCGGGCGCCGCGGATGGTCAGGATGCGGCGAATCGCGTGTGGATCGAACGGTGCGGTGGCCGCGAGGTACGGTCCGTCCTTCGCGGCGACCAGCACCAGGACGCCGCCGAGCGCCGCCAGGCCCGAGGCCAGCAGGATGGGCGCGCGCCAGGCGTCGCCGAAGAGAGTGGTCACCAGATACGGCACGGCCTTGCCCAGCGTGAGCGCGCCGATGAGCAGGCCCAGGGCCAGGCCACGGCGCGCCGTGAACCAGCTGGCGGCCATCTTCATCGCGGGCGGGTAAACAGCCGCGAGGGCCACGCCAGTAGTGAGACGCAGGGCGATGGCCGACCAGCTGCCGGAGACGACCAGGATGGCGGCATTGGCGGCGGCCCCGACGAGCGCGCCGGCACACACGAGGTGGCGGGACCGCACCATGTCTGCGATGTTCACCAGCGCGCCGGCCAGCGTGCCCGCCACGAAGCCGGCCTGCACGGCCATGGTGAGCCAGGTGGCCTCGGCGGGCGTCATCCGCAACTCGCGCGCGAGCGCGGGCGTCACGGCGGTAGCGGAGAACCACAGCGTCATGCCCAGGAACTCGGCCAGGGCAATCACGAAGAGCTGGAACCAGGCGCCGCGGGTGGCGGTGTGCTCGTGGGATAGGATCAAAGCGACGTGCAGATACCCTACACGAAGAAGACGCTCGACAACGGGCTCGACGTCATCGTGCACGAGGACCATCAGCTGCCGATGGTCGCCGTCAACCTGTGGTACCACGTCGGCTCGAAGAACGAGCGGCCGGGGCGCACCGGCTTCGCGCACCTCTTCGAGCACCTCATGTTCGAGGGCTCGGCGCACCACGACTCCGGCTACTTCGAGCCGCTGCAGCGGGCCGGCGCGCTGCTGAACGGGTCCACCAACACCGATCGCACCAACTACTGGGAAGTGGTGCCGACCGGCGCCCTCGACCTGGCGATGTGGATGGAGTCGGACCGCATGGGGCACCTGCTGCCCGCGCTGACGGAAGGGAAGTTCGCGAACCAGCGCGACGTGGTGCTGAACGAGCGGCGTCAGAACTACGAGAACCGTCCCTACGGCCTGGCCGGCGTCGCGCTCTCGGCGGCGCTCTTTCCGCCCGATCACCCGTATCACTGGATCACGATCGGCGACCCTGACGATCTCCGCGCGGCCACGCTCGACGACGTGCGGCGGTTCTTCGAGACCTACTACCACCCGGGCAACGCGTCTCTGACCCTGGCGGGCGACATCGAGACCGGGCGGGCCCTGGACCTCGCGGAGGAGTACTTCGGCGACATTCCCCGCGGGCCCGACGTCCCGCCCGTGTCGGCGGCCCGGCCCGACATGACCGGCGTCTCGCTGCTGCTGGAGGATCGGGTCGAGCTGCCGCGCCTCTACCTCAGCTGGCATTCCCCCGCGATGTTCGAGGCCGGCGACGCGGCGCTGGACCTGGGCGCGGACGTCCTCGCCCACGGCAAGACATCGCGGCTCTACAGGCAGCTGGTGTACGAGCGGCGGGTGGCGACCGACGTCTCGGCCTACCAGCATTCGCGCGAGATGTCGGGCGTGTTCCAGGTGGCGTGCACCGCGGCGGCCGGCGTCGCGCTCCCGGTGCTCGAACAGGCGGTCACCGAGGAGCTGGCCAGGCTGGCCAGCGAGGGTCCCATGTCGGACGAGCTCGAGCGATCCGAGGTGCAGATCGAGGCGCAGTTCGTCTATCGCCTCCAGACGGTCGGAGGCTTCGGCGGCAAGTCCGATCAGCTGAACGCCTACAACGTCTTCCGGAGGGATCCGGGCTACTTCGACCAGGATCTCGCGCGCTACCGCGCCGTCACCCCGGCGCAGATGGCCGGTGCCGTCCGCCAGTGGATCGTCGGCGCCCCGCGCGTCGCGCTGAGCCTCGTGCCGCGCGGGCAGCGCCAGCTGGCGCTGCCGGACGCCTCCGAGGTGTCGGTCTCGTGAGGCGCGTGGATCGGTCGACGCTGCCCGTGCCCGGGCCGCCGGGCGCGTTCACCTTCCCCCGCATCGAGCGGGCGCGGCTGCCGAACGGCCTGCAGGTGCGGGCCATTTCGCACCACTCGGTCCCGGTGGCCGCGATGGTGCTGCTGGTCCCCGGCGGATCGTCCACCGATCCGCCGGAGCGCGCCGGGCTGGCCTCGCTCGTCGCCGACCTACTGGACGAGGGCAGCCGGGGGCGATCCGCGCTGGAGGTGTCCGATCGCATCGCGCGGCTGGGAGGAGACCTCGACGTCGAGGTCGGGCCCGACGCGATCGTGGTGAGCCTCACGGTACTCGACCGGTTCCTCCCCGCGGGCCTGGCGCTCGTGCACGAGATCTGCACGGCGCCGAATCTCGCGACGTCCGACTTCGAGCGCGTCCGCCAGCTGCGGCTCGAGCGGCTGCGGCAGCTCCGGGATCATCCGAGCGCCCTGGCGGATCGCGCGTTCGCCCAGGTGCTCTACCAGTCGCACCCCTATGCCAGGCCGGGACACGGCACGGCGGCGTCGCTCGGCGCCACCACCGTGGAGGAAGTGCGCGCGTTCCACGCGCGCATGTTCCAGCCCGAGGGCGCGACGCTCGTGGTCGCCGCCAACCGCCCCGTGCCGGACATGCTGGCCGAGGCCGACACGGCGTTCGCCGGGTGGCGCGCCGATCCGTCGGTCGAGCCGCTCCCGCGCGATCGGGGCCGTGAGGCGGCGCCGCGCTCGCCGGCCGTGCGGCTTGGCGTTGTGCCGCGCCCGGGCGCCGCGCAGTCGGAACTGCGCCTGGGCCACGTCGCGGCGTCGAGGGCGACACCCGACTACCACGCGCTGGTCCTCCTCAACACCGTCCTCGGCGGGCAGTTCGTGAGCCGCCTGAACATGAACCTGCGCGAGGACAAGGGGTACACATACGGCGTGCGCACGGGGTTCGACCTGCGCCGCGGCGAGGGACCCTTCGTGGTGCAGACGAGCGTGGGTACCGACGTGACGGCGGCGGCCCTCCGCGAGGCCCTCCGCGAGATCCAGGAGATCCGCGGCGCGCGTCCCGTCACGGCGGACGAGCTCGCGCTCGCCCGGTCGTCGGTTGCGCTGGGCTACCCGCGCGGGTTCGAGACCGTGCAGCAGGTGGCTCGCTCGGCCGCGCAGCTGGCGCTGCACGAGCTGCCCGATTCCTATTTCGAGGAGTTCGTCCCGCGCCTCGAGGCCGTGACGCGGGACGAGGTCGCGGCCGTCGCTCAGCGCTACCTCGATCCTGGACGCATGGCCACGGTGGTGGTGGGCGACATCGAGAAGGTCGGCGCGGCGCTGGACGAGCTCGCCCTCGGCGACCCGGTCCCCGTCGTCCCCCCGATTTGACGAGGACTGCCACGGGGACTGTCACAAGGACAGTCCCCTGCAAAGCCCCGGTAGAATCATCGGCGACAGATGAAAGCCACGCGGTTTCACGAGCACGGCGGGCCCGAGGTGCTTCGGTACGAGGATGCGCCCACACCCGTGCCCGGCCCGGGTGAGGCGCTGGTGCGCGTCCGGGCGTGCGCGCTCAATCACCTGGATCTCTTCCAGCGCCGCGGACTCGAGCGCGTGACCATTCCTTTCCCACACATCTCGGGCGCGGACGTGGCGGGCGAGGTCGCCCAGGCGCCGCCGGGCACCTTCGAAGAAGGCCGGCGCGTGATGGTGCAGCCGGGTCTCGCGTGCGGCCGATGCGCCCGCTGCCTCGAAGGGCGCGACAACGAGTGCCCGCGCTACGACGTGCTCGGCTACCAGAGCGACGGCGGCTACGCGGAGTACGTCCGAGTCCCGGTCCAGAACCTCATCGCGCTGCCCGATGCCATCGGCTTCATCGAGGCCGCCGCCTTCCCGCTGGCGTTTCTCACCGCGTGGCACATGCTCGTCACTCGCGCCAGGCTGCGGGCAGGCGAGCTGGTCCTGGTGCTGGGCGCGGGGAGCGGCGTCGGGCAGGCCGCCATCCAGATTGCCCGGCTGCACGGAGCTCGCGTCATCGCCACGGCGGGCTCGGACGACAAGCTGGCCCGTGCCCGGGAACTGGGCGCCTTCGAGGTCGTGAACCACGCCACGGACGACTTCGCCGGGGCGGTGCGGCGCCTCACCAATGGGCGCGGCGTGGACATCGTGGTCGAACACGTGGGCACGGCCACGTGGGACAGGAGCCTCCGGTGCCTTTCGAGGGGCGGACGGCTCGTCACCTGCGGCGCCACGACCGGCTACGACGCCCGGGTGGATCTGCGCTTCCTGTTCGCGCGGCAATGGTCCCTGCTCGGGTCCTACATGGGGCAGAAAGCCGAACTCCTGCGGGCGGCCGAGCTGTTCTTTGCCGGAGAGCTGATGCCGGCCGTGGACCGCGTCTACCCCCTGGCGGAGACCGCCGAGGCCCACCGGCGGCTCGAGTCACGCGAGGCGTTCGGCAAGATCGTGCTGTCCGTCTGACCGAACGGACGTTCTCCGTGCAACGCCCCGAGAAACTGCCGGGCGTCGTCCGTCGTCCATAGAAGAGCGCGGGTGTATGATCTGCGTTCGGCCAGCCATGGACGTCAAGATCCAACGACAGTCCGGCCTCGGCAGCTTCAGCTTCAGCCTCGTTGGCATCGTCGGGCTCCTGGCCCTGATTGTCGCCGGCGCCACGGTGTGGCTGCTGCTCACCGACCCGGTGACCGTTGCCGAATCCGTCGAGACGGGAGAAGTGTCTCCGCTCGTGCAATCGCTGGCCGGATCCATCTACGAGGCGCTGGTCAGGCTTCTCCGGTATCTCTGAGGATCTGGGGTTCTGGGGTTCTCGGGTTCTCAGGTTCTCGGGTTCTCGGTTCTCATCGACTTCGCTCGCCTGCCTGGCCCAGCGAGCTGCGACGTGGCGGCAGGTTGGCACCTGATCGCACCCGCCCGCACCCAATCGCACCTGTCCGCACCTGCCCGCACCCGATCGCACCTGTCCGCACCCGCCCGCACCCGCCTAGAGGTTCCTCGCCAGGAAATTCCCGAGGTAGTACCCGTCCAGGAACTTGAAGGGTGCTTCGCCCGTCGTGTAGTGGCCGCAGGGCAGCGTGGCCACCTTCACGCGCGGGTCGCGTCGCTGCCATTCCTTCACCAGCAGCAGCGACAGGTCCACGGGGAACGTCAGGTCGTACTTCGCGTACACCAGGAGCGTCTGCGTGCGGTGAACGCGGTCGAGATAGGACCACGGGCTGATGGGGCGCCACAGCTCGCGCAGACCCTCCAGGTCCATGTGGCCCTCCATGCCCTGCCGCACGTGCTCGGTCGAGAGGCCGCGCCACACGACGTCACCGAAATAGGGCGACACGTGGTTCAAGGCCTGGGCGCGCACCAGCGGCTCGTGCACGCCGGTGAGCATCGCAAGGCACGAGCCCAGGCTCGTGCCGAGCAGGCCCAGGCGCTCGTAGCCCTGATCGCGCAGCCACCACAGCGCCAGGCGGACGTCCATCACCGCCTGGCGGCACACCTGGAGCGTCCGCACGACGTTGGACGACACGATGTAGTCGGCCCGCGTCAGTTCCGGGGGCATGCGGTGGTCGTGATAGGGCAGGCTGATGCGCAGCGACGCGATGCCCAGCTTCGCGAGCAGCTTGCACAACCCGATGTGTCCCTCGGGATCGGAGTTCCACTGCGCGAGGACCACGACCGCGCGTCGCGGCGCGCGGGCCCTGGGCTTGCGGACGGGATTGGCGGGGAAGTACCGGGCGTGCACCGTGTTGTTCGCGGGGTGCGGCGTGCTGAAGCCGCTGGGAAAGGTCAGCGTGCCCGCCTCGCCGCCCGCGCGCAGGTGATCCGGCGCGTCGGTGAGCACGTAGTCCCGCGTCGGCGCCGGCGTGAAGAACGCATCGGAGTCGCGCATCACCTGGTCCACCCAGGCCTGGATGACCGCGCGCGGATCGGGGGGCACGGGCCCTGACGTGGCGGCTGGCGGCCGGCTGCCGTCAGGCGTCCCCGCGAGATGGGCCACGCTGGTGGCCTGTGGCGGCACGAGCCAGTCGAGCCCCCACTCGAACGGGCGGACGACGCGGTCGGCCCGGCTGACCTCGGCCAGCCGGAGCTCCCACCGGTGAAAGAACGGCGCGATCATGAAGTGGCGAGCACGCGCTCGACCGCGAGCGCGTGTTGCAGCAGCCGCGGCGTCCCGCGCCGCGGGCCGACCAGCTGCAGGCCGGCGGGGAGGCCCGCGCGCGTCAGGCCGCAGGGCAGCGACAAGGCCGGGTGCCCGGTGAGGTTGAACAGCTGCGTGCAGCGGAGCATCGCCGCGCGCACCGGCTCGGTGCCGCCCTTGACCGGCGCGGTCGCCTCGCCGATGACCGGGGCCGGGATCGAGAGTGCGGGCAGGGCCATCACGTCGACGCCGGCGAGCGCCGCGTCCACTTCGCGGGAGAGCCGGGCGCGCAATCGCTCGGCCCGGACGTAGTCCTCGCCCATCACGTAGCGGCCCATCTCGAGCCGGAACCGCACGTTCGGCGTGTAGTCGCCGGGCTGCGCCTCCAGCGTGCGCGCGTGGTACTCGGCCGCGTCGGCCAGGACGAGTGGCAGGTACACGTGCGGCGTGTCCCCGACGTGCGGAATGTCCACATCCACGACCTGCGCACCGGCGGATGCCAGCCGTTCGACGGCGCCCAGCACGAGGCTCTCCACGTCTTCGTCGAGGCGATCGAACAGGTAACCGCGGGGCACGCCGACGCGCAGGCCCGTCACGGGACTGGGAGAAAGCGTGGCCCCGGAGGCCACGCCCGCGCCGACTATCACCTCGTACATGATCCAGGCGTCCGAGACGGAGCGGGCCATCGGGCCCACGTGATCCAGCTGCCGGCTGAGCGGCACGACACCCTCCGCCGAGATCTCGCCCCACTGCGGCTTCAGGCCGACGATGCCGCACGCGGCCGAGGGGATGCGAATGGACCCGCCGGTGTCCGTGCCGACGGTGGCCAGGGCCATGCCGGTGACGATGGAAATGGCGGAGCCTCCGCTGGAGCCGCCGGGCGAGCGGCCGGGGTCGATCGGGTTCTTCGCGGCGCCGAAGCCGGAGTCGTCGCTGGTGGTCCCGAACGCGAACTCGTGCAGGTTGGTCTTGCCGATGAACACGGCGCCTGCCGATCGCAGGCGCGCCGTGACCGGTGCATCGTGGGCGGCGCGGTGGTCCCTGCGGACGAGCGATCCGGCCGTGGTGGGCAACCCTGCCTGATCGATGAGGTCCTTGAGCGACACCGGGATGCCGTGCAGCGCCCCGCGGTGCCGGCCGCCCGCCATCTCGCGGTCCGCCGCGCGGGCCGCGGCCAGCGCCTCGTCGGCCGTCACGGTGATGAACGCGTTCAGCTCGGGCTGGCGGTCCTTGATCTGCTGCAGGCAGTCCTCGACGAGCCGCTCGGACTTCGTCTCCCCGCGCGCGAGCCGGCTGGAGATGTCGGCGAGGCTGCCCGCCGGGGGCGGCGGCTCCAGCGCGTTGGTGAGGCGCGCGCGCTCGACCGGCTCGGCGTGCCGCGTGTGACCCTGAAGCCGCACGTGCTCGAGGTGGTCCGCGTGATCCCCGTGCCGCCCCCGATGCCTGTCTGCGCCATCTGCGGCATCTGCGGCCCTGGCCTTGCCTCCGGCATCTGCGGCTGCGGTGTCGTCAGCGTCCATCCGCGTCGCGGCTTCCCTCAAAGCCTGCACCGACGTGGCCAGGCCCTCCAGCAGCGGCACGACCGGCTCGAGCCCTCTGCGCCGGGCATCGGCCTTCGTCATTTCCAGCCACTCGCCCGCCTTCATCGGAGTTCCTCCACCTCGTCCAGCGTCGCCACCGCGCGACGGAGATGCGGGATGGTGATGGACCCTCCAACGACCAGCGCCACGTTGAACGTCTCGAAGAACTCCTCGCGGGTCACGCCCTCTTCGCGGCACCGGACGATGTGATAGGTGACACAGTCGTCGCACCTGAGGACCAGCGACGCCACCAGGCCGAGCAGCTCCTTGGTCTTCACGGGCAGGGCGCCGGCCTCGTACGCGCGGGAGTCGAGCGCGAAGAACCGCTTGATCTCCAGGTTCCCGCCCTCGTGTATGCGGGCGTTCATCTTCTCGCGGAACTCGCGGAATTCCTTCAGCCGTTCACTCATTGAGAACCTTCGTGCTTTGAACCTGCGTGCTTGAACTTCCGTGCTTCGAACCTATGTGCCCCGAACCTTCGTGGACACCGCCACCCCATCCCCAATCGGCAGCCACACCGTGTAGAACCGCTCGTCGTGGCCGAGGTGCTCGTTGTAAGCGGCGATGGCCGCGACGTCCTCCGGATTGCGTTCCTCGAGCGGCGTCATGCCCGGCACGACCGTGCCGCTCCACAGCACGTTGTCGGTGACGAGCACGCCGCCCGGCTGCAGGAACGCAGCCAGCCGGTCGAGCATGGGCAGGTAGCCCGGCTTGTCGCCGTCCTGGAAGATGAGGTCGAAGGGGCCCGCGATCTTGTGGAGGAAGCGCGAGGCGTCCCCCACCATCACGTTCACCTTCGCGTCCTGTCCGGCGGCGCTCGCGTGCGCGCGCGCCCGCGCGGCGCGCACCGGGTCGCGCTCGAGCGAGATGAGCCGCCCCTCGTCTGGCAGGGCCGTGGCCATCCAGAGTGCGGAGTAGCCGATGGCCGTGCCAATCTCCAGCACGCGCGTGGCGCGTGTCAGGCGCACGAGCGCGTGCAGCAGCGCGCCGGTCTCCGGCATCACGATCGGGAGCCCTTCGGCCCGGCCTTCGCGCGCCACGACGTCCAACTGCGGATGAGGGAGGCGGGAGAGGCCGGCCAGGTAGGCGACGACGGCGGGCGTCACCAGCGATGCCATCGGAACCTCGATTGTAGACTACCGGGGTGCGCCACACGAAGATCATCGCCACGCTCGGGCCCGCGTCGAGCGA
>JBFWQE010000080.1:0-23417 GCA_050249615.1 Vicinamibacterales bacterium
GCGGCTTCATGGTAATCCTCCACACTGAACTTTTGTAGAAACTCGTGAACCCGTAGGCATCCAGGGGACTCAGTCGCTCAGAGTGGCGTTGCCCCAGATGATGGAGTTCCCCCAGATGATGGAGTTCCCCCAGATGATGGAGTTCCCCCAGATGATGGAGTTCCCCCAGATGATGGAGTTCCCCCAGATGATGGAGTTGCCCCAGATGATGGATTCGGCGAAGGCGGCCTGCTCGTCCGCAGAAGGCCCGGCTAGCGTGATCTGACCCGTGGGATTCGCAAGTTGCGCTTCCGATCCCAGCGGCTCAATCCCCTCCAACCGCAGCCGTCCCGCACCCCCCGCCACCAGTCCGTCATTCGGCAGGAACTCCGCGCTCCCCTGCAGCGCCAGCTTCACCAGCAGCGGGCTCAGTGTCGGCTTCGCCTCCAGCAGCAGCGCCACCGCCCCGCTCACCACCGCCGCCGACATGCTCGTCCCGCTCATCCGGAAATAGTCCAGCCGCCCGGGACCATCGATCAGCCGATCCGGGTACTCCCGCATCAGTGACCCGCCCGCCGCCGCCGTCGACACAATCGCGCTCCCCGGCGCCACCAGGTCCGGCTTCACGATGTGATCCACCATCGTCGGCCCGCGCGAACTCCACGGCGCCACCACGTCGTCGCTCGGATCCGCCGTGCCCTGCGTGCGGAGCGCGCCGACCGTGATGGCGAAGGGAGAGATGCCGGGGGAGGTCACACTGCCGAGCACGGTCCGGCCGTCCGCGGTCTGCCCGAAATTGCCCGCCGATGCCACCACCACCAGGCCCGCGCGCGCCGCGCGCTCCACCGCCTGGCACAGGGGATCGTCACGGTAGCTCTGCGTCGGCGCTGCGCCCAGCGACAGGTTCAACACCCGGATCGCGTAGCGCTGCCGG
Source organism: Vicinamibacterales bacterium (assembly GCA_050249615.1). Lineage (GTDB taxonomy): Bacteria > Acidobacteriota > Vicinamibacteria > Vicinamibacterales > UBA2999 > VFZN01. The sequence continues at coordinate 914 of JBFWQE010000080.1, forward strand.
TTCTCGATGGCCCAGTCAATCGCCTCGATGACGTCGCTGGCCTGCCCCGAGCCGTCTGCACCGAGCACCTTCAGGTTCAGCAGGTGCGCACCCGGCGCCATCCCGCTCTCCGAGCCGTCCACCCCCTGCCGGAAGCTGCGGGCGGCGACAATCCCCGCGATGTGCGTGCCGTGGCCGTAGCGATCGACACCCCGCCCGCCTTCGCTCGTGAAATCGATGTTGGCCACCACGCGGCCCGCCAGCGCCGGGTGCGCCGCGATGCCCGAGTCGATGATGGCCACGCCGACGCCACGGCCGCTGGTCGCGCCCAGCGTGTCGATGAGGCCCGACCAGGCCGCCTCGGCGCCGGTCGTCTCCGTCGTGACCGCCATCTGCGAGCGCACAAGCGCGTCGCCGGACACCGCGTCCACCTCGGCGTCGGCCGCCAGCGCCTCGAGCGCCGCTGGCGACGCCGTCAGCACCGCGCCCGAGCGCAGCGCCTTCTTCACTGAGAGCCCGTGCCGGGCCGCCAGCCGCGAGATGCGGTCAGGCGTGCCGCTGAGGATGATGTCCACCGCCTGGGTCGCGCCCGAACCGAGATGCGCCCGCAGGTCGGAGGACAGCCGTGCCCGCCGCTGTGCCTCGGCCGGCGTGGCGGCCGCGATCAGGACAAGGGCGAGCGTGAACACGGTGAAGCACTGGCAAGTCGACCGAAACACGCCCGGGGGGGTGGTGTGCCTCGTGTCAGTCGGCTGCAGGGTCATGGTGATGTCCTCGGCGAAACGAACGGTGGCTGAGACGAATGGAAGCGGAGCCATGAATCAGGCGCGAGCCGCGTCGAGCGACGACACCAGCACGCGCTGCGAACCGCCGATGGTCCGAACGGTCAACAGCCGTCCCTCGCGAATCCGGTAGTAAATCGTCCGGCGCGAGACGCCGAGAAGACTGGCGGCCTGGTCGATGGTGACGCTGCGTCCCAGCTGCGGCTGGAACGCCGGCGTCGGCATGTAGCTCGTGGCGAATGGCACCGTCTGCATGAACTCCTAACCTCCGCCCGATACAGTGGCGAAGGCGGTGCCATCCGTGCGCGCTCGCCGATCGAGGGGCCCTAACTCATTGCACGGTTGAGATTTGGTGGTTTACGATGCCGGAGGCTTTGACCGCGGCCCGAGGACTGGAGGCTGGCCAGCGCGTTGCCCCAGATGTGTCAGCCACACCACACCTCGCAGAACTTGCACGCATTTCGAAGGAATTGGCGATCCTGTGCAATTCCTCAACCGGCCAAGAAATTGGCCACCCGGTTAAGAAGTGAACCGACACCCGCGCACACTGCTGACGCTGCTCCTCATCGCTGCCATTGCCGGCACCGGCTACTGCGTTTGGCGCGATCTGCGGGCGCCGCTCCCCGGCGGGCCGGGCCCCGCCTCCCGCGCAACCGATGTCGCCCCGTCGAGGGGGGGCCGCCTGGTCTCCACGCTCCGGAGCGAGCCGCGCTCGTTCAATCGTCTGGCGTCGGCCAACACGGTCACCGAGCTGTACTCGTTGCTGGCCCAGGCCAAGCTGGTTCGCATCAACCGGGCGACCCAGGAGCTCGAGCCCTGGCTGGCGGAGAAGTGGGAAGCCTCGCCCGACGGCCGTGCGTTCACCCTGACCCTGCGCGAGGGGCTCCAGTGGTCGGACGGCACGCCCTTCAGCGCAGACGATGTGGCCTTCACGTTTCGCGCGGTGTACGACCGGGAGGCCGGCAGCATCCTCGGGTCCACGCTGCAGGTCAACGGCCGGCCGCTGGCGGCGACGACCATCGACGCGCGCACGGTGCGCGTGGAGTTTCCCGAACCCTTCGGACCCGGCCTTCGGCTGCTCGACAACCTGCCCATCCTGCCCCGGCACAAGCTCGACGGCGCGCTCGCGGCAGGCACGTTCGCCGATGCATGGAACGCCGCCACGCCGCCGTCCGACCTGGCCGGCATGGGACCGTTCCAGCTCGCCCGGTACGAACCTGGCCAGCGCCTGGTCTTCGTGCGCAACCCGCATTACTGGCGCACGGCGCCCGATGGCACGCGGCTGCCGTACCTGGACGAGCTGGTCCTGGAGATCGTGCCGGACCAGAACGCCGAGCTCGTGCGCCTCCAGTCCGGCGACGTGGACGTGATGCAGTCGCCCGTGCGCGCGGAGGACCTCGCGTCCATCCGGCCGCTCGAAAGCGAAGGAAAGCTCCGGCTGCTGGAACTCGGGGTCAGCACCGACCCCGACGTGTTCTTCTTCAACCTGCGCGGGCGCTACTGGGCAGAGGATCCGCGCCGGAACTGGGTCACGACGCGCGAGTGGCGGCAGGCCATCTCGCACGCGGTGGATCGAGAGGCGCTGGCCGAATCGGTGTTCCTCGGGACCGCGGTGCCCATCTGGGGCCCGGTGACGCCGGGCAACCGTGAATGGTTCTCGCCCAACGTCCCGCGCTACCCCTACTCGCCGGAGACCGCCGGGAAGCTCCTGGCGGGAATCGGCCTCGAGAACCGCGACGAAGACGAATGGCTGGAGGACGCTCAGGGTACCGAGGCCCGCTTCACCGTCCTGACCTATCGCGGCAACCTCGTCCTCGAGCGCGAAACCGCGTTCCTCCGCGAAGAGCTGAGGAAGGTGGGCATTGCCGTGGACGTGGCGGCGCTCGAGGCCAACACCCTGGTGGACCGCATGCTGCGCGGCGACTTCGAGGCGATCTTCTTCCAGTACCTCGCCTCGGACCTCGACCCCGCCCTCTCGAAGGATTTCTGGCTCAGCTCCGGCCCCGCCCACATCTGGAACATGGCGCAGGCCACGCCGGCGACACCCTGGGAGGCGGAGATCGACGATCTGATGAGGAAGCAGGCCGCCGCGCAGGACCCGGCAGAGCGGCGCCGCCTGTTCGCGGAGGTGCAGCGCGTGTTCGGGGAGAACGTCCCCGCGCTCTACTTCGTGGCGCCGCGGCTCTACGCCGCCGCCAGCACGCGCGTCGTCAACCTCACGCCGGCCATCCTGCGGCCGCAGCTGCTGTGGGCCGCCGACACGATGGCCGTGAAACCGTAAGGGTGGCATGGCGCGATTCAAGTGAGCGGGGGAGGATGCTGACCTTCTGCCTTCGGCGAGGTCTGGTCGCCGCGCTGCTGGTCCTGGGCGTGGCGTCCGGCGCGCTCGTGCTCACGCGGCTGGCGCCCGGCGACGGGGTCGATGAAGGCCGGATGTTCGATCCCGCGGCGCGTGCCGCCGAACGGGCGCGCCTGGGCCTCGACCGCCCGATCGCCGAGCAGTACGTGTCGTGGCTGGCCGGGGCCGTCCGGCTGGATTTCGGTGACTCGGTCCTGTACTCGCGGCCGGTGGCCGAGATGGTGGGGGAGCGCGCCCTGAACACCGCCATCCTGGCAGCGGCGGCTCTGGCCCTGGCTACGCTCATCGGCCTCCCGCTCGGGGTATACACCGGGGCGCACGCGTCGGGCACCGGGGCCGCCGTGGCTCGAGGCATCTCGACGCTCCTGGTGTCCATCCCGCCGCTCGTCGGGGCCCTGCTGCTGGTGCTCGTCGCCGCACGCACGGGCTGGTTTCCGGCCGGCGGCATGACGTCCGTGGGGGGATCGGCCACCTGGGCGGCGTGGGTGACCGACGTTTTGGCCCACCTGCCGGCGCCCGCGCTGGCCCTGGCGCTGCCGCTGGCCGCCACGCTCGAGCGCCTCCAGTCGCAGGCGCTGGCCGAGGCGGTGCGCCAGCCGTTCGTCGATGCCTCGCGAGCCCGCGGCGTGCCGGCGCGGGAAGTGCTCACGCGCCACGCCTGGCCCGTCTCGCTCGGCCCGGTGCTGGCGACGTATGGTTTCATGATCGGGTCGCTGTTCAGCGGGTCGTTCGTGGTCGAGGTCATCACGGCCTGGCCGGGGCTGGGCCGGCTGATGTTCGACGCGCTTCGCGCGCGGGACCTGTACCTGGTGGCCGGCACCGCCGCGGCGGGGGCGGCCTGTCTCGCCGCCGGCACGCTGGCGGCCGACGTCGCACACGCGCGCCTGGATCCGCGCGTGCGGGAGCGCCACCGGCCATGACACGCCGGGCGACGGTGCTGCTCATCGTGCTCGCGGCACTCGCGCTGGCGGGCCCGTGGCTGGCGCCCTACGAGGCCGGCCGCGCGTTCCGCGGCTACGTGCACGCCCCGCCCATGCTGCCGCGCCTCTCCGAGGGCCTGGGTGTCTACCCCCTCGTGCTCGAGGACCGCGTCGAGCAACGCTTCGTCGAGGATCGGACCCGCACGCTGAGCCTGCCCTGGCGCGAAAGGGGCGCGCCGGTCTTCCTGCTCGGGGCGGATCGCGATGGCCGGGACGTCCTCTCCCGCATGCTCATCGGTGCGCGGCTGTCGATTGGCCTGGGCCTCGTCTCGGTGCTCGGCGCCACGCTGTTGGGCTCGCTCCTGGGGGCCTGGGCGGGCGCCCGCGGCGGGTGGACCGACGAGGCCGTGATGCGGTCGGCGGACTTCCTTCTCGTGCTGCCGATCATCTACGTCGTTCTCGCCCTGCGCGCGATGCTGCCGCTGGTGCTTGCGCCGTCCGTCGTCTTTGCGCTGATGGCCGTCATCTTCACCGCGGTCGGCTGGCCGTTCGTCGCACGTGGCGTGCGTGCGCTGGTCGCCAGGGAGCGCGAGCAGGAATACGTGCTCGCGGCCCGCTCGCTCGGCGCCGGCCCGTGGCGCATCCTGTGGCGCCATCTCCTGCCGGCGTGTACCGGCCACGTCGCGGTACAGGCCAGCCTGCTGCTCCCGGCCTTCATCCTGGCCGAGGCCACGCTCTCCTACGTCGGGCTCGGGTTCCCGGACCCGCTGCCCAGCTGGGGCCGCATGCTGGCCGACGCGGGCAACGTGAACAACCTGGCCCGCTTCCCCTGGACCCTGGCGCCGGCGGGCGCCATTTTCGCCGTCACCTACGCCACCAACGCCGCTCTGCAGGCCCGGGCGGATCACCGGATAAGATTCCCAGAGCAAGAGGTCACCCCATCATGAAGTTTTCCGGAGTCTTCCATCCCCTCGTCACCCCCTTCGCCTCCTCCGGCGACGTGGACACCGGCGCCATTGCCCGGAACGCCGCGCGCCTGCTGTCCACGCCCCTCGCGGGCCTTGTCGTCCTGGGCTCGAACGGCGAATCCCCGCAGCTGGATGAGGACGAATCGGACCGCGTGATCGCGGCGGTCCGCGACGTGGTGCCGGCCGACCGGCCGCTGCTGGCGGGCGCGGCGCGCGAGTCCACGCGCGCCACGATTGCCGCGTGCAGGCGGGCCGCGGCTCTCGGCGTGAGCGCGGTCATGGTCCGCACGCCGTCGTTCTACAAGAACATGATGACGACCGACGCGTTCGTGCGGCACTACACGGAAGTGGCGGACGCCTCGCCCGTGCCCGTGCTCCTGTACAACGTCACCGTCTACACCGGCGTCACGCTCCAGGCCGATGCCGTCGGCCTCCTCAGCCGCCATCCCAACATCGTCGGGGTGAAGGAGAGCGGCAACGACATGCAGCTGCTGGCCGACTACCTTTCGGCGTCGGCGGGCGAGGACTTCGTCGTGCTCTGCGGATCCGCCACGTCGCTCTTCTCGGCGCTGGCGCTCGGAGTGCACGGCGCCGTGCTGGCGCTCTCGGGCATCGTGCCGGAGAAGTGCGTGGAGCTGAGGCGGCTGGTGAGCGACGGGCGCTACCCGGAGGCCCGCGCGCTGCAGACGTCGCTCCTGCCGCTGGCGCGTGCCATCGGCGTGCAGCACGGCGTGCCGGCGCTGAAGGCGGCGCTGGCCATGATCGGATTCGAGACGGGCGATCCGCGGCCGCCGCTGCGGCCGGCGCCGCCGGCCGTGCTCAACACGCTGAGAGCCCAGCTGACCGCGCTCGGCCTGCTCGCGGAAGAGCCCGCCCCGCTCTGACCCCGACATTGGGCTATGCTCCTGACTCCTGATTCCTGACTCCTGACGATGACACTACCCTCAACCGAACGCATCCTCCTCGGCCCGGGGCCCTCGGTGATGTCACCGCGCGTGATGCGCGCGATGGCGTCCCCCGTCCTCAGTCACCTGGACCCGGAGTTCCTGGTGCTGATGGACGAACTCCGCGCGCGCCTCGCGCACGTCTTCCGGGCGCCGGCCGGCTCGCTGGCGCTGGCGACGTCCGGCACCGGCACGTCGGGCATGGAGACGGCGGTGGCCAATCTCGTGCAGCGCGGCACGCGCGTGCTGGCCGTGGTGTCGGGCTACTTCGGGGATCGGCTGGCCGAGATGTGCGCGCGCTACGGCGCCGAGGTGCGGCGGCTCGATGTCGAGTGGGGGCGCGCCGTGGACCCGGATGATGTCCGCAAGGCCCTGGAAGCCTCGCCTGCCGACCTCGTGTGCATCGTCCACGCCGAGACATCCACGGGGGTGCGGAATCCGGTGGAGGCCGTGGCGCGGATCGCGCACGAGGCCGGCGCGTTGATCATCGTGGACGCGGTCACCTCGCTCGGCGGCATGCCGCTCGACGTGGCCGCGTGGGAACTGGACGCCGTCTACAGCTGCAGCCAGAAGGGGCTGGGCGCGCCCTCCGGGCTGGCGCCGGTGGTGTTCGCGCCGCGCGCCCTCGAGAAGCGCGTCACGTGCCGCAGCTTCTACTTCGATCTCTCGCTGCTCGAGGACTACTGGGTGCGCCGCAAGTACCACCACACCATGTCCTCGTCGCTCGTCTACGCGCTGGCCGAGGCCGTCGCCATGGTCGAGGAAGAGGGGCTCGAGGCGCGCTGGGCACGGCACGAGCGGAACCACCGCGCGTTCGTCGAGGGCGCATCGGCCCTCGGGCTCTCGATGCTCGTGCCCGAGGTGTCGCGACTGTGGACGCTGAACACGGTCAAGGTGCCCGCCGGTGTCGACGAAGCGGCGGTTCGGCGGCACCTGCTGCAGCGCTTCAACATCGAGATCGGCGCGGGGCTCGGGCCGCTGGCCGGGCAGATTTTCCGCATCGGCCTGATGGGCCACGGCTCCACACCGGCTCACGTGGCGCTGTGCCTGGCGGCCCTCGGCGACGCGCTCGGCCGCCGCCCGCAAGCCTGACCCGGCGCGAGTGTCATCCGGAACGGCCACGCCCCGGTGGCATGGCCGTTGCACCCACGGGTTCGTGCAGAGGTGGCTGATGCGCCCGATCCTCCCCGCTCTGGTCCTGGCCGTCACGGTGGCCTGTGCCACCAACCCCGTCACCGGCAAGCGCGAGTTCAACCTCATGAGCGAGGCCGAGGAGCTCGCCATCGGCCAGCAGGCCGACGCCGAGATCCGCCGGGAGATGGGCGTCTACAACGATCAGGAGGTGCAGCGGTACATCTCCGACATCGGCATGCGCCTCGCGCGCACGTCGCATCGGCCCAACCTGCCGTGGACGTTCACGGTGGTCGACAGTCCGGCCATCAACGCGTTTGCCGTGCCGGGCGGGTACGTCTACCTCACGCGCGGCATCCTGCCGTACCTGGACGACGAGTCGGAGCTGGCGGGCGTGCTCGGGCACGAGATTGGCCACGTGACCGCGCGCCACGCGGCGCAGCAGTATTCGCGGCAGATGGGCGGCAGCCTCGGCCTCGTGCTGCTGAGCATCTTCGTCCCGCAGACCGCGCCCTTCCAGGACCTGTCGTCCCTGGGCCTGGGCGTGCTCTTCCTCAAGTACTCGCGCGACGACGAGTTGGAGGCGGACCGGCTGGGCATGGAGTACGCCTCGGCGGCCGGCTGGGATCCCTCGGGCGTGCCGCGGTTCCTCTCGACGCTGGCGCGTGTGAGCGCGACCAGCGAGCGCGGCGTGCCGAACTGGCTCTCGACTCACCCCGAGCCCGCCGCGCGCGTGGTCGAGAACGAGCCGCTCGTGGCGAAGTACGCCTCGGAGACCGCATCCACACGCAATCGCGACGACTACCGTCGCGTGATCGACGGCGTCGTCGTCGGTGACAGCATCGAGCAGGGCATCGTGCGCGCGAACGTATTCCTGCATCCCATGCTCCGTATCGGGCTGGAGTTCCCCGAGGGATGGGAGGTGTTCAACAGCGCCGAGCAGGTGATGGCGCGCGAGCCGGGGACAGAGCACTACATGCTGCTGCAGCTGGTGGAGCAGCCGCGCGGGCGCGACGTCGAAGAGGTGGCAACCGACGCGATGCGCCGCGCCGGCTACGCGCGAATCGAGGGTGGGCGCGAGACCGTGTCCGGGCTCGACGCCTACATCGGCCTCTATCGCGGGTCCGTCAACGGCGTGGGCCGCGTGCGGATGCGCGCGGCGCACGTGGCCGTGGGGCGGCAGGTGTACGTGCTGGCGGGCTTCGCGCCGGAGGCCGAGTTCGCTCAGGTGGATCCCCTCATCGCCCCGTCGCTGCGGACGTTCCGGGAGCTGAGCGCCAGCGAAGCCTCGGACGTGCGGCCGAACCGGCTCGCGTTCTACACCGTGCAGCCAGGCGACAGCTGGCAGTCCATCGCCCAGCGGGCGGGCCAGGGCATCACCAACGCGGCGGCACTCGCCATCATGAACGGCGTCGAGGTCGCCGAGCAGCCGAGGCCCGGGGACCGCGTGAAGATCGTCGTCCGGGGCTAGTCCATAATGGCGGAGTGCGTCGCCTGGGGCGCGGCCTGGCGGCCGCCACGGCACTCGTCTTCCTGTACCTCTCCTACGTCTACCTGACGCTGCCGGACGTCCGCGTGCTGGCCAAGGAGAACCCGAAGACCACCGCGTTCATGCAGTTGCGGGTCGAGGAGGCCCGGGACGAGGATCGCACGTTCACGATCCGTCACCGCTGGGTCCCGTACGGCCGCATCTCGCAGAACCTGAAGCGGGCGGTGGTGGTCACCGAGGACGCGGCGTTCTTCGACCACGAGGGGATCGACCTCGCCGAGATCAAGGCGTCGCTCGAGCGCAACTGGGAGGAGGGGCGGTTCGCGCGCGGCGCCAGCACCATCACCCAGCAACTGGCGAAGAATCTCTACCTGTCGCCGTCGCGCAACCCCGTGCGCAAGCTCCGGGAGCTCTTCATCACGCGCCGCCTCGAGGCGGCGCTCACCAAGCGGCGCATCCTCGAGATCTACCTGAACGTCATCGAGTGGGGCGACGGCATCTTCGGCTGCGAGGCGGCCGCGCGTGCCTACTTCGGGAAGAGCGCCGCGGATCTGTCGCGCGAGGAGGCCGCGCTCATGGCGGGCGCGATCATCAATCCCCGGGAACTCCGAGTGGACCGCCCCAGCCGCCGCCTGCTGCGCCGGCAGCAGATCGTCCTGCGGCGGATGGGCGACGTCGACTGAACGCAGATGACGCAACGCAGATGACGCAACGCAGATGACGCAACGCAGATGACGCAACGCAGATGACGCAGATGACGCAGATTGCGCAGATGGCGCAGATGGGGTCGCCTGCGCAGGTGGTGCACATCGGCTGGATGACGATGTGCGCGCCGACAAATCCTGCAACGCCTATCTGATCTGCGTCATCTGCGTCATCTGCGTTGCGTCATCTGCGTCATCTGCGTTGCGTCATCTGCGCTCTCTGCGTTGGTCATCTGCGTTCTCTGCGTCGCGGCTCCTTGTTCTTCTTCTCGTCCCCGTCCTTGTCGCCTCGGCCGAAGATGCGCGACCAGAATCCGCGCTTCTTCTTCGGCTCTTCCCGCTTGGCCACGGGCGCCTCGGGCTCCTCGCGTTGTGCCACGGCGGGCGCCGGCGCCTCGGGTTCGGCCACGCTGCCGGGCGCATGACTGGCCGCGGCCACCGGCTGTCCGCGGAACCAGTCGCCCATGCGCGCGAAGAGCGACCGGCCGACGTGCAGGTGGCACGTGTCCGTCGGCTCGGTCCCGCGCACGAAGTACTCCGTCATCAGCATCGAGCGCTCTTCCGTCGATCCGTCGTCGAGCGTGACGTGCGCGGAGTCGCAGCCACTGGCGGGACGCTTGCCCGAGAGCCGGCACACGTTCACCGCGACGATGTCCTTCGGCGTTTCGATCCAGGCGGCCTTTGCGCCGGACGTCGCCGCCTTCATGAAGCCGGCCCACATCGGGACGGCCACATCTCCCGCGTAGGCGCTTCCGGGCAGGATGGGCTGCGGCGCGTCGTATCCCACCCACACGCCGCTGACCAGGCTCGGCGTGAAGCCCACGAACCACGCGTCGTGGTAGTCGTTCGTCGTTCCGGTCTTGCCGCCGGCCGGCAGGCGGAAGCCGAGCTGCCGCGCCTTCCACGCCGTCCCCGAGTTGATGACATCGGCCAGCATCGTCGCCATCAGGAACGCGGTCTGCGGCGAGACGGCCTGCTCGGCGTGCGGCTCCGCGGAGTAGAGTACCTGGCCGGCGGCGTCTTCCACGCGTCGGATCAGCACCGGGTGGTGCAGCACGCCGGCGTTCGCAAACGCGCCGTACGCCGCCGTCAGGTCCATCACGGTGACCTCGCCCGAGCCCAGCGCCAGCGACGGTACTTCGGGCAGCGAGCCGATGCCCAGCTTCTGCGCGTACGACACCGCCGCGGGGATGCCGATGGTCTCGATCATCTTGACCGCCGCGCGGTTGCTCGATGTCCGGAGCGCCGTCCGCATCGTGAGCTCCGGTTCGGTGGAGTGGCCGTCTTCGGGGACCCACGCGCCCGACGGCAGATCGATGGGCTCATCGAGGCCCGTGATGAGGCTGGCCGGCGTGTAGCCGGCCTCGAGGGCGGCGGCGTAGACGAACGGCTTGAACGCGGAGCCGGGCTGCCGCTTCGCCTGCGTCGCACGATTGAAATGGCTCTCGGCGAAGCTGCGGCCGCCCACCAGCGCGCGCACGTGGCCGCTGGCCGGGTCGATGGCGACCAGCGCCGCCTGCAGGGGAATCTGGGGGTCCGCCGGCTTCCGTCGCCGGGCCTTCAGCGCCGCGGCCCGGCGCGCATCCAGTTCCGTCAGCGAAGCGGCGACGGCCGCATCGGCAGCCTTCTGCGCCTCGAGGTCAATCGTCGTGTAGACCCTGAGCCCGCCCTCGTAGACCCGCTCGCGGCCGAAACGCTCCACCAGCTCGACCCGCACGAGCTCCTTGAAATACTGGCCGAACGGCTCGTCCTTGCGAAGGGCGTCGCGCAGGAGCACCCTGGCCGCCCGGGCGCGCTCATAGGTGGGCTGGTCGATGGCGCCCGTGTCGCGCATCGCGCTCAGCACCACGTTGCGGCGCGCCACGGCCCGATCCATGTTCACCGTCGGCGCCATCGTGGACGGCGACTTCACGAGGCCCGCGATGAGGGCGGCCTCGTCCACGGTGAGATCGCGCGCCGGCTTGCCGAAGTATCCGAGCGAGGCGGCCTCGGCGCCGTAGAGGCCGGCGCCGAAATACATCTTGTTCAGGTACAGCTCGAGGATCTGCTCCTTCGTGTACTCGCGCTCGATGCGCGCGGCCACCAGCGCCTCCTGGATCTTGCGCGTGTACGTCTTCTCGAGCGTGAGGAAGCTCTGGCGCGCCAGCTGCTGCGTGAGCGTGCTGCCGCCCTGGGCCCGGCGTCCTTCCCGAAGGTTGGCGAGGCCGGCGCCGACAATCCGCACGAGATCCACGCCGTTGTGGTCGAAGAAGCGCTGATCCTCCACGGCGACGATGGCCGACACGAGGTGGGGCGAGATCTGGTCGAGCGGCACCTCTCGCCGCTGCTCTTCGAAGATCGAGAACGCGGGCTGATCGGCCGCGTCGTACAGGACCGTCGCCTGGGCCATCTCGCCCAGCCGCCCCAGCTCGTCACGCGACGGGACGCCGGCGAGGATGGAATAGAGCGCCCACTGGGGCGCGAAGGTCGCCCCCGTCTGGAGAAGGGCTCCCACCGCGGCGATGGCCCAGAAGAGGTGGTTCGAGCGGGTGGAGGGGGAGGGCATGGCTGTGTTCCGAGCGATCTCGCTTGCTCTCCTCCAGTTTGAGCAATCGGGGTGCCAGACTCAACTGGCGGCCGCAGGGGTCGTTTGGGCGTGATGACCTCCGGGAGGCCTCAGACCTGCCCAGAATGGCGAAGTTTTTACACACCTGGCGTATGAAAGCGGTCGTGGGCTCGCCGGCACCGCCTAGCGAGGGCGTCTGGCCCCCACGTAACGCCGACTCCAGTAGGCCGCCGACAGGTGCTCCACCCTGACGACACCTCGCTCGCTTGGCGCATGGACGAACTGGTCGCCGCCAATCGAGATGCCGACGTGCGAGGCGCCGGGGGCGATGGTGGTGAAGAAGACCAGGTCGCCGGGCTGCAGCCTATCCCGGTCCACGCGGCCGCCCACGCGGTACTGTTCCCGGGTTTCGCGGGGCAGGGCCACGCCGTGTTGTCCGAAGACGTACTGGACGAAGCCGCTGCAATCGAACCCGGTGGGGGTCGTGCCGCCGTTGCGGTAGGGGGCGCCGCGGAGCGACAGCGCCGTGCTGCTGAGGGCGTAACCATCGACCTCGCCGGACGGTGCCGGTCTCATCGGCCGTGGCGCGCGTTCGGGCGGGGGGGTGACCTCGCCGGCCGGTGGAGGCGACTCGGGCGTGCGGCCGCTGGCAGTGCTTCCGGCTCCCGGAAACGGCTGGGGCACGGCTCCCGTTGACGCGCACCCTGAGACGGTCGCTGTCAGCGCTGCCGCGAGCACGGCCCGGCCAATGTCGAATCGACGTCCCATGGGCGCTGCCCTTCCTATCGGCCTCCCAACCGCACGTGTTCACCAGGGATTCGTGAAACGGCGTAACTATCTATTTACCATCGGTTTACGCGGTTCGGTCGCTTGACAGACACGTGCGATTCCGGGCAAAATACTCCAGTAAGACGACTATGGAGCAGACGCTCCTGCTCAACGCGACGTTCGAACCCCTCAAGGTGGTTCACTGGCAGAAGGCGGTCACGCTCTGGTGCCAGGGCAAGGTCGAGATCATCGCGCATCACGACCGCGAAGTCCGCGCTGTGTCCTTTTCGTTCAAGCTGCCGTCCGTCATCCGGCTGCTGCGCTACGTCCGCATCAAGCAGCGCTTCGACTACGTGCCGTTCTCGCGCGCGAACATCTACGCCCGGGACGAGTTCACCTGCCAGTATTGTGCCCGGGTCTACCCGACGCCGGAACTCACCTTCGACCACGTGGTCCCCGTGTCGCAGGGTGGCCGCAAGGACTGGGAGAACATTGTCACCTGCTGTGTCGGCTGCAACAGGCGGAAGGGGGGGCGCACCCCGCACGAGGCGGGGATGACGCTGGTGCGCGCGCCGCGCCGCCCGAACGCGGCGCCGGCGATTCGCATTACGATCGGGTTGCGCCAGGCGCCCGAGAGCTGGCGCGACTACCTCTACTGGAACCTCGAGCTCGACGAGACCTGAACCCGTGCCCGCCCTTCGAAGCCTGGAGCCGATCCGCGTGGTGCATGGCGGCCGGCTCTGGGTGCACGGCGACGGCTTCCCCACCCCGGCGGCCTCCGCAGACGATGTGACCATCGGCGGCGTGCCGGCCCGCATCTCGTTCGCGGCGCCCGATCGCATCGCGGTGGTCGTGCCGGATGGCGTCGACGGCGGGGAAACCCCGGTCAAGGTGTCGTGGGCTCCGGGCGCCACGCTCTACGCGAGAGTGGGTCGCGTGCTCGCGCGCGGCATTCACCAGGTGGACAACCCCGTCGTGGATGCCCAGGGCAACATCTTCGTGACCTACTCGGGCTCGCGGGGACAGCAGGCCACCGTCTCGGTCTTCCGCGTGACGCCGGACGGCGCACGCGAGCCGTTCGTGCACGGGCTGGTGAACGCGACGTCGCTGGCGATCGGGCCGGACAGCAAGCTGTATGTGTCGAGCCGCTTCGAGGGCCGCGTCTATCGCGTGCACCACGACGGCACCTACGAGGTGGTGGGCTCGGACCTGGGCATCGCCACCGGCCTGGCCTTCGGGCCGGACGGCAGCCTCTATGTCGGTGATCGCTCGGGGACGATCTTCCGAATCGACCACCTGGGCCGAACGGAGACGGTCGCCACCCTGACAGGCAGCATGGCGGCGTTCCACCTCGCGTGGGGGGCCGACGGGTGGCTGTACGTGACGGCGCCCACGCTCTCCACCTACGACACGCTGCGACGGGTTCACCCGGACGGGCGCGTCGAGCCGCTGGAGTGGTCGTTCGGCCGCCCGCAGGGGCTGGCCTTCGACGCCGCCGGCGTGCTCCACGTGGTGGAGGCGCTGGCCGGTGCGAGCGGCGTGTACGCGCTCAGGCCCGGGCGCCCGCGCGAACTCGTCGTGTCGGGGCCGGGACTGGTGGGCCTGGCGTTCGCCCCCGACGGGGCGCTCGTCGTCTCGTCGAACGACACCCTGTACGGCTTCGACGCGGGCTGACGGCGTCCCTCGTGATTCCCCTCGCGACTGCGGTTTCTTTGGACTTTGAACGCGTGCAGGCGAGCCTGTAGAATGGGCGTTTGGGGTGTTCACCGCGGACACCCGCAGTACCCCATGCCGCACGACTGGATTTCCGTCCGGGGCGCCCGCGTCCACAACCTCAAGGACATCGACGTCGACATCCCCAGGGACAGGCTCGTGGTCATCACGGGACTGTCCGGCTCGGGCAAGTCGTCGCTGGCCTTCGACACGTTGTACGCGGAGGGACAGCGCCGTTACGTCGAGTCGCTCTCCGCCTACGCGCGGCAGTTCCTCGAGCAGATGGAGAAGCCCGACGTGGACCTCATCGAGGGCCTGTCGCCGGCCATTTCCATCGAGCAGAAGACCACCGGATCGAACCCGAGATCCACGGTCGGCACCGTCACCGAGATCTACGACTACCTGCGGTTGCTGTTCGCCAACATCGGCGTGCCGCACTGCCCGAACTGCGGGCGCGAGATCACCTCGCAGTCCATCGAGCGCATCGTGGACCTGGTGATGACCTACCCGCAGGACACGCGCATCACCGTGATGGCGCCCCTCGTCCGCGGGCGGAAGGGCGAGTTCAAGAAGGAGCTGCAGGCGCTCGCGGCCCGGGGCTTCACCAAGGCGCGCATCGACGGACAGCTGCGGTCGCTCGACGAGGACATCGCCCTCGACCGTCGCCGCAACCACAACATCGACGTCATCGTGGACCGGCTCATCGTTCGCAGCGGCATCGAGCGGCGGCTGGCCGCGTCGGTGGACGTCGCCCTCCAGCTCGCCGACGACGTGGTGACCATCCAGTCGCTGGAGCAGGGCGACCGGCTCTACTCGCGCAAGCTGGCCTGCGTCGTCTGCGGCCTCAGCGTGCCCGAGATGTCGCCGCGGGCGTTCTCGTTCAACTCGCCGCACGGCGCCTGCCCGGCCTGCCAGGGCCTGGGCGCCACCTGGGACTTCGATCCCCGCCGCATCGTCCCGGACGAGTCGAAGTCGCTGGCCCAGGGCGCCATTGCCCCGTGGGCGCGGGGCGACGCGGCGCTGGTGCGGGAGGCGCTCGCGCGCATCGGCAGCCACTGGGGCATCGATACCGCCACGCCATTCGCGAAGCTCCCGAAGAAGCAGCGGGACCTGCTGCTGTTCGGTCCGCCGGCAGGCGCGCGGGGTGGGGAGGAGGAGCCGCCGAGGAAGGCGGGCAGGAAGCCGGCCTCGCCGAAGAAGAAGGCGGCCGAGCCGGATCCGTTCGGCCGCGACTTCGAGGGCGTGATCCCGAACCTGCGGCGGCGCTTCGACGAGGGGTCGTGGGCCGTGCAGGAGGAGCTCGATCCCTATCGCGCGCTCACCGCCTGCGCGTCGTGCCAGGGCCGGCGGCTCCGTCCCGAGAGCCTGGGCGTCACCATCAAGGGCCGGACGATCGCGGAGTACGTGGACCTGCCCGTGTCGGAAGCCCTGGCGCTGTTCGAGGGCTTCGCGCTCCGCGACCGTGAGGCGCTCATCGCCACCCGCATCCTGAAGGAAATCCAGGATCGGCTGCGCTTCCTGAACGACGTGGGTGTCGGCTATCTCACGCTCGGGCGGTCGGCCGCCACGCTCTCGGGCGGGGAGGGCCAGCGCATCCGCCTGGCCACGCAGATCGGGTCGAACCTCACCGGCGTGCTCTACGTGCTGGACGAGCCGTCCATCGGCCTGCACCAGCGCGACAACCGGAAACTCCTCTCCACGCTGGCCCGCCTGCGCGACATGGGCAACACGGTGGTGGTCGTCGAGCACGACGAGGACACCATCCGCATGGCGGACTACGTGATCGATCTCGGGCCGGGCGCGGGCGACCTGGGCGGCGAGGTGATCTTCCAGGGGACGCCCGCGGTGCTGGCGCAGAACGGGAACGGTTCGCTGACCGGTGCGTACCTGAGCGGCCATCGCCGGATCGAGGCGCCCGCCAGGCGCCGCACGGCCAGGCAGGGCGAGCTCGTCATCCGTGGCGCGCGCGCGAACAACCTCAAGGACATCGACGTGAAGATCCCGCTGGGACGCCTGGTCGCGGTGACCGGCGTCTCGGGGTCGGGCAAGAGCACGCTGGTCAACGACATCCTGTACAAGTCGCTGGCGCGGCAGCTGTACAAGGCGGCCGACGAGCCCGGCGCGCACACGCGCATCGAGGGCACGAACCTCATCGACAAGGTCATCGAGATCGACCAGTCGCCCATCGGCCGCACGCCGCGGTCCAACCCCGCCACCTACACCGGCCTTTTCACGTTCATCCGCGAGCTGTTCGCGATGGTGCCCGAGGCGCGGGCGCGCGGCTTCAAGCCCGGGCGCTTCTCGTTCAACGTCAAGGGCGGGCGGTGCGAGGCGTGCCAGGGCGACGGCGTCATCGCCATCGAGATGCACTTCCTGCCCAACGTGTACGTCACGTGCGAGCAGTGCAAGGGACGCCGCTACAACCGTGAGACGCTGGACGTGAAGTACCGCGGGAAGTCCATCGCCGAGGTCCTGGACCTCACCGTGGATCACGCACTGCCGCTGCTCGAGAACTTCCCGCCGATCGCCACCAAGCTGCGCACGCTGCAGAGCGTCGGCCTGGGCTACATCGAGCTGGGCCAGTCGGCGACCACGCTCTCGGGGGGTGAGGCGCAGCGCGTGAAGCTTTCGCGCGAGCTGTCGAAGCGCGGCACCGGCCGCACGCTCTACATCCTGGACGAGCCGACCACCGGGCTGCACTTCGAGGACGTGCGGAAGCTGCTCGACGTGCTCATGCGCCTGGTGGATCAGGGCAATACCGTCGTGGTGATCGAGCACAACCTGGACGTGATCAAGTCGGCCGATTGGGTCATCGACCTCGGGCCCGAAGGCGGCGACGGCGGTGGCCGCATCGTCGCGCAGGGGACCCCGGAGCAGGTGGCGAAGGTGGCGGCGTCGGCGACCGGGCAGTTCCTGGCGGAGGCGCTGGCGACGGGCGCCAGGGCGTGAGATCTCAGGTTCGGGAGTTCTCAGGTTCTCGGGTTCTCGGGTTCTCGGGTTCTGGTTCTGGGGTTCTCGGGTTCTCTGGTTCTCTGGTTCTCCGGTTCTCTGGTTCTCTGGTTCTGGGTTCCTGGGTTCTCGGGTTCTCGGGAAGGAGTGGGAGCGGGGCCGGCGGTTGTGGCCGTTTTGACACAGTTGCCCGCCGACTGTCTGTGGCCCGGTTTACACAGTGGCCGGTGGACGCTGTCCGGCTCCGACTCCATAAGTGGTTACCGCATAGTGATTTAGGCTGTTGGCACGCCCGGGGATGTAACGGGCACCGCGTTTGCTTCACTATCGGGCGTCACACCCCCGCGATAGCAGAGACGAATGGACGTTCAACAGACCATCAAGCGTCAGATTTCCTGTGCCGGCATCGGGCTGCATTCCGGCCAGAAGGTGACGCTCACCCTGAAACCCTCGGCGGCGGATACGGGCATCCGGTTTCTTCGCACCGATCTGGGCGTGGAGATTCCCGCGTCCCTGGCCCACGTGTCTGCGGTCCAGTACGCGACGGTGCTGGGCCGTGACGGCGCGACGGTGGACACCGTCGAGCACCTGCTCGCCGCGCTTGTCGCGGCCGGCATCGACAACGTCGTGGTCGAGCTCAGCCAGCGCGAAGTGCCCATCATGGACGGCAGCAGCGCGCCCTTCCTCTTCCTGCTGCAGGAAGCGGGCGTGAAGAAGCTGGGCGCGGCGCGGAAGTATCTCAAGGTGCTCAAGCCGCTGCAGATCGCCAGCGGCGACAAGCGCATCGCCATCTACCCATCGGACCACTTCAAGGTCAGCTACACCATCAGCTTCGACCACCCCCTGTTGAAGCACCAGACGCGCACCGAGCGCATCACCGAGCAGACCTTTGCCGACCACATCGCCTCGGCACGGACCTTCGGCTTCCTGAAGGAAGTGGAATGGCTCCGGCAGCAGGGCCTGGCCCTTGGCGGCTCACTCGAGAACGCCATTGTCATCGGCGACACCGGCGTGCTGAACGCCCTGCGGTTCGAAGACGAGTTCGTGCGCCACAAGATCCTGGACGCGGTGGGCGACCTCGCGCTGGTCGGGCACCCCGTGGTGGGCCACGTGGTGGCACACCGCGCCGGGCACGCGCTGCACACCGAGCTGGGCCGCGCCCTGCTCGCCGATCAGGAAGCCTGGTGCCTGGTGGAAGCGCCGGACCTGGCTCCCGAGGCCGCTGCCCTGGGCGTCCCCGCCACCGCCCGCGCACACTGATTCCGTCTCCCTCTCGTGCCTCCAGCTGGGCCGCGGTCACCGCGGCCCTTTTTTTTCGGCACTCGTGCACCCGGCACGCAGCCCTTGCCCCCGCACCCTCGCCCCCCGCACCCCTGCACCTTGCACCCCGCATCCTGCACCCGGTCGGCCCCGTAGTAGGATCCGCGGATGCGACGCCTTGCCTCGTCCATCCTGGCCGCTGCGAGCCTCGCGGCCGGTCTCTCCGCACAGCCGGCCGACGATCCCGCACTCGTGGCGAAGGCCCGGGCTATCCACGATCGCGTCATCGCGCTCGACACCCACAACGACATCAACCCGCGCGACTTCACGAAAGAGCGCAACTACACCCAGCGCCTCGAGAACCAGGTCAACCTGCCCAAGATGGTGGAGGGCGGCCTCGACGCGTCGTTCTTCATCGTCTACGTCGGGCAGGGGCCGCTCACGCCCGAGGGCTACGACCGGGCTTACGCGCAGGCGACCGAGAAGTTCGAGGCGATTCATCGCCTCACGACCGAGATCGCGCCGGGCGAGATCGAGCTCGCCCTGACGGCTGCGGACGTGCGACGCATCGCCGCCAGCGGGAAGAAGGTGGCGCTCATCGGGGTGGAGAACGCCTATCCCGTGGGCACGGACCTGTCGCGGATCAAGGAGTTCCACGATCGCGGCGCGCGCTACATGTCGCTGGCGCACAACGGCCACAGCCAGTTCGCCGATTCGAACACGGGCGAGCGCGACGGCAAGTGGCTGCACAACGGGCTCAGCGAGAGCGGGCGCCAGGCCATCATCGAGATGAACAAGTGGGGCATCATGGTGGACGTGTCCCACCCCTCGAAGCAGGCCAACCTGCAGGCCATGGCGCTCTCCCGCGCGCCGGTCATCGCGTCGCACTCGGCTGCCCGCGCTGTCGCGAACCACAGCCGCAACATGGACGACGAGCAGCTGATGGCGCTCAAGAAGAACGGTGGCGTCATCCAGGCAGTGGCTTTCGACAGCTACGTGAAGGTCAAGCCGCCCGATTCGGCCGAACGCGCCGCGGCCATCGCGGCCCTGCGCAAGGAGTTCGGCATGACCGGTGGCGGACCAGGCGGCGGGGGTGGCCCGGGGATGACCGAGGCGCGCCGCGCCGTGTTCCGGTCGCGCATGGCGGACATCGACAGGAAGTTCCCGCCCCCTCCGATGGCCACGGTTTCGGACTTCGTGGACCACATCGACTACCTGGTCAAGAAGATCGGCATCGACCACGTTGGCATCTCGTCGGACTTCGATGGGGGCGGCGGCGTCGCCGGCTGGAACGGCGCCGACGAGACGTTCAACGTGACGCTGGAACTCGTCCGCCGCGGCTACACCGAGGAGCAGATTGGCAAGATCTGGAGCGGGAATCTGCTGCGGGTGATGGACGAGGTCCAGAAGATCGCCCGGGAGATCCAGGTGGGTAGGAAATAGGTTCTCAGGTTCTCGGGTTCTCGGGTTCTCGGGTTCTCGGGTTCTCGGGTTCTGGGGTTCTCGGGTCGGCGCGGACCCCGAACCGCTGCTACTATTCACCGCCATGAAGCTGTCCGCGACCCTTGTGTTCTTCACCCTCCTTGCCGCGGGCATCGCGGCGCAGCAGCCGCCCGCGCAGCCGCCGGTGAAGGGCGCGATGCCCAATCTTGGTCGGCCCACCAAGGCCACCGACGAGGTCCCGCCGCTCGACTTCGAGGGATACTTCACGGGCGCGTGGGATTTCGAGTGGACCGTGCCCGAGAGCGCGCTCGGCCCGGCAGGCCCCGTCAGCGGCACGACGGTCTACCGGCCGATCGGCGACTCCGTCTTCGAGGCGGAGTCGAAGGCCGAGGGACCGAACGGCCCGTTCACGGTGAAGGAACGGATCGAGTACCAGAAGGAGAAGAAGCTGCTGACGCGGCAGGTGACCGACAGCCGGGGCTTCAGCTACACGTCGCAGGCCCCGGTGGCCGGCGACCTCGGCGGCATCTACTACATCCTCTACGAAAGCGAGCCGTTCACCGTTGGCGGCCGGACGGTGCGCCTGCGGGAGAACGTTCGCCTCCTGTCGCCGTTCAATTACCGCGTGGCGATGAGCGTGTCGGAGAACGGCGGGGAGTTCAGCAACTACGGCAACCCCTGGTGGCGGAAGCAGGTCAAGTAACACACTGATCGGAGCGACGGAGCCTCGGCCCCGTCGGGAGACACATACATGCGTCGAATCTCGCTGCTGACGGCCGCCCTCGTGTCCGCCCTGTCCCTGGCGCCTCGGGCCCAGGTCGACGGAGGGTATCGCCTCGTGCCGAACTGGCCGACGCTCCCTGCGGGCATGTACTTCGGGCTGAAGGACGCTCCACCTCCGCCGGCGGAACGTGAGGCACAGGCGGCCGCGCGCCGGGCCATGGGCGGGCAGCGCGCCGCGCAGAGCGGCACCGGCGGGCCTACCAACCAGCCGGGCATCTCGGGCCTGGCCATCAGCAAGGACGACCTGATCTACGTGTTCAACCGCGGGCCCAAGCCCGTGATGGTGTTCAACACCGCAGGGCAGATGGTGATGGCCGGCGCCGACCAGGAGATCAACGGCAAGGCCATCAACCCCTCCTGGCAGCACTCCGGGACCGTGGACTGGGAAGGCAACGTCTACATCATCGAGCGCGATGCGCACCGCATCGTGAAGCTCAGCCCGAAGATGGACCGGTTCCTCATGCAGATCGGCACGACGATGGAGAAGGGCAACGGCCCCAGCCACCTGGATCTGCCGTCGGGCATCGCCGTCCTGAAGAGCGGCAACATCGTCGTGACCGATGGTTACGGCAACAACCGCGTCATCCTCTTCTCGAAGGATGGGACGTTCATCAAGCAGGTGGGCAAGGGCGCGGGCGGGCCCGGGGACAAGGGGACGAGTGTGGGCGAGTGGACGCTGCCGCACAAGCTGGCGGTGGACGCGCAGGAGAACCTGTACATCATCGATCGCGAGAACAAGCGCCTGCAGGTGTACGACAAGGACCTGAACTACATCCGCGAGATCAAGAACGAGAAGTGGTACCCCTGGGACATCGGTATCTCACGTAAGGGCGATGACGGGTTTGCCTACATCGCGGACCACGAGGGCGAACGGGTGCACAAGATGCAGCTCTCGGACGGCCGGCTCGTCGCCACCTGGGGCTCGCAGGGGCTCGGGCCCGGCCAGTTCGACTGGGTGCACGGCATCGTCGTGGACTCGCATGGCGCGGTGTACGCAGCGGACACCTACGGCCAGCGGCTGCAGAAGTTCGTGCCGGCCGGTTCGTCGCACTGAAGTATCGCCGGCGTCAGCCGTACAGCTGCACCAGCTTCAGCTTCTCCATGCGCTCGAAGTCGCGGTCGAGCGACCAGACCAGAGCGGTCCGCTCCGCGGCCAGCGCGGCAATCAGCAGATCCCCGACGCCGAAGCGGTGCCCCTTGTCGGCGGCGGATTCGGCCCAACGCTCGACCTGCGCCCAGGTCTCGTCGGTGGGGACGGCCACCGCGAGTGCTGATAGCCGGGTCCTCAGCGCCTTGCGGTCCCGCGAAGGAGTGCCCGTAACCAGTTCCACGCGGACGGGCAGTGGCAGGACCACGGCATCCGCATCGAGCAACTGGGCAAGCAGGGCCGCCTCGGGAGCGGTTGACGAGCGGAGCACCGCCACCCAGACCGACGTGTCGACGATGACCACGGCCCGCCTGATCAGGCCTCGACGGGCCGGCGCCGGGACCGGGCGATGTCGATCTCGATGTTCACCCTGCCGAACATCCCCTTCAACTCCTCCAGGCGCTTGCGCCTGATGACCTCCCTCAAGGCGTGCACGACCGTCTCCGTCTTCGACGTGAACCCCATGGCATCCCGGGCTTCGTCGATCAATCCGTCCGGCAAGTCCAATGTGGTGCGCATATCGAGGAGCCTATTTCATATGGTTCAAATGTGTCAATATATGCATATGAAACATGGTTATGGTTATGCCTTCAAACTCCGGCAGTTTGCGTATTTCACGG
>JBFWQE010000081.1:0-23038 GCA_050249615.1 Vicinamibacterales bacterium
ATGACCACCATGTCCACCTCGCGATCGGGCCGCGACGCCACCGCGATCTCGAGCTGCTCCCAGGTGTTCACTTCGGCCGACCCGAACCGCGTGATGATGTCGCCCGGCCTGACCCCCGCCCGCTCCGCGGGTGATCCCGCCTGCACGAGGCCGACGAGCGCCGGCTTGCCCATGTAGGCGGGCACGGTCGCGCCCTGCATCAGCACGAGGGCCAGCACGATGACGGCCAGGCCCAGGTTCATCGCGGGCCCCATGATCAGGATCTGGAAGCGCTGCCACTTCGTCTTCGAGAGGAACTCGTCCGGCTGGCCGGACCGCGGGTCCTCGGGGTTCTCGCCGGCCATCTTCACGTAGCCGCCGAGCGGAATCGCGCTCACGCAGTACTCCGTGTCGCCGCGGCGGAACTTCAGCAGCTTGGGGCCGAAGCCCAGCGAGAAGGTCAGGACGCGCACGCCGTTCCAGCGCGCGGCCAGGAAGTGGCCCAGCTCGTGGACGAAGACGAGCACACCGAGCACGAACAGGAAAGCGAGCAGCGTTGTCACGCGGTATTACCTCTCTCTCGATTGTAGCGCCCGAACGGACTGCTCGGCCCGCTCCCGGGCCCAGGCGTCGATGCGGCGCACCTCGGCCAGGGTTGCAGCCGGGCCGGCCTGGTGGGCGTCCATCGTCCCGGCAATCAGCTCGGGGATCTCCGTGAACGCCAGGCGCCCCTGGAGAAAGGACGCCACCGCGACCTCGTTGGCCGCGTTGAGCACGATAGGCAGGCTCCGGTCGGCGTCGAGCGCCCGATAGGCGAGGTCGAGGCACGGGAAGTCGTCCCAGGCCGGCTCGTGGAACTCGAGCGCGCCCATCCGCGCCAGGTCCAGGAAGGGCACCGGCGCGTCCCACCGATCGGGATAGGAGAAGGCGTACTGGATGGGCAGGCGCATGTCGGTGATGCCCATCTGCGCGATCACCGACCCGTCCTTCAGCTCGACCATGGAGTGGACGATCGACTGCGGGTGCACGACGACGTCGATGTGGGTGGCCGGCACGCCGAAGAGCCAGTGCGCCTCGATCACCTCCAGGCCCTTGTTCATCAGCGTGGCCGAGTCGATGGTGATCTTCTGTCCCATCTGCCAGGTGGGATGCTTCAGCGCGTCGGCGGCCGTGACGGTCCGCAGGCTCTCGCGGGTGCGTCCACGGAACGGCCCACCCGACGCGGTGAGGACGAGCCTGCGCACCTCGTCCGGCTGCCGGCCGTGCAGGCACTGGTGGATGGCGTTGTGCTCGCTGTCCACGGGCAGCACGGCGACGCCGTTGCGCCGCGCCGCCTCCATCACGAGGCCGCCGGCCATCACCAGCACTTCCTTGTTGGCCAGCGCGATGGTCTTGCCGCACGCGATGGCCTCGAGAACCGCCTCCAGGGCAGCCGTGCCGGACGAGGCGCAGAGCACGATGTCGGCCTCCGCGCACGTCGCGACGCCAATCAGCCCCTCGGGGCCCGACTGGGCAGACGCGGGCAGGTCGCACGACTGCCTCAGCGCGTGCAGCCCCTCGGGCGTGGCCATGGCCACGGCATGGGGCTTGTACTTCCGCACCTGCTGCGCGAAGGCATGGACGTTGTTCCCGGCGGCCAGCGCCACCACCTGCAGCCGGTCGGCGTGCGTGTCCACGACCGACAGGGCGCTCGTGCCAATCGAGCCCGTGGAGCCGAGAATGGCGATGCGCGTCATCGAATGAAGTAGTAGAACACCGGCGCCGCGAAGAGCAGCGCATCAATCCGGTCGAGCACGCCGCCGTGCCCGGGAATCAGGTGGCTGCTGTCCTTGAGGTCCGCGGCGCGCTTCAGCATCGACTCGAAGAGATCCCCGATGATGCCTGCCACGACGAGCAGCACGCCCAGCAGCCCGAGGCTGAGCGGGCTCATCCCGGGCAGCCACGCCGTGCCGGCGGCGATGAGCGCGGCCGGCGCAACCACGAAGCCGCCCACCGCGCCTTCAACGGTCTTCTTCGGGCTGCGCCGCGGCGAGAGCGGCGTACGGCCGAACAGGCGGCCCGTGTAGAACTGCGCGGTGTCGCTCACGGCCACCGTGCCCATCAGCACCAGCACGGCCTCGCGGCCGGCCACGGCGTGAATGGCCACCAGCGATCCGAGCGGCAGGCCGATGTAGACGGGCGCCAGCACCGCGGCCGACGTGTCGAGCAGGGTGGCCGGGCCGACGCGGTCCGACAGCAGCACGTTGGCGGCCGTCCCGATGAGACCGACGACGATGATCACCTCCACCGAGACCCAGGGGAAGGGCACCATCGCGCACGCGCCCAGCGTCGCCAGCAGCGTGGTCCACCATGGCACCCGCGCGCCAATGCCCTCCACGATCCGGGCATACTCGGAGAAGGCCAGCCCCGCCAGCACGAGCGTCACGCCCAACAGGGCCTCGGGCGTGAGGAACCACACCAGGGCCAGGGCCAGGGCGGCCATGGCCACGCCGCTCAGGACTCGGGTCATGGAGCGGTCGCGCTACTTCACACCCGCCGCGACGGGCGGCGCGATGCCGCCGTACCGGCGGTCGCGCTTCTGGTAAGCGACGATGGCTTCCAGCAGGTCGTGCCGCCGGAAGTCCGGCCAGAGGGTGTCGGTGACGTAGATTTCCGCGTAGGCAATCTGCCAGAGCAGGAAGTTGCTGACGCGCATCTCCCCGCTCGTGCGGATCAACAGGTCCGGATCGGGCTGACCGCCCGTGTAGAGCAGCCGCGCGAAGCGCTCCTCGTCCAGGTCCTGGGGCGACATCCCCGACGCCATGGCGGCGCGCGCGGCATCCACGATCTCGGCACGGCCGCCGTAGTTGAGCGCGATATTGAACAGCAGGCCCGTGTTCCCGGCCGTCTGGCACGCCGCGTCCTCGAGCTCGGCGCGAATGTCGGGCGCCAGGCCCTCCGGCCGTCCGATGACGTGAAAGCGGATGTTGTTCTCGAGCAGCGTCGCCAGTTCGGAGCGCAGGTAGCGCTTGAGCAGCATCATGAGCGTCCCGACCTCGGCGGCGGGACGCTTCCAGTTCTCCACCGAGAAGGCGTAGAGCGTCAGCACCTTCAACCCCAGCCGCGCCGAGGTCTCGAGGACCTCGCGCACCGACTGGATGCCCGCGCGGTGACCCTCCACGCGCGGCAGGTGGCGCCTGCCCGCCCAGCGGCCGTTGCCATCCATGATGATGGCCACGTGCTGCGGCAGGCGATCCGGCTGGATCTGCCGGGCCAGCTCGAGATCCGGCGACCCGGGGGGGATCCACGGCATCAACTGGTCGAGTGACATGGGGTCCGAGGGTGATTGTACATCCGGGGTGTGGGCACCCGTTCGCACCCGCCCACACCTGCCCGCACCCGCCCACACCTGCCCGCACCTGCCCGCACCCGTTCGCACCCGTTCGCACCTGCCCCGCACCCGTTCGCACCTGCCCGCACCTAGTAGATCACCCTGACCAACACCAACCCCTGCGGCGGGGCGGTGGCGCCGGCATGCTGCCGGGACTTCGAGGCCAGGATGCCGAGGATGTCCTCGGCGGCCCACCGGTGCCTGCCGACGTCCACCAGCGTCCCGACGATGTTGCGGACCATGTGGCGGAGGAAGCCGGTGCCGGTCACGCTGTAGCGCAGGAAGCGGGGCGGGCCGGGTTCGTCCGAGAGCTGCGACCCGAGCAGGCGACGTACCGAGGTCTTGACGTCGCCGCCCGTGGCCTGGAACGACGAGAAGTCGTGCTCGCCTTCGAGCAGCGCCGCCGCGCGGGCCATGGCCGGAACGTCGAGACGGTACGGGATGTGCCACACGACGCGCCGGACGAACGGCCCGGGGTCGTCGCCCACCGCGATAGTGTAGCGGTAGACCTTGGCGCGGGCATCGTGGCGCGCGTTGAATCCCGGCCGGGCGTCGGCGACCGCCGTCACGCGCACGTCGGCCGGCAACCGCACGTTGATGGCGCGTTGCAGGACCGCGGGCGGCAGGCGGTTCACCACCCGGGCACTGGCGACCTGCGCCAGGGCGTGAACGCCGGCATCGGTCCGGCCCGCGGCGACGATGCTGACCGGACGTTCCTCGATGAGGGCCAGGGCATCCTCGACGGCGGCCTGGACCGTGCGCTCGCCGGGCTGACGCTGCCAGCCGGCAAAGTCGGTTCCCTCGTATGCCAGCGTCAACCGGATGGTCCGCCGCCCGGCCTCGCCCGACACCGTCAGCTCTTCCCGGCCGCCCCTGGGCGCGAGCCCGGCTTGACCACTTCGATCCCCTGCGCACAGAGCGGGCAGGCGTCGGGCTGGTAGGTGGGCAGCGCCATCGGGAGGAGTGCATGGAACGGCACGTCGAGCCCGGGGTTGCCGCCGCTCCTGTCCACGATGGCGCAGGCTCCCACCACGGTCGCCCCCGCGGCGCGGGCCACCTGCATGGTCTCTCGCGTCGAGCCACCCGTGGTGACCACGTCCTCGACCACGAGCACGCGGTCGGATGGCCCGAGCGCAAAGCCCCGGCGCAGGGTCAGCGCGCCGTCCACGCGCTCGGCAAACAGGGCGGGCAGATCCAGGGCCCTGGCCACCTCCTGGCCGATGACGATGCCGCCGAGAGCCGGCGAGAGGACGTGGGTGGCGCCAAGCGCGCGCACGCGCTCGCCCAGGGCCGCGCCGAGGGCCCCGGCGTCTCGCGGGCGCATCAGCACCAGCGCGCACTGCAGGTAACCCGGGCTGTGCAGCCCGGACGACAGCCTGAAATGCCCCTCGAGCAGGGCGCCCGATCGGCGGAAGAGCGACAGCAGGTCGGCTTCGGTCATCGACCGGTAGTATAGCGAGGCCCATCGGCTGAACCGCTGCCCCGGCCTCGACGTCTATACCGGGCAGGGTCGGGGCCGCCCGCGCGGCACCCTTCTTGCTGTCCCCGGGTCGGTCGAGTCCCATCCGGTCAGTGCCCATTTCTCACGGAGTCGCAACGGTGATGCGTGTTCAGAACGGTTTTCGTACGAAGGCGGTCCTGGTGGCCGTGCTCAGCCTGGCCGGCCTGTCCGTTTTCGGAGTAACGACTGTCCGCGCGCAGACAGCACAGGCCGACCCGGGCCAGGTCCGGTCGTTCAGCATCGACGAGGCGGTCGCGCTGGCGCTCGAGAACAACCTCGACCTCCAGGTGGAGCGCATCAACCCGCAGGTCCAGGACCTGAACGTGGCTCAGGTCCGCACGAACTACACGCCGACCTTCCAGACCAACTTCGGCCTGAACGACCAGACGCAGCCGCCCGCGAACCAGCTGGCGGGCGGCGCCACGTCCATCACCAACACCCGCACCAACGTGGACTTCGGAGTGGGCGCGCTCACCCGGTGGGGCGCCACGTACAACGTGAACTTCAACACCGTCCGCAACACCACGAACAACATCTTCACGAACTTCAACCCGCAGCTGAACCCGAACATCTCCCTGAGCTACACGCAGCCTCTGCTGCGCAACTTCCGGATCGATGGCACCCGCCAGCAGCTGCTGGTGAGCCAGAAGAACCGGGAGATTTCGGACGTGCAGCTGCAGCAGTCCATCGCGCTCACCGCGCGGAACGTGAAGAACGCGTACTACGACCTGATGTTCGCCATTGGCAACCTGAACGTGCAGCGGCAGTCGCTGGAGCTCGCCCAGCAGTCGCTCAAGGACAATCGCGCGCGCGTCGAGATCGGCACCATGGCGCCCATCGACATCGTGCAGGCGGAAGCCGAGGTGGCCCAGCGCGAGGAGAGCGTCATCCTGGCCGAGGCCGCCATCTCGCGCGCCGAGGACCGGCTGCGCACGCTGGTCTTCAACCCGTCCGCGCCGGACTTCTGGCAGATCCGCATCCAGCCCACCGAGGCCGTCGTGTTCCGGCCCACCACCGTGGACACGGAGGGAGCGGTCAGCAACGCGCTGCAGAAGCGCACCGACCTCGTGACCTCCCGCAAGCAGCTCGAGTCCAACGACGTGAACATCCGCTTCTTCCGCAACCAGGTCCAGCCCGACGTGAACGCGTCGGTCACGTACTTCTCGCAGGCCCTGGGCGGCACGTTCCTCGAACGCGACGGCTTCGGCGGCCCGATCGTCGGGGAGTCGCAGACCAGCTACAGCCGTGCCCTGCGGACGATGTTCGGCGGCGACTTCCCGACCTGGACCTTCCAGCTCCAGGTGAGCTACCCGATTGGCCAGGCGACGGCCGAGGCGCAGCTCGCCCGCGCGCGGCTGCAGGACCAGCAGTCGCGCCGGCAGCTCCAGAGCCAGGAGCTGCTGGTCGCCACCCAGATCCGCGACTACGCGCGCCAGGTCCAGACCAACAGCAAGCGCGTCGAGGCCACGCGCGCCTCGCGTGTCCTGGCCGAGCGCCGCCTGGAGGCCGAGGAGAAGAAGTTCCAGGCCGGCATGACCACGAGCTTCCTCGTGTTCCAGGCGCAGCGCGACCTGAACCAGGCCCGCAACAACGAGCTGCAGGCCCTGCTCGACTACAACAAGTCGGTCGTGGACTACGAGACGGCCCAGGAGGCGCCCATTGTCGGCACCGGCGGAGTCTCCGGTGTCTCGACGGCCGGCCTCACCACGGGCACGGCCACCGGCACGACCACGGGTCGACAGCAGTAACTGGGAACCCGAGAACCCGAGAACCCGAGAACTCGAGAACCCGAGAACCCGAGAACTCGAGAACCCCAGAACCCCAGAACCCAAGGTCGCCCTGCTAGACTCTAGGCCGTGACAGGCGTCACGGCCACCGTCATCACCTTCAACGAGGCCGCCAACATCGAGGCGGCCCTCGTCTCCCTCTCCTTCGCCGACGAGATCATCGTCGTCGACAGCCAGAGCACTGACGATACCGTGGCCATCGCGCGCAAGTACACGGACAGGGTGTTCGTGCGGCCCTGGCCGGGCTACGTGGCGCAGAAGAACTTCGCGGCCGAGCAGGCCGGTCACGACTGGATCCTGTCGCTCGACGCCGACGAGCGCATCTCTCCACCCCTGGCCGACGAGATCCGTGCGCTGGACGCCGGAGCGGCCGCCGGCTATCGCATTCCCCGCGTGACGTTCCACCTGGGGCGCTGGCTCCGGTCCACGGACTGGTATCCCGACTTCCAGCTGCGGCTCTACGACCGGCGCCGTGCGCGATGGACAGGACGGCACGTCCACGAGTCGGTGAAGGCGGATGGCCCGGTGGACCGCCTTTCCGGCGAGATCCTGCACCACGCCTACCGGAACCTCTCGCACCACCTCCAGACCATGGACCGCTACACGACGCTGGCCGCCCGGCAGATGTTCGAGGACGGGCGTCGCGCGGGGTGGTGGGACCTCGCGACGCATCCGCCGGCCGCCTTTCTCCGCAACTACCTCCTGCGCGGCGGCTTCCGCGACGGCGTGCCCGGGCTCATCGTCTCGGCGATGAACGCGCGGTACGTCGGATTGAAGCTCGCCAAGCTCTGGGAACTGTGCTCAGCCTCCACATCGACACCGCCAGGACCTGGCGCGGCGGACAGCAGCAGGCGCTCCTGACGGTGCTCGGCCTCCGCGAGCGCGGCCACCGCGCGGTGCTCGTGGCGCACCCCGAGGGCGAGCTGTACAAGCGTGCGTCTGAGGGCACGGACCTGGTGGCCCTGGCGCCCATGACCGAGATCGACCTCGCGGCCGCGTGGCGGCTGTCACGCGTGGTTCGACAGTTCCGGCCCGCGATCGTGCACGCACACGATCCGCACGCGGTGTCGATGGCCGCCACGGCGCTCTCGTTCGGTGCCGTGTCGCCTTCCCCGCCGCTCGTGGCCTCGAGGCGGGTGGACTTCCACTTGAGCCGCAACTCGCTCTCGCGCTGGAAGTATCGCCAGGTCACCCGCTTCATCGCGGCGTCGGGCGCCATCCGCGACATCCTGGTCGGCGACGGCATCCCGGCAGAGCTGGTGACGGTCGTTCACGACGGTATCGACGTCGCGCGCGTGCAGCGCTGGCCCCCCGCGGACATCCACGCGGCCTTCTGGCTGCCGCACGGCGTGCCCGTCGTGGTGAACGTGGGCGCGCTCGTGGGCCACAAGGGACAGAGACACCTGCTCGACGCGTGGCCCCTGGTCATGCGTGCGATCCCCGACGCCCACCTCGTGATTCTCGGGGAGGGCGAGCTCCGGGCGCCGCTCGAGAAGCAGGTCAAGGACCTGCACCTGGAGAAGGCCGTGCGCCTGCCGGGCTTCCGCGAAGACGTGATCTCGCTGATGAAGTCGGCCGACCTGTTCGTGATGAGCTCGGTCACCGAAGGGCTTGGATCGACGGTGCTCGATGCCATGGCCCTCGGCCTGGCGGTGGTGGGCACCCGCGCCGGAGGGATCCCCGAGGCGGTGGTCCACGGCGAGACCGGCCTGCTGGTGCCGCCGGCGGAGCCGAAGCCGCTGGCCGCCGCCATCGTGCGGCTGCTGAAAGACCCGCTGCTCAGGGCACAGTACGGCAACGCGGGCCGCGTGAGGGTCGAACAGAGCTTCGGCGTGGACAGGCTTGTCGAGGGGACGCTGGCGGTGTACCGCGATCTGGTCGCCCCTCGACCTGGCTCGGGGCGACCCTGAGCATTGTCGAAGGGTCGGCTCGGGACCTCCCCAGGTCCCAAGCCCCAGGTCCCAAGCCCTACAGGAGCCTGTGCATCACGTAGGTGTCCACGAAGCCCAGCGTGGGGTGCCGAAACGCCTGCGGCACGGTCCCCACGATGCTGAATCCGCACTTCTTCCACAGTGCGACCGCGCGCGTGTTGGTGGACACGACGAAGTTGAACTGCATCGCCCGGAAGCCGAGCCGGCGCGCTTCGTCCATCGAGTGCCGGCACATGGCCTCGCCGACGCCGCGGCCCGATGCGGCGCGCGCGACCATGTAGCCGCAGTTCGCCACGTGGCTGCCCTGCCCTGGCTGGTTGGCCTTCAGCAGGTACGTGCCGACCAACTGGCCGTCGTTCTCCGCCACGTACGTCCATCCGGCTGTGGGGAACCATAGCCCCATTGCCTCCTCGCGCGTGGTGCCCGGAGGCCAGGCATAGGTATCGCCGGCCGACACCACCTCGTGGAACACCTGCCAGACGCCGTCCCGGTCCGCCGAAAGCGCCGGGCGGATGATCAGAACCATCCCGCCTTCCGGAATCGGTAGATCAGATACGCGTCGATGAGGACCATCGCGCCGATGGCCGAGGGGTACCCCCACACCCACCCCAGCTCGGGCATGTGCTCGAAGTTCATGCCGTATACGCCCGCGATCATCGTGGGCACGGCGACGAGCGCGGCATACGAGGCCAGGCGTTTGGTGACTTCGT
This sequence comes from Vicinamibacterales bacterium, assembly GCA_050249615.1. Taxonomy (GTDB): domain Bacteria; phylum Acidobacteriota; class Vicinamibacteria; order Vicinamibacterales; family UBA2999; genus VFZN01. Next base: position 9,279 of record JBFWQE010000081.1, read on the forward strand.
TCTCCTGGATGGTGATGAGCGAGAGGTTCACCGACATCACCGTGGTGGCCATGTCGCGAAGGCTCTCGATGGACTGCTTCAGGCGCAGGAGATGGTCGTAGACATCGCGGAAGTAGTCGTTGAGGCCCATGCAGATGGGCGGCACGCGCCCCCCGTGCAGCTTGCCGGCCACCTCGAGCAGCGGGCCGGTGGCGCGATCCAGCAGCATGAGCTTGCGCTTGAGCTCGTACAGAGCCTCGATCTGCGCGCGCGTGTTCTGGCCGCTGAAGATGCGCTCTTCGATGTCCTCGGCTTCCTCGGACAGGGCATCCAGCACGGGGAAGTAGCGATCCACCACCGCGTCCATCAGGGCGTAGAGCACGTAGGCCGGGCCGTGCCGCAGCAGCTCCGGCTCCTGCTCGCACCGCCGCCGCACGTCGGTGAAGCCCAGCTCGGTGCCGCGCCGCACGGAGACGATGTAGCCGGGACCGGCGAAGACGGCCACCTCGCCCTGGGCCAGCTCCTCGCGGCCGTAGGCCACGACGTGCAGCACCACGAACAGCGACGCCCCGTACTCCTCCAGCTTCGGCCGCTGGTGCCCGTGGCGCGCGTCCTCGACGGCCAGCTCGTGGAGGCCCAGCTCCTCCTCGAGCGTCTGCAGCTCCCGATCGTCGGGGTCCTTCAGCGCCACCCACACGAAGGCATCCCGCCCTTTCATGTACTGCCGGATCTGCTGAAGGGAGATGTCGGCGACTCTCTGGCCGTTCTCGTAGGCAACGCAGTTGACGAGCATGGGATGGCCGTGCGCGCCTAGCGTGAGGGCGAGACGCGAAGGGTGTTCTTCGGGACGATACGGCTCAACTGGTAGCCATCCTCGCCGAGAACGGTGATGGTGGTCGATCGCTGCCCGTCGAGAGGATCCGACTGCTCGACGATGACGGTGAACGCGCGCTCGTTGTCCCCGATGCGGCCGCGGCCGGTGACGGCCGCCCATCCGGCCGCCACCTGCAGCGCCCCCGGCTCGATCATCTCGATGGACGTCTTCGACGTGCGATCGAACAGCCGGAGCCGGCCCCGCGGCGCACGCTGGCCCACCGACTGCTCGATGCTGATGTTCGCGTCCACCTCCGAGGCCTGCACGCGGCCGGAGACCCGGCGCGCGAGCGCGGCGCTCATCGGGCGGCTGGGCTCGTGAGGGCTGCGCAGCAGGATCGCACCCGCGCGCTCCGCGGTGAGCGCGCCGTCAGTCAGCGCCACCCTGCCGTTCACGAGCACGTGGCGCACGCCCACCGGCGGCGCCGATGGCATCTCGAAGGTGGCGTGGTCGATGATGGTGGCCGGGTCGAACACGGCGATGTCCGCGACCATCCCCGGCGCGAGCAGGCCGCGGTTCACCAGGCCGATGGTCGCGGCCGGAAGGGCGGTCATCTTCCGGACGGCCTCCTCCAGCGAGAGGGCTTGCTGCTCGCGAACGTAGCGACCCAGCACGCGCGGATAGCTGCCCCAGTATCGCGGGTGCGTCGCCGGCCTCGCGACCGCCCCGCAGTCACACGCGATCGACGCGGTTGGATGCGTCAGGATGGCCACCAGGTCGCTCTCGACGCCGAACCGGAGGATGGCGCCGCCGTCGGATTGCTCGAGGAGCCGGAGGAGGGCCTCGCCGGGAGAGGCGACGCCGAACTCCTTCATCGCGTCCACGAGCTCTTTCCCGTGCCCCGTGGCATAGACGCCCTGCGGCCCGCCGAAGCGGGCCTGCATCGCCTCCTCGGCGTCCTTGACGATACGCGCGCGCGCGGCCGGGTCCTTGAAACGCATCAGCATCGCCTCGCGCCCGCCGTCGAGGGCCCAGCCCGGAATGAGCAGCGCCGCGAGGCCGCTCTGGCCGGCAAGGTATGGGTACACGTCGGCCGCCGTGTACGTCCCTCTGGCCGTGGCCTCGTCCATCATCTTCAGCAGAGCCGGCGCGGTTCCCTGTTCGCGCCCCTGCGCCTTCATGTGGGTCACCACGGGCACCAGGCCTGAGCGCGCCCCGATTGCCAGGGTCTCGGCAACGCCCACCCGCGAGCTGTAGCCCGATTCCGGCGTCAGGCGATCGTGATTGGTGAAGTTCGTCCGCCAGGGCCGCGCCACCTCGACGATGCGGCCGACTTCCTCGGCGGTGGCGTAGTAGCCCGGCTTGTAGTCGAGCCCGGCCGACACGCCGTACGCGCCCTGCTCGAGGCCTCGCACCACCATGCCGCGCATTCTCTCGATCTCGTCCGGTGACGGCCGCCGGTCAGCGGGGCCCATCACCGCGGCCCAGATGGCGTTGAAGCCGATGTTGGCACCGACGTTGACGGCCAGACCCGCAACGCGGAGCCGGTGCAGTTGCGCGTCGAGGTCGGTGGCGCCCCCGCCATCGGCGTTGATGATCTCGGTGGTCACGCCCTGCACGAGCATGTTCTCCGCCCGCACCAGGCCCTCAGGCGTGGCGTGCGAGTGGATGTTGATGAAGCCGGGCGCCACGACAAGGCCGTCGGCGGCGATCTCGGTTGCGGCCTTCTGGCCGCGGAGGTCGCCAATCCGGGCCAGGTGTCCCCGCACGATGCCGACGTCGGCCACGAAGCGTGGCCCACCCGTGCCGTCGATCACCGTGCCATTCCGGATGATGACGTCGTAGGGTGCGGTGGGTGTAGTCTGGGCGTCGGCCAGGGTGGCGGCGACCACCAGCACGGCCACGACGGCCCATCGGCGCGAGGTGCCACGAGGCATAGATGAGCAGGCTCCGGAGCGAGGATACACCGCGCTCTTCCCGCGCGCGCGTCGTTCGTCACGATTCGCCGCTCGGGTGGTGGGAGATGGCGCGCGGCGCGCCAGCGCCGGCCCTGGCCGGGATCGTGCGCGGCTACTGCGGCTGGCGCGAGCACACCGCGGCGCGGCTCGTCCGCATCGAACCGCCCTCGAGCGACGTGCCGCTGATCCTCCTCTTCGAATCCCCGGTCCTGGCGATCGACCCCGATGCCCCCGGGCGAACCGCGGCGTTCGGCAGCTTCATCGCCGGGCTGTACGACCGGTACACGCTGGTCGGATCACAGGGTCCGATGGCCGGGGTACAAGTCAACCTCTCTCCCATCGGCGCGCGCCTCCTCCTGGACAGGCCAATGGTGGAGTTCGCCAACCGAATGGTGAACCTGGACGATGTGTGGGGCGCGGAGGGGAAGCGGCTGACGGCGCGCCTGGCGGAAGCCCCCGACTGGGAGGGCTGCTTCGACATCCTGGACCGTGAGATCGGTGCGCGTGTCTCGGCAGCGCGGCCCACACACCCGAATGTGACCTGGGCGATGAAGACCCTGATGGCCACGTCCGGCCAGGTTCGGATTGCCCGCCTGGTGAAGGAGACGGGATGGAGCGCCCGGCACCTGGCAGCGCGCGTGCAGGCCGAGTTCGGCCTGCCGCCCAAGACGATGGCGCGGGTGCTGCGGCTGGGGCGTGCCGTGGAAACACTCCGGCGCGAGGGCGTCATTCGGCTCGCCGAGGTGGCAGCCGATTGCGGGTACTACGACCAGGCGCACTTCTCGCGCGACTTCCGCCAGTTCACCGGGCTCACCCCGACCGAGTTCCTGCGCAGCCGCCTGCCCGATGCGGGAGGCATCGCCGTCACGAGGTAACTTTCGTCCAAGACTGCGCGGGGGCCGGGCGATAACCTCACCCCATGACACCGCGCATCCATCCCGTCGCACGCTACGAGCACGCACGCGAGGCCATCGACTGGCTCGCCAGGGCCTTCGGCTTCGAGGCCAGGGCCATCTTCGATGGACCGGGCGACACGGTGGCGCACGCCGAGCTCACGTTCGGCGCGGGCACCATCGGCATCAGCTCAGCCGGCCCGGTGGACCCCGCTAACGTGTGGACGACGGTGCGCGAGGGCCTCTACGTCTCGCTTGCCGACCCGGACACGCACCACGCGCGGGCCCGCGCCGCCGGCGCGACCATCGAGCGCGGGCTGCAGGACATGGAGTACGGGTCGCGCGATTACACCGCACGCGACGTCGGGCGCCACCTGTGGTGCTTCGGCACGTACGCGATGGGCCACGAGCCCGACGGTCCCGTGTTCACCCCCGAGCTCCGCTATGCGGATGGCCGCGTGGCCGTGGACTTCCTCGTGCGCGCGTTCGGCCTCGAGGCCGGTCTCGAGATCGCCGGCCCGGACGCGGACGTTCATCACGCGGAGCTGTGGCTGGGCGACAGCGCGTTGATGGTGGCGGCGGGCCCGGACCCCGACGGCCTGTGGTGCGGGCGGCGCCAATGCACGCACGTGCGCCTGGCGGATCCCGACGCGCATTTCGCGCGGGCCCGTGCCGCGGGCGCCACCATCGTCAGGCCGCCGCACGACACCCCGTACGGCGCGCGCGGCTATCTGGCGCAGGACGTCGAGGGGCTGCTGTGGGGGTTCAGCACTTACAGGCCGCAGAGGCCTGCCGGCTCCAGGTAGGCCCGAACTCCGGGCGTTTCCAACGCGGACTCACCGCGCCGCGTCGATGCTGTAGAAGAGCGTGTCGAGCCCGTTGTGGTCGGCACGGCGATCGAAGCGCATGCCGATCGCGGCCAGCGTCCGTGCCGAACGCTCGTTGGGCGCGTCGGTGGCCGCGATCACGCGGGGCAGCCGGAGCTTCGTGAAGGCGTGGGCGAGCACGGCCCGCGAGGCTTCCTGCGCCAAGCCCAGACCCCAGTGCTTCGGATAGAGCGCGAACAACAGCTCCGGTCCCGGCCCGACGCCATCCGTCCGCAGCCCGCAGAAACCAACGGGCATCCCCGGTTCCTCGTGCCCGAACACGAGCCACAGCCCGAACCTGTGGTGGGCGAAGTCGGCGGCACTGGCGCGCGCCGCCTCCTCTGCCGTCTCGCGTGGAATGATCCGGTCGTCCCACAGGTAGCGGCGCACCTCGGGGTGAGTCCACAGCTGGTGGGCCGCCTCCACGTCTCCCGGCAGCAGCGGCTCGAGTCGCAGCCGTTCCGTTGACAGGGCCAGCGGATGCGCCCCCAGCGTGGCATCGAGCTCGCGCAGCGCCAGTTCCGCGCGCTCGGGGACCACCACGTCCACCGTCGACGACGCGGGAGTGGCTTCGGGGTTGATCTCGACCGTCATGGCGCCATGGCTGCGCGCGTGATCCAGGAAGCCCGCCGCCGGATAGACGATGGCCGAAGTGCCGACGGTGAAGAAGACGTCGCAGCGCGTGGCGTCGAGGCTGCGAGCCACGATGTCGCTGTCGAGGAGTTCGCCGAACCAGACCACACCCGGACGCAAGGGACCGCGGCAGTGCGGGCACGGCGGCGGCAGGACAGGGAATGGCACCGTCTCGTCGCGCCAGCGATGGGGGGAACTGGCGCACTGGTTCCAGCAGCCCACGTCCCAGATGGACCCGTGCAGCCGCAGGACGTCCGCGGCGCCCGCGCGCTCGTGCAGCCCGTCCACGTTCTGCGTGATGAGGGTGAACCGCGGGAAGCGCAGGCTCCACGACGCGAGGACATGATGCGCGGCATTGGGCCGGCAGAGGGCGATGGCCTGGCGCCGCCAGTCGTACCATTCCCAGACGCCCCGCGGATTGCGCGCGAACGCCTCCGGCGTGGCCAGATCTTCCACGCGGAAGTCCTTCCACAGGCCGTCGGCGCCCCGGAACGTGGGCACGCCGCTCGCGGCCGACACCCCGGCGCCCGTCATCACCGTGATGCGCGCGTCGGGCCCGAGGGCGCGGGCGACGCGGTGCAGGATGGATCGCATCGACGCTCGCCGCCGTGCCGCTACTTCGGCGTCGCGGCGGCCTTCTCCATCGTGCCCACCGGCAGCGTACCGACGTTCAGGAACGGGTTGAGCGCGGCGCCGCGCCCGGTCAGCAGCTTCTCGAGCCCGGTGTGCCCGGCGAAGGCGGCCCAGTCCACGGCGGCGGCACCGAGGCTGTCCTTGAGGTCGATGCGGGCGCCCTTCCCGAGCAGGGCCTTCACCACCGCCTCGTGCCCGTGGTACGCGGCGAACATCAACGCGGTGAGGTTCTGGGAGGAGCTGCGGGCGTTCGGATCGGCACCTCTTGCGAGGAGGCTCTCCACCAGCGTGACGTCACCCCGGGCGGACGCCCGCATCAGCTGCGTCAGCTTGTCCGCGTCCTCGACGTCGATGGGCGCAACGGCTTGCGCGAGCAGGAGGTGCGTCGTCAGCAGCAGGACCGTTGTCATGTGACCCTCGAGGGGATGATGCGACAGCGCCGCGCCGCCCTGCAAGCGTTTCCCCGATCTCTCCGTTCTGCCTTTCTCACTTCTCCCTTTTCACATTCGACTTCCGCGCCGAAGGCGCGGGATGGCACGCGCCCTTCAGCGGGCACTGGCTGGCCTTCTGCTCCGTGCCGAATCCGCAGGCGCTCATCATGCCGAGATGGCACAGGGAGAAGTCGTATCGCACCGGGTCTCGGGGGTCGAGCGCACGAAGCGACTTCGTGATGTCGGCGGCCATCCGCCAGCCGGGGCTCGTCAGCCTGGTGAGCCGCAGGCACCGGCCCACGCGGATGACGTGTGTGTCGAGGGGGATGATGAGCTGCGACGGCCGCACCCGGGACCAGAGCCCCAGGTCCACACGATCGATGCGGACCATCCAGCGGAGGAAGAGGTTGAGCCGCTTGCACGCGCCGCCGGTCGACGGGCGGGAGAAGAAGTACGCGACGCCCGGCTTCGGCGGGACGCGGCCGTAGGCCTCGGCCAGGTCCAGGCCCATGGCGCGCGACGAGAACGACTCGAGCGCCTGCTCCACGGTCGCGGCGTCCGGGTCCATGCCCTCGGCGAAGAAGCCCTCGATCGATCCGCCGCGATCCAGGATCTGCCGCAGGATCCACAGCAACGCCACCAGGTCCACGCCGCGCGTCCAGCGGTGCACCAGCGGGAACAGCGCCGCGCCGTGCACCTCGGGCTCGAAGCGCCTGACGTACTCGGCAGGGTGGTCCCCCATCACGGCCACGAGCGCCTCGATGGTGTTGAGCACGCTCTGGACCCGGCCGAAGGCCAGCGCCGCGGCGCAGAAGGCGACCACCTCGCGATCCGCGGGATGGCGGAAGCGCCGGACGATCCAGACGGGGTCGGAGACGACGTTCTCGAGATCGAACGCGGAATACAGATGGTCGAGACGGTCCTTCAACTCAGATGTGGGCACGGATGGCTCAGAGCGGGCTCGCGGCAGATGGTGCAGAGAAGGGCCGCAGATGGCCCAGATGGCGTAACCGCAGATGGCGCAGATGAACACGGATGATGTGCGTGCTCGGCACGGCGCTCCGCGAGTCGAGCCGCACTACTTCAGTCCTGCGTCCAGTGCGCGGAGGGCGTCCAGGACGGTGGCGGCCGCCTTCGCGAAGAAGTCCGGGTTCACCTTGTCCGCGGTGTCCGTGGGCCGATGGTAGTCGGCGTGGTCCTCCACGCCGAAGTAGACGAAGGGGATGCCGGCTTCGTGAAACACGCCGTGGTCCGACTGCAGCGTCCAGTCGTCGTGCCCGGACCCTGGCGTGTCGTGGCCGAACAGGAGCCTGATCGGGGCGCGCGCGGCCACCGGCTCGAGCAGTGGCCCGAGCGTGGGACTGTGATGCAGCCCGGCCGCGTAGAGCTCGCCCTTGTCGCCTCGGGCCACCATGTCGAGGTTCACGTTGAGGGCGATGCGGTCCTTCGCCACGGGCGGCGCGGCGAGGAAGGCGCGCGCGCCCTGCAGGCCCATCTCCTCCGCGTCGAATGCGACGACGATCACCGTCCGCCGGAAGGGCTGCCGGACGCAGTGCGCGGCCGCCTCCAGCAGCACGGCGACGCCGGACGCGTTGTCATCCGCCCCATGGAAGATCTCGCCCCCGCGCACGCCGACGTGATCGTAGTGGGCGGAGAGGACCATCACGGGCAGCGACGGCTCGGTGCCGGGACACGTGCCAATCAGGTTGACCGCGTGCACCGCGGGCAGTTCGGCGCCATCCTGCGCGCGGCCCCGCGGCCTGAACGAGAAGGGGTGCTCGAACGTGTCGCTCGCGGGCGTCAACCCGATGTCGCCAAAGCGCTCGCGCACCCACGCGCGCGCCTTCGCGCCGCCGGGAGTGCCCGCGCCGCGGCCCTCGAACTCCTTGGAGGACAACGTGCGGAGGGTGGCCATGAGCGCGTCCGCCGAAACCGCGGGCCCGGGCGCGACAGGCGGCGACTGCGCGGGGACAGCGGTGGCCACCGTGAAGGCCAGCACGAGCGCCACGGCCGCCGGCACGAGTGGTCGCGGCCCGGCCGGATAGCCGTTCATACGTGGAACTGTACCATCACGCGCCCTGCTTCAACCGCCGAAGCGGATGACGGCATCGGCGGGACGAAACGACTCGCGGACGCCCCGCGCGATCCCGGTCCGCGAGGCGCCGCAGGTGCTCCTGCGCCTCCAGCAGGTAGCGATTGGCCACCGCCGGCTCCCGCTGCGACCGCTCCGAGATGGCGAGGACGCAGCCCAGGGCGATGAACCACTCCAGGCCCGCATCGAGCGACGAGGTCGCCGACAGGAACCATCCGGCCTGCTGCGCCGCGGTGCTCCACCGCCAGAGAAGCAGGTCCATGCGTCAGACGTCCATCAGGCGCGCCCCGCAGGCCATCCGGTTTCCGGGTTCGAGAAGACCACGCGCCCGCCAACGAGCGTGGCGGCCACGCCGCCGGTGAACGTCCAGCCGTGGTACGGCGTGTTCTTCGACCTGCTGCGGAGCCTGTCGCGGTCGATCGTCACGGCCAGGTCCGGCGCGAGCACCGTGATGTCGGCCACCGAGCCTGGCGCCAGCGTGCCGCCCGGCACCTTCAGGATGCTCGCGGGGTTCACCGACATCAGCTCCACCAGGCGAGGCAGGCGGATGAGGCCGGCACGCACCAGCCGATCCAGGCAGATGGGCACCGCCGTCTCGAGCCCGACGATGCCGAAGGGCGCCCGGTCGAACTCGACGTTCTTCTCGTCGTAGTGGTGCGGAGCGTGGTCCGTGGCGATGACGTCGACGCTGCCGTCCACGATGCCCTCGACCATCGCCCGCCGGTCCCGCTCCTCGCGGAGCGGCGGGTTCATCTTCGCGTTGGTGTCGTACGGGATGGGCGCGGCGAGCAGATCGTCGGTGAGCGTGAAGTGGTGCGGGCAGACCTCCGCGGTGACGTGCACGCCGCGGCTCTTCCCCTGGCGGACCGCTTCGAGCGTCGTCCAGGCGCTCATGTGCGCGATGTGCACGTGCCCGCCGGTCATCTCGGCCAGCAGGATGTCGCGGCCGGCGGTGATGGCCTCGGCGACGCCCGGGATGCCGCGTAGCCCGAGCGAGGCGGCCACCGGCCCCTCGTGGGCCACGCCGTCGCCCTTCAGCGACTGGTCCTCGCAGTGCTCGATGACCGGCATGCCGAACATGCTCGTGTACTCCAGCGCGCGCCGGGCCAGGATGGCCGTCGCGATGGGCAGGCCGTCGTCGGTGACCGCCACGCAGCCGGCCTGGCGGAGCTCTGCGATGTCGGCCAGCTCCTCGCCCTTCTGGCCGCGTGAGACCGCGCCGATGGGATGGACGCGAGCCAGGTTCGCCTCGCGGGCCTTCTGCAGGATGAGCTGCGTGACGCCGGCGTTGTCGTTCACCGGCTTCGTGTTCGGCATGCACGCCACGGCGGTGAAGCCGCCCGCCACGGCCGACAACACGCCGGTGGCCACCGTCTCCTTGTGCTCCTGTCCCGGCTCGCGCAGGTGCACGTGCATGTCGATGAAGCCGGGGCAGACGACGAGCCCGGGCCCGAGCTCCAGCACCTCGCCGCCCTCGGCCAGCGACACCGGCAGGTCGGGCCCGACCTGCGCAACGCGATCGCCGTCGATGAGCAGGTCGAACCGGCCGTCGATGCCGCTCGCCGGATCCACCACGCGCCCGCCCTTAAGCAACCGTTTCATCGTCCGCTCCACCCGCCAGCAGGTACAGGACCGCCATGCGCACCGCGACGCCGTTGGACACCTGGTCGAGGATCACCGAGAACGGGCCGTCGGCCACCTCGGACGCGATCTCCACCCCGCGGTTGATGGGTCCCGGGTGCATGATGATGACGTCGGGCCGGGCGCGCTTCAGGCGCGCCTCGGTCATGCCGAACGTCGTGAAGTACTCGCGCAGCGAGGGGAAGTAGCCGCCCTCCATCCGCTCGAGCTGGATGCGCAGCATCATGACGACGTCCGCGCCCTCCACCGCCTGGTCCACCCGCGTGGTCACGCGCACGCCGAGCCGATCCAGCCCCGGCGGGATGAGCGTGGCCGGCCCGCACACCCAGACCTCGGCGCCGAGCTTCGTCAGCAGCAGCAGGTTCGACCGGAGCACGCGGCTGTGCAGCAGGTCGCCGACGATCGCCACCTTCAGCCCGCCGATGCGGCCCTTCCGCTCCCGGATCGTGAACGCGTCGAGCAGCGCCTGCGTGGGGTGCTCGTGCATGCCGTCGCCGGCGTTGATGATGGCCGCCTTGCAGATGCGGGCCAGCAGGTGGCAGGCGCCGGAGGAGCCGTGGCGCAGCACGATCATGCTGGGGGACATCGCCTCGATGTTCATCGCGGTGTCCACCAGCGTCTCGCCCTTCACGACGCTGGACGTGCCGATGGCGACGTTCAGCGTGTCGGCGCTGAGGCGCTTCTCGGCGATCTCGAACGACGTGCGCGTGCGCGTGCTCGGCTCGAAGAACAGGTTCACCACCGTCCGCCCGCGGAGCGTGGGCACCTTCTTGATGGCGCGCCGGCCGACTTCCTTCATCGCCTCGGCCGTGTCGAGGACGAGCACGATTTCCTCGGGGCTGAGGTCGGCGATGCCGAGCAGGTTCTTCTGGCTGAGGGCAGTGGCGGCCACGACGGCGTCCATGGCGCTACTCCACCGCCTCGACGGTCACCTCGTCCACGCCGTCGATTTCCTGCAGGCGCACCTGCACGCTCTCCTTGCGCGACGTGGGCACGTTCTTGCCGACGTAGTCGGCCTTGATCGGCAGCTCGCGGTGCCCCCGGTCCACCAGCACCACCAGCTGGATGGCCTTCGGCCGGCCGAAGTCGATGAGCGCGTCGAGCGCCGCACGCGTCGTCCGCCCCGTGTAGAGCACGTCGTCGACGAGAACGATGGTGCGGTTGTCGATGGAGAACGGGATCTCGGTCTTGCGCACGACGGGCTGCGGGCCGACGGCCGCGCGCATCAGGTCGTCGCGGTAGAGCGTGATGTCGAGCGCGCCGGTGGGCACCTCCTCGCCCGACACGCTGCCGAGCGTGGCGGCGATGCGCCGCGCCAGCGGCACGCCGCGCGAGCGGACACCGACGAGGGCGACACCGGCGATCCCATGGTTGCGTTCGAGGATTTCGTGCGCGATGCGCGCGAGCGCGCGGGCGATGCGGTCCGCGTCCATGACTACCGGCATGGCGGGGCCTCGGGGCGGGTGCTCTTCATTTGTCCCTCTTTGCGAACTCGCGGGTTCGCGATTAAAGAGGCCAACAGTGTAGCACGGCTGCTCATTGAGCGAATGCCGATCGATGATTGACGATTCATTGGATGATTGGGGATTGCCGCATCGCCCATTGGATTGAGCGATCGGGGTGATTGGGGATTGGCGCAATCGCCGAATCACCCAATGACTCCATCCAATGCGCAATGCCCCAGTCGCCCAATCGTCGATGAATCGCCCGATCGGCAATCGGCAATCGCCAATGGACGGGTCACCCCGTCTCGGCACCCCCTCACCTTCCATACGTCGGGATGTACGTCACCGGCCGCGCCGACGTGAACGCCGGGCGGAACAGCTCGGTCCGCGCGAAGCCCTCCATGTCACGCCCCACGGGCAGGCCGAAGAAGTAGAGGATGGTCGGCGCGATGTCCACGACCGACGCGCGGCCGGGGCGGCCGGGCTGCACCGGGGCCCCGTAGGCCAGCACGAAGCCGTCCGGCGCCCGCTCGTGCGTGCCGCTGATGGCGGCGTTGCCGACCACCCGCTCGAGCAGTCGCTTCCCCACGCTGAGCGGCTCCATCCCGAATGACGACACCACCAGCAGCACGTCGTCGGGGCCCAGCCCAGCCAGGAAGCGGCCGACCTGCCCGTCCAGGAAGCCGTAGTACTGCTCGAGGACTCGCCCGTAGCGGCGCCGCTCCTCGTCCGACACGTCGCCGAACGCCGACGGCGTGGCGTACCGGAGGAAGTAGTGCCCCACCGCGTCGACGCCAGGAAAGCGCACCGCGAGGAAGCGTGGTGACGCGGAATCGAACACGCGGAGCAACGTCGCGTGGACGCGATCGGCGATGACCGGCTCGGGATCGCTCCCCAGGTCGTAGTCGCCGGCGGGCGGGCCGCCCATCACCGAGACCAGTGCCACAGGGTCGGGGTCCGGCACCGACGACAGGCTGGCGCGCGCCGACTCGAGCATCGACGGCGGCCACACCGCAGAAGGGCCGTCCAGATCGAGCGCGGGGCCGTCCATCCGGTGAAAGGCCTCGCTCACCATGAAGCCGTGCACCGGCGCGGCGGGCTGCGTGAGCGGCCACCCGATCACGCCCACCGACACGCCCTGGTCGCTCAGGATCCGCCAGAGGGGCCGCGCGCCGAGGTCGTCGGCCGAGTGCGGCTCCTGCCAGAGGAACCCCAGCCGCACCAGCGCCTGCGCGAAGCAGTAGTCCGGCAGCAGCGAGATGACCGGCGTCACGCCCAGCACGCGATACGATGCCGACGAGCGCACGCCGTTCTGCATCGGGCCCCGCCCCGTGGCAACCGCGCTCCACACGGTCTCCGCCTGCGTCGGGCGGAGCGTGGCCAGGTGGACCACGGCGCCGCCGTCGAAGATGCGCCCGAGGTTCGGCAGCCGGCCCTCGGCCACCGCCGGTGAGATGACGTCGAGCGATGCGCCGTCCAGCATCAGCATCACGATGCGGCCGCTGACGGGGGTCGGCGTCACCGCGCTCACGGCGGGGGCTGGCACGCGCGCGGGCAGCGGCGCGGCACGGGCAGGCCCGCGCAGCACCGTGGGCATGACCACCGAGAGCACCGCGGTGAGCACCAGGATCGTAGCGCTCGAGCGCCCGCCCCGCCGGCGCAGATGGGCCAGCGCGATCATCAGGAACACCCCCGCCGCTGCCGAGACCACGATGGCGCCGGCGGCCATCCGGCGTGTGGTCTCCACATCGAGCTGCGGGTTGAAGCCGCGGAGGTTGAGCCACATCACGGTCGCCCCCCCCGCCGCCGCCATCGTCAGCAGCCACGACAGCAGGCGGACGCTGACCCACCCGGGCGACAGCACCTCCACCGCCAGGATCTGCCGGAGCACGATGAGCGCGTAGAAGACAACGGTGAGATTGGCGCCATAGGCCGCCCCCATCATCAGCGCGATGGGCGTCAGGGCCCCGGGATCGATCGGATACTGCGGGTTGAGCTGGAGCATCACCACGGCGAGGTAGCCCGCGGCCAGGCCGCCGGCAATCACCGAGTTGGACAGCATCCGCAGGTACCGCACAGCGGGATCGTACAGGAAGCGGTCGGGAGTCGGGAGTCGGGGGGCGGGGGGCGGGGGGCGGGGGGCGGGGGACGAGAGTCGAGAGGCGGGAGGGGGAGACCGGCCTATCGCACCTGTTCGCACCTGCCCGCACCCGTTCGCACCCGCCCGCACCTGTTCGCACCTGCCCGCACCCGTTCGCACCTGCCCGCACCCGTTCGCACCCGCCCGCACCTGTTCGCACCTGCCCGCACCCGTTCGCACCCGCCCGCACCTGTTCGCACCCGCCCGCACCTATACTGGAGGGATGCCGCCCATC
>JBFWQE010000082.1:0-22524 GCA_050249615.1 Vicinamibacterales bacterium
GCGGCAGGCGACGCGGTGCCGTGGGACGCGGCGTCCGCCCCGGGGTGAGCCAGGACATGCTGCACATCGACGCGGGCATCGCCGATCCCCTGGTAGCGATTCCTGACGTTCTTCTCCAGACATCGCTCGAGCAGCAGGCGCACGCGCGGGTGGAGATCCGCTGGCAGCCGATCCCACTCGGGCTCGGCGCGGAGGACGGCGGCCAGCGTATCGGACACCGTCCCGCCCTCGAACGCACGGCGGGCGGTCAGCATCTCGAAGAGTACGCAGCCGAAGGCCCAGACGTCGGCGCGCCGGTCGGCGACGTCGCCGCGGGCCTGCTCGGGGCTCATGTACGCAGCCGTCCCGAGGATGACGCCTGCGCGCGTCATGGCCGGGCTCGTGACCGTCGGCGACTGTGAAACCTGCCCCGACTCCTCAGGGTCACGTCCCAGTGTCCGCGCAAGTCCGAAGTCGAGCACCTTGACGGTGCCGTCGGGGCGGAGCTTGACGTTCGCGGGTTTCAGGTCGCGATGGACGACGCCCGCCTCGTGAGCGGCCTCGAGCGCTTCGGCGATCTGTCGCGCAATGGGCAGGGCTTCTGCCAGCGACAGGGAGCCTCGCGCGATCCGGTCCGCCAGCGTCGGCCCTTCGACGAGTTCCAGAACGAGGGCGGGCTCACGCCGGCCGTCGGTGACCGCTTCCTCCACTCCGTAGATGGCGGCGATGTTGGGATGATTGAGCGCCGCCAGCACCTGGGCCTCACGCTCGAAGCGGGCGACGCGCTCGCGGTCGTCGAGGAAGCTCCCGGGGAGCATCTTCAGGGCCACGTCGCGGCGCAGCTTCGAGTCGGTGGCCCGATACACCCGGCCCATGCCGCCCTCGCCGAGGAGCGCGGTGAGCTCGTAGTGTCCGACACGGTCGCCGACGTTCACAGGCATGGCTGGGCTCCAGCCGTTGCGACCCGTCCCGCGGTCGTGGGGATTATAGGGGACGACGGGTCTGGCGCGAGCCGAGGGCGGAGCCGGCGCGGATCATCATGGTCGCGCTCCCCAGCATGTAGAGAGAGTTCGCCGCGTGTCCCATCGAGGCCCGGAGCGACGCTGGGCTGTTCAATCCTGCGACTCCTGTGCCGGCCCGGCACATCCATCGCCAAACATCTGGCAGACAAGTACTTGGGACGAGGACCAGCCGCTGCCGTTCCGTTAGATGACGCGAAATAGGGCACCCGACCGCCAAAAACGTCAGACGAGACGCCGGATGCTTCCGCTCCCAACCCGTTTGAACAGAGTGACATAACGCTCAAGGACGACCCTGGACGACGCTCCTGTCAGCTTCTGGCCTCTCTCTTGCCAGCGAGAAGGACGCGAAGGAGTGGCTCGTGACGCGTGTCCCCCGAATTCTGGCTGCCGGCCTGCTTGCGCTCTGCCTCAACGGAGGTGTGTCCGGTCAGGTGGTGGCGCCGCTGGCGACGATCTCCTCGGACCTGCTGGCGCTGCTGCTCTCAGGGGGCGACGACCCCGTTCGCGCGATCATCCGCGGCGATGTCTCGGCGATCGTCCAGGCCGCCAGCCGCGACGGCCTTGCGGTCGTGAAAGTGCTCGATGGCTTCGTCGTCGTCGAAGCCCGGCCCTCGGCGCTCGACGTGTTGAGGAGCGTCCCCGGCGTCGAGGCGGTGTCTCGCGATCTGCGGGTGGTGCCGGCGATGGCGGTCTCGGATCGGGCGATGGGCGGGGATCAGGCGCGCGGGCCGATTCGGGGCCCGCTCGGTCTCGTCACGGCGCCGGGCGTCACCGGCCAGGGCATCGGGGTTGCGATCGTCGATTCCGGGATCGCGCCGCATCCGGCGCTTGACGGCAAGGTGGTGGCGGCTGTCAGCTTCGTCCCCGGCGACCCGAGCGTCGGCGACCGCTACGGGCACGGCACTCACATCGCCGGCCTGGTCGCTGGTACGGCCCGCTCCAACCTCACGACGCGCTATCGAACCGGGATCGCGCCGGGGGCCCACCTCGTCAACGTCCGGGTCCTCGGCGCCGAGGGTCAGGGCTATACGAGCGACGTCATCGCCGGCATCCAGTGGGTGGTCGCCAACCGCATCCGCTATCGCATTCGCGTGATGAACCTCTCGCTCGGCCACCCGGTGGTCGAATCCTGTGTCGCAGATCCGCTTTGTGTGGCCGCGGAGCGCGCGGTCGCGTCCGGGCTCGTCGTTGTCGCCTCGGCCGGCAATGCCGGCAAGGACGAGAACGGCCGGCCGGTGTTCGGCAGCATCTCGACCCCGGGCAACTCGCCGAGCGCGATCACGGTGGCCGCGCTCAACACCTGGGGAACGGTGTCGAGGGCCGATGACACCATCACCACCTACAGTTCGCGCGGCCCCACGAACACCGACTTCTTCCTCAAGCCGGACGTCGCGGCGCCGGGCAACAAGATCGTGTCGCTCGAGGCCGTCGGCTCGTACCTCGCGACCCGGTACCCGCAGCAGCACGTCGCCGGGGCGGGCGCCGATGCCTACTTCACGATGAGCGGCACCAGCATGGCGGCCGGCCTGGTGAGCGGCGGGGTCGCGCTGCTGCTGGAGTCGGCGCCGACGCTGAGCCCGCGCCAGGTCAAGGTGACCCTGCAGTTGACCGCGTCGCCGATGCCCGGCGAGGGCGTGCTGGCGGCCGGTACCGGCGCCGTGAATCTCGCCGCGGCGCGACGGATGAGCAGCGCCGTGCCGGAGCTGCTGAGCGCGCTCCCCTCGACGACCATCGGCAACCGGATCGTCGCCGCCTCCGGCCGCGCCTACGCCGCGGGCGGGGCGCGCCTCGATCAAGCCGCCGGGACAGCCGGGCTGCGCGCCTGGGGCCTGATCGACATCAGCCAGTCGCTCCTCCCCGGCATGCTCAACCGGCTCGGCAGGACCGCCGCGGCGCGGGTCATCTGGGGCGATCAGCCCACAGACTCGCGCGGCCAGCAGATCATCTGGGGCGATCAGCTCTTCACGACCGGCGGCCAGCAGATCATCTGGGGCGATCAGGTGTTCAACCCCACCGGCCAGCAGATCATCTGGGGTGACCAGACCTTCAACCCCTCGGGACAACAGATCATCTGGGGCGACGTCAACACGACCTCCGGCAACCAGATCATCTGGGGCGACACGAGCACGACGAGCGGCAACCAGATCATCTGGGGCGACTCGATCAGAGGGGATCAGTGACCGCGGCGCGTCCGGAGCCCGGATCGCACGGGGCGGGTCCAGGGGCGAGCGGCCGCACGCTCGATCTCTACGTCGCGGCGGTGGGGCTCGTCGGCGCGGTGGTCGTGACGCGCGCGGCGCTCCAGGTCCCGGCGGTCGCTCACCCGGCCCACGCCGCGGTGTTCGCGGTGCTGGCGCTCCTCGCCGGGCGTTTCGCCCTGCGGATCCCGGGCCTCAACGCGCGGTTTTCGGTCGCCGACACGTTCTTCATCACGTCGGGCGTGCTGTTCGGCGCGCCGCTCGCCACCGTCACCATTGCGATCGACAGCGTGCTGATGTGCTACGGCCGCGGCTACGCGCTGCGGCGCGTCGTCTTCAATCTGGCCGCGCCGGCCCTGGCGTTCCGGGCCGGCTGCGCGGTCTTTTTCGCGACGCTCGGCTCGGCGCCGCTGTTCGAGGAGCACGTCTCTCCCAATCACTTCATCGTGCCGCTGATCGGGCTGACGGCGGTGTACTACGTCCTCAACTCGGCCCTCACCGCCGTGGCCGTCGGCCTCGAGAAGGGCATCTCGCCGCTCGTGGTCTGGCGCGGCCTCACCGTCGTCGGCCTCAACTACGCCGGCGCCGCCTCGGCGGCGTTCTTCGTCGCGGTTGCGGTCCAGTCGGTCGGCCTCGCCGCGCTGTCCGGCGTGGTGCCGCTGTTCGCGATGTTCCACTTCGCGATGCGATCCTGGACCGGACGGCTCGAAGACGCCGAGCGGCACGTCCAGAAGGTCGACCGCCTCTACCTGTCGACGATCGAGGCCTTCTCGACCGCCATCGAAGCCAAGGACGGCGTCACCAGCAGCCACGTCCATCGCGTCCGCCACTACGCGGTCGCCCTGGCCCGGCGGCTCGGTACGCTCGACGACATCGAGCTGAAGGCGATTCAGGCCGCCGCGCTGCTCCATGACACGGGCAAGCTGGCGGTGCCCGAACGCATCCTCAACAAGCCCGGCAAGCTGACGGCCGCCGAGTTCGAGACGATGAAGCTGCACGTGGACGTCGGCGCCGACATCCTGTCGGCCATCGACTTTCCGTTCCCCGTGGTCCCGATCGTGCGCGCCCACCACGAGCGCTGGGACGGTACCGGCTATCCGAACGGGCTGAAGGGCACCGACATCCCGCTTGGCGCGCGCATTCTGTCGGTCGTCGACTGCTACGACGCGCTCACCTCCGATCGGCCGTACCGGCCGGCAATGACCGACGATCAGGCGCTGGCGATCATCCGCGAGGGCCGCGGGACCATGTACGACCCGGCCATCGTCGATCTGTTCGCCGAGACCTGCCGCGAGATCGGGCCGATCGCCACCGGCAGTTCTCCTCACCTGCAGAAGGCCGTGCAGCTGATCACCCGAGCAGTGGCGCCGGTGCCGCCGTCGCCGCCGGTGCAGCCAGCGCCCGCGGAGGCCGTGGTCCCGGCCTCTGGGGCTCCCGATGCGCCCGACGCGCTCCTGACGCTCATCAACCTGGCCCGCATCGTCGGCGGCCGGCCGACCGCTGCCGACGTCGCGGCCATGGTGTGGCAGCAGGTCAGGCACCTGGTGCCCCGCGCGAGCGGCGCGTTCTTCATGGTGGACGGCTCGGCCGCCACGCTGTCGGCGCGGTTCGTCGGCGGGGACGCGTCAGGGATCCTGCAGGGCGTGGAGTTTGGCGTCGGCGACCGGTTGACGGGATGGGTCGCGGATCACCGGCAGCCGATCGTCAACTCCGATGCCCACCTGGACCTCGGGCCCGAGGCGGCGATCGCCGGGCTCCGGTTCTGCACGGCCCTCCCTCTGGATCGGATGGGAGTGCTGAGCCTCTATGGGCCCGAGCCGTTCGGAGAGGACGAGGTGCGCATGCTGCAGATGCTGGCGCCCCACCTCGCGCAGATGTTCATCGCGCTGGAGGATCGCCTCGAACCGGCGCCCCCGCGCACCCGCTCACGCTCGCAGCTGCGGGTCGTCGCGAGCCGCTGAGAACCGTTTTCCACAGCTACAACAGGCCCTTGACAACCGGTCATTCCATATCAGACTAGCGGGATGGACCGATTCGAGGCCCTGACATCCCTGGAGCCGAATCGGCTCGCTGCCAGAGCGCGTCGCTCTGTTTGAGACATCCATTCCGAGACGATGACCGCCATGGACAGACGACACGCACTGAAAACCGGCCTGCTCGGCGCCGTGGGCGCCACGTTCGGCGGCTGCGCCGCGCGCGCCACGCCCGCCACGCGGGCGGCCGCGCCGGCGGCACGGCGTGCCCCCGTCAGGCTGACGCCGCTGCGCGTGGCTCCGGAGCTCGTGATCCGATCCACGGTCGGCCTCCGGCCGCATCGCCCGCACGGCTTCGTGCTGCGCGCCGAGAAGCTGGACGATCGGCTGCTCGTCCACAACTACGGCCACGGCGGCGCCGGCTGGTCGCTGTCGTGGGGCACCGGCACGCTGGCGGCCGACATGGTGAGCGAGGCGGGACACCGGCGCGCCGCCGTCATCGGGTGCGGCATCGTCGGCATCGCCTGCGCGCGCCTGCTGCAGCGACGCGGCATCCAGACCACGATTTACGCCGCCGCCGTCCCGCCCGACACGACCTCGAACATGGCCGAGGCCGCGTTCACGCCGACGTCGGGCCTGGTGGACTTCTCGCAGCGCACGCCCGAGTGGGAGGCGCAGTTCCGGCGGGCGGTCGAGATCAGCTACCGGCAGTGGCAGCTCCTGGCCAACCCGGCCATGGGCGTGTCGTGGGTGAACAACTACTCGCCGACCGAGAATGCGGAGGTGCGCGGCGGCATTTCGCTGCTGCCCGAGTCTGTGCAGGGCGAGCGCGAGGTGCTGGGCCCGGGCGAGCACCCGTTCGCATCGACCTACGTGGTGCGCCGGCGCGACATGCGCTTCGAGCCCTCGATCGCACTCGACGCGCTGCTGCGCGATTTCATGATCTTCGGCGGCCGTCTCGAGGTGCGCCGCTTCCAGTCGAAGGCCGAGCTCGGCCGCCTCGACGAGCCGGCCATCGTCAACTGCACCGGGCTCGGATCGCGCGACCTGATGGGCGACATGGAGCTGGTGCCGCTGAAAGGCCAGCTGCACGTGCTCGCGCCGCAGCCCGGCGTGGACTACTCCACCACGGGCGGCCTCAAGCTCGACATCGAGAGCCCCGGCGGCTTCCTCTACATGATGCCGCGCCGCGACGGCATCGTCCTGGGCGGCACGTCGGAGCGCGACGTCTGGACGCTCGAGCCGAACGAGGCCGAGCGCGCACGCATCCTGCGGCGGCACGCCGAGCTGTTCTCGACGATGCGGACCACGTGATGACGGGCTAGGGGGGACAATCTCTGCCCTCGCGACATGCCTCTCGACCCTGCCACTCGGGATCGCACCATCGTGGACGAGCTGCGAAAGGCTTTGCCCGATGTCCTTGCGATCTACCTTCGGGTCGTCCGCTCATGGCACGACGCATCCTGGAAGCGACATCGACGTGGCGGTGCTCACTCGTACGCGTCTCCCGCAGGCAAGCCGATTCGACCTGCAGGAGCGCCTCGCGGCCCGGCTGGGCCGGGATGTGGACCTGGTCGACCTCGGGGCGGCCACGCCGGTCATGGCCATCCAGGTGGTGGCGCACGACACGCTGCTCCTTGACGGCGATCCGGCCGCCCGCGGACACTTCGAGGATCGGACGTTCACCGCCTGCGCGCGCCTCAACGAGGAGCGCCGCGCCATCCTCGAGCGGGTACGGTCGGAGGGGACCGTCCATGGCCGATGACGTGCTCCTGAACAAGGCGGCCGCCATCGAACGGTCGGTCCGCCGCGTCCGCGAGGAGCACGCGGGCGATGACAACGCACCTGGTCCGGATCCGGCGGCTCGGTGTTCCTGAGGCCGGTGCAGTAGCGACGGAACTGCTGCCCGGCGTGCTCGTCGAGCCTCCGGTGCCTTCGCTGGTGCCGCAGGTTCACGTCGCGTGCGCCGTGTGCGGGGGAACGCGTCGGGTCAACCGTCGTCGTCAACCGGCGTGGGTGGCGGCAGAATCTCGAAGCCCTGTTCGCGAAAGTGCGGATCGAACACGAACGCCGTGCGCACCTGGCGGTCCCTCATCACGTGGAAGCTGCTGCAATCGACGAGGCTCAGCTTCCGGCGATCCGCGGCCAGCATCGCGTTCTGCGCGTGCCGGTGATCGTCCTCGGACATCACGTGCAGGATGAGCGCCGGGAGCACGTCGCCGCACAGCACGCGGACCGCTTCCATGCCGAGTCGATGCTGGACCAGTGCCGTCGTCTCGACGACGACGTAGTTGGTCACTAAGAGCGGTTCGTCGCCCTCCAGAAGACGTTCCCACGTCGCCCTGGCGGCCGGGTGGTTCTCGTCGTCGCGGTCGAGCACCGCGTACAGCGCGGAGGTGTCGACCAGGATCATCGCGAGCGGAACGCTTCGGCCAGCGCCTCGTCGTGGCGGCTGGACGTGTGGCTGACCCCGGACGCAAATCGGCCTGCGGCCTGCATGGCGCGATGACGAACCTCGCGCGCACCCGGCGGCCCGGTGCGCGTGAACGCGTCGATGGCGCGCCGGACGAGTTCGGCGATGGAGACGTTCTCGCTCCTCGCGCGGCGGCGGAGCGCCTCTGCCTGCTCGTCGGTCAACTGGATCTGCGTCCGAGTCATGCCATCATGATTACAAAATTGATATCATGATGCAACGACTGGACATGTGAGTGTGGCGCTTCCTGAGACCGCCAGCCCCTTCCCACCCTCGCCGTCCGCCACCTGGCCGGGCCGCTCCCCGGTACTCGGCGCGGTGGCGGCCGCCATCCTCGTCGCCTGCTGCCTGCCGCTGTTCCTCGGCCTCGATCGGCAGGACATCGAGAACGACGAGACCATCTACACCTACGCCGCCCTGCGCATGGCCGAAACCGGCGACTGGTTGACGCCGCGCTACGTGGACACCGACGGCCCGTTCCTCGAGAAGCCACCCCTGAAGTTCTGGCTCGCGGCCGTTCCCCTGCGGCTCGGTCTGATCCCGGGCACCGTTGCCGGCGTCCGCCTGATCGATGCGGCGCTCGGCGCCGCGGCCTTCGGCTACCTCATGCTGTTCGGCTGGCGGCTGGCCGGGATCGTGTGCGGCGCCGTCGCGCTGATCCTCCTGCTGTCGTACCACTCCCTGCTCTTCCACCACGGGCTCAGGGAGAACAACATGGAGAGCGCGCTCGTCCTCAGCTACGCCGCGGGGCTCTTCCACGTGGTCGCCTGGGCGTCCGGCGGGACGGTCGTCACGAGACGACGACACGCGATGGCTGCGGCGCTGTGGTTCGTGCTCGGGTTCATGACGAAGTTCGTCGCTGCCCTGTTCCTGCCGATGGTCGCGGTGGCGGCCCTCATCGCGACGCCGGCTGGACGGGACGTCGTGCGGCGGCGATGGCGTGAGTGGATCGTCCCCGCCATCACCGCGGCCGCGCTGATTGTGCCGTGGTTCGTCTATCAGCTGCTCACGCATCCCGACGAGTTCTGGTCGACGATCTTCGGCGCCCACGTCTACAGGCGGTTCACGACGTTCATCGATCCCGCGCACGTGCAGCCGTGGCACTTCTACCTGACCGACACGTGGGCGCGCCTGCGGAGCGACGTGCCCGGCGTTGGCGCGCTGCTGACGGTGGACGCGGCGCGCGTGCTCGTCGTCGGCGGCATTCTGTACGGGCTCTGGCGGCTGCGCGGGCCGGGCCGAGGCATGGCGGCGCTGCTCCTGCTCTGGTGGGCCCTGCCTGTCGGCCTGATCTCGCTGGGAACCTCCAAGGTCGGCCACTACGCCTACCCGTTCCTGCCGGGCCCGGCGCTTGCGACCGGTTGGCTGTGCGCGGATGCCCTCGGAGTGTTCGACCGGCAGGCAGGCGAGCGCGTTCTGGCATGGAGGGCCCGTGTGCACGTCTGGCAGCCTGCAGTCGGGTCCTGGCTGCGCCGGCTGCTGCTGATGCTGGCCGCCGCGGGAGTCGTGCTCGCAGCCGTCACGTTCGTGAACGGCTCGATCACGATCGCCGCGGGCGACATCCGCTTGTTCAGGAACTCCTCCGTGCTCCGTCCGGTCCTGGTGGCCGTCCTCCTGCTGGTCTGGCTCGGGCACGGTCTCGCCGCAGCACGCGTGGCGGCCGTGACGTTCCTCGTCCTGCTCCTGCCTCTCGAGACCGCCGCGCGCACCGTGGATCGCGCGCTCACCGTGCATCACCCGCTCCGCTCGGCGCGGGACTGCCTGTTGAACCTGGCCCGGACGGACCCCGGGCTGCGTCGAGGTATCTATCGCAGCGATCCCTACAATCCGTACCTCGGGGTCCACCAGATCTACTACTTGCTGCGGGACACGGGCGAGTGGGTCGAGGGCATGGAGCGGTATGACACCGAGCTCCGCACGCGGCTGACCGACCCGGCACGGCAGACGCCGCTGCTGCTCTCGCCGGCGCAGTGGGAAGCCGTTCGTCGTCTTCCGATCGTCCAGGGCGAGGGCGATGCGACCGCCCTGCACGTGCTACCCGGCGTCGTTCTCGTGCTGCCCGGCCCCTATCGCGCGTGTGTCGGAGAGATTCAGACGGCGGGCGGGCGACTCGCCGAAGCGGCGCCAACACCATGAGCGCCTCCCTTGCCGTCATCATCCCGACGTTCAACGAGGCGTCGCGCATCGGCCAGACGGTTGCCGCCCTCCGGTCTCACCTCACGATGCTCGGCCTCGACTGGCAGATCCGCGTCGTCGACGATGGATCGGGGGATGCCACGACGAAGATGGTCGGGCGCCTGGCCGCGGAGGACGCGCGGATCGTCCTGCAGCGCGAGGCGCACCGCGGCAAGGGTGGAGCGGTGCGCGCCGGCATGCTGGCGGCCCGGCACGACCTCCGCTTCATGTGCGACGCGGACCTCTCGATGCCGGTCGAGGAGCTGTCGCGGTTCCTCGCGCTGGTCCCGTCGTCGTTCGACATCGTCATCGGCAGCCGCGAAGGCGCCGGCGCGACGCGGGTCGGCGAACCCGGGCATCGCCACCTGATGGGCCGGGCGTTCAATGCGCTCGTGCGCAGCCTGGTCGTGCCGGGCATCCAGGACACGCAGTGTGGCTTCAAGCTCTTCACGGGCGCGGCAGCGGATGCGGTCTTCTCCCGCACGACGATCGATGGCTGGGCCTTCGACATCGAAGCGCTCGCGATCGCGCGGCGTCTTGGCCTGCGCGTGCACGAGTTGCCCATTGAGTGGCACTACCGCACGCTGTCGCGGGTCTCGCCCTTCCCGGACTCGTGGCGGATGGCTCGCGACGTCTTGAAGATCCGCGCCAACGCGGCGCGCGGGAAGTATGATCCGGCGTCATGACCACGCGACCGGCTCTCGCTCTTACCCTGTCCGTCGCGGCCCTGCCGGCTGCGGCCCGCACCATCACGCTCCCAGCCATGGCGAGTGACGGCCCATGCGATATCTGATCACGCTGTCGCTGCTGATGCTCGTGTCGACGTCGTCGGTCGTGCGAGGTGTGCCCCAGGCGTCTGGCGAGCGCACGCCGCTCGACATCGCCCGCGTGCTTGCGGCCAAGTACCCCACGGCGCCGTCCATGAGCTACATCTCGGGCCTCGCCTGGTCCGGATCGCTGCGTCTTGCCGAGCTCACCGGAGAAGCGCGGTGGCGTGAGAAGCCGCGCCGCGAGATGCAGCCCTTCATCGACGGCCGCACGCCGGCCATTGCCGAGCCGTTCCGCCTGACGAGCCTGGCGGGGCACCTGGCCTTTGCCGACGCCGCGCGGCTGGACGGCAACGCCGACGCCGGCGCCCTCGCGCAGAAGGCCGCGGCGTTCATCCTGCCGCCCACACCGGGTGGCGTGAAGTTCGCGACCGAGTGGACCGACGACATGTTCATGGCGAGCGCGCTCCTGTCGCGCGTGAACGACGGCGCCTATGCGGGATTCGTCCGGCCGCTTCTCACGGTCTGGACCCAACGCCTGCAGCGGCCCGATGGCCTGTTCACCCACGCCGAGAAGGCCCCCCATGCCTGGGGCCGGGGCAACGGCTTCGCGCTCCTGGGCCTCACCGAAGCCCTCACCTACCTGCCGGACTCCTGGAGCGAGCGGCACCAGGTGCTCGACATCTATCGCCGGCACGTCGCCGCCATGGTGCGGCACCAGTCCGACGATGGCAGCTGGCGACAGGTGGTGGACGAGCCGACGAGCTACCGCGAGCTGACGGTGACGGCGATGACGACAGCGGCGATGGCGCGCGGCATCTCGCGGGGCTGGATTGAGGCCGCCACGTATCGCGAGGCCGTGGACCGCGGGTGGCAGGCGGTCGTCGCGCGGGTGAACGAGGACGGGACGCTGCGCGACGTCTGCTCGGGAACCGGCGCCAACGAGTCTCGCGAGTACTACTTGACCCGGCCCATCATCAACGGCGCCGACGACAGGGGCGGTGCGATGGCCCTGCTGGCCGCGATCGAGGTGGAGACGCTGCGGCGCGGCGGCCGCTGAGGGCCATGCGGCGGCGCGGGCCAGCCAAACCAGCCGATGAGACCCCAAAGCCCCCATGCCCGTCAACGCGGGTGCGCGATCCTGTAGCCCAACTGCGTCGCGGCGGCGATCATCCGGTCATCGTACGTGACGAGCACGCTCAGCTCATCGCCGAGCTCGAGCGCGGTGGCGAGGTGAATCGCGTCCAGCGAGCGACACTCCGCAGGCCGCAGCACTCCGGCCGTATTCAGGATGCGAATCGATGCGATACCGTTACGACGATAACGTCATCGATGAGGTGTTGATGGACACGGTCACCATTTCGCCGAAGTTCCAGGTGGTCATTCCGAAGGAGATCCGGGCGCGCCTGAAGCTCCGTGCGGGGCAGAAGGTGCACGCCATCGCCTACGACGATCGCATCGAGCTCGTGCCGGTTCGGCCGGCAAAGCAGCTCAAGGGCTTCCTGCGCGGCATCGACACGACCGTGACGCGCGAGCGGGACCGGATGTGAACGTCGTCGACTCGTCCGGCTGGCTGGAGTACTTCGCCGACGGGCCCAACGCGGGGTTCTTCGCCGCGGCGATTGAGGAGCCCGCAGACCTCGTCGTGCCGACGATCAGCCTCTGCGAGGTCTTCAAGCGGGTGCTGCAGCAGCGTGACCACGACGCCGCCCTGCAGGTCGTGGCCGTGATGCGGCAAGGCAGCGTCGTGGAGCTGAGCGAGGCCCTCGCGTGGTCTGCGGCGCGTTTGTCGGTGAAGCACGGCCTGCCGATGGCCGACAGCATGATGCTGGCCACGGCACACGAGGCCGATGCGACCCTGTGGACGCAGGATGCGGACCTCGAGGACGTGCCTGGTGTGCGCCACGTCGCGAAGAAGGTGTAGGGCCTCTCACACGCCCCGGCGAGCGATTTCCAGGCCGATAGTCGGGCGCGTGCTCGGCAGCCGGCAGGTGATCCTCGATCGCCACCCGCACGCGCGCCCCGCGTGCGGGCCGCTGATCATTCGTGGACTCCGGATCCGTTCCGCGCAGCCGCTCCCACAACCCACGCGGTGAGAGAATGTCCCGTGGTGCCCGACCGGCCACCTCGCGCAAGGCAGCATCCCCCGTGACCAACACGTCGGCGCCGGCTCCGAGCAGCCATGGCGTGAGAGTCCGAGGCATGTGCGGCAGAGCAGCCTGACGCCGTTTCCTGGCACCAGACGTCCCGGAACGTCTCCCCCATCGCCCGAGCGCGATCCCGAGCCCGCGTTTCGACGTCACGCCCGATGGCCGCCGCATCGTCACGCCGCCCAGGGCGCCGGACGAGGAGCGCACGGCCAACCTGCACGCGACGTTCCTGCTGAACTTCGGCGAGGAGATGCGGCGGCGGGTGCCGATGGCGAACGCCGCGGCGCCATGAGCGTGGCGTCGCGCGTGCGGGGGCGAACAGCTGACCAATCACCCCGCGAAGGTCTGATGCGGCGCGTTCCGTTCACCCCCACCCGTTCACTGACGATCGTCCAGAGGCTGCCTCCGCGACTACTTGGCCGGTGTGGTCAGCGGCGCGCCCGTCTTGACGACGAACACGGCAAGCACCTTCACGGGGACGTTGCCCGTGTTGATACCTTCGTGAACCTTGCCAGCCTCGACGAAGAACGTGTCCCCGGCTTTGTAGACCACCGATGGCTTTCCTTCATCGTCGAGCGTCACCGTCCCCTCCTCGACGTGGCCGACGAGGACCCCTGGATGCGTGTGGCGACCTTCGCGGTCGCCGACCGGAATGTCACCCCGTACCATGACCACTTCGTCGCCAGGCACGGTGATGGCATGACCTAGCCCGCCGAGGCGCTCAAGGAGGCGTGAGGGCTCCAGGCTCCTGAAGCGGCCCGACGCGCGCGATCACCCACCGGTCGAAGGCCGCGAGCAGCTCCTCGCGGTTCGAGTAGGGCCCCGGGCGATAGCCCTGCGAGGCGATCCCGGCCTGGGCCTGGTCCGACAGCGCCCAGTCCTGCCGGTTCGTCACGTCCCAGAACTCCACGGCGTCGCTCGGATCGAAGCCGGGCCGCGCAATCTCGTCCGGATGCATCAGCCAGTGGCACGTGATGTCCGTCCGGTCCGGAGCGATCGGGTTCAGCGCGAACGTGACCACGTAATCGGGATGCGGGTTGAGCAGCATCGTCGGCAGCATCGCGTAGTAGTAGACGCGGCGGCGCTGCCCGGCATCGAGCCCCGGCAGCGACGCACGTGCCGGCTCCGCCAGCGTCGAGAGGGTCGCGCACCCGGGCATCAGGTCCATCGACGCGCCGAGCCACGTCGGGTGCGGCGGCTCGTTGTCGCCCGAGAGCGGATGCGACAGCTTCACGAGCTGCGGGTGCGCGTTGGCGCAGTGCAGGCACTCGTGGTAGTTCGCGATGACCAGCTTCCAGTTGGCGCGGAGGTGGTAGGTGCGAATGGCCACCGTGCGGAGCTCGCCCATCCGCCAGTTGCGGAATCTCGTGTCCACGCCATCGAGGTAGTCCCGGAACGAGGGCGTCGGCTCGGACGGGTCGCCGAGATGGATGAACACGTTGCCCGCCCACACCTCGAGCGGGATCGACACGAGCGGCCAGTCCTCCACGCGGAAGCCGGTGACCTTGTCCATGTGTGGCGCCCTGTGCAGGGCACCATCGAGCCGGTAGGTCCACGAGTGGTAGGCGCACTGGACGAACCCGCGCAGCTGCCCCGCGGCCTCCGTGCAGAGGAGCGTTCCTCGATGGCGGCACACGTTGTGGAACGCGCGGAGCGTTCCCGCCTCGTCGCGGATGACGAGCACCTCGGCGCCGGCGATCCGCTTCGTCACGAAGTGGCCGGGCGACGGCACATCGTCGTCGCGGCCGACGAAGAGCCACAGGCGCCGGAACAGCCGATCGGTCTCGCGCGCGAAGTAGTCCGCCGACGTGTAGTAGCCGGCCGGGAGTGTCGAGATGCTGACGTCGGTCTCGGCACGCTCGTTCGTGTACCGGGGCATCGAGCGCCAGTCTACATCGTGGAGGCCAACTGGCTCAGCCGCCTGCCATGCCGGTCAACGCTGTCACCGATGTCACGCGGCAGCCAGATCCCTGTCACGCGCCCGTCCGTCTCACCGATCAGACGGCCGGCGAGGTCGTCTGGAGGGTACGTCGATGAAACGATGGGTGATCGGGCTGGCGGTGCTGATGGCCGTCGGCATTGCGGCCACCGCCCCGCTGCAGGCGCGGCCGGTGGTCACGGATCCCTCGCCGGACATCCGGCAGGCGCTCCTGTGGCTGCCCTACTACGGCCCCTTCGACGCGATCAGCTTCCGCTATGACCAGGGGACGGTCACGCTCGAGGGCAGCGCCTATGCACCCGGGCTCAAGGCGGGCGCCGAGCGCGCGGTCAAACGCGTCCCTGGTGTCGATACGGTCATCAACAACATCGAGCCGCTTCCCGCCTCGGACCATGACGACAACCTGAGGTGGAAGACGTTCTATGCGATCTATGGCAATGCGTTCCTGTCCAGGTACGCGCCGTCGGGAGGACTGGACCGCTGGAACGCCGCCTTCATGAGGCGTGAGCGCGAGCTCGGTCTCGAGCCCTTCGGCCAGTACCCGATCCACATCATCGTCCGCAATGGACGCATCGATCTGATGGGCGTCGTGGACAATCAGGCCGACCGGACGGCCGCCGAACTGGCCGCCCGGGGTGTTCCCGGCTCCTTCGGCGTCGAAGACCACGTGCGGGTCTACTCGTTCACGTAGGTTGCTCGGGGCGCGTGACCATGACCTCAGTCAACGGCGGGCAACTCGCCACGACGCGTGTGCGGCGGCCGGGGGACCGCAGTGGCCCCCCCGGAAGCCTGGCGCCCTGGCCTCTCAGAAGCGGGCGCCCGTCGCCGTCGAGCAGCCGGTGCGATAGGGCGCGAGCTCACCCGTGCGGTAGAAGGCGTTCGTCCCCGACGAGACGAAGCTCCGGCCGTTCTGCAGTTCGACGGTATGCGTGATCGTCGGCCGGCGCTCTGGCCCGGCTCGTCGCGGGCCTGCTCGGCGTGCAGCGCGAGCTGAGCGAGGACATCGTCCGGCAGATTCACGGGCGCCTCTCGCCGGAGCGGGCCAGCACCCTGGCCCGCCGGCAGACGTCGAGCCCGGATGCCTACGACCTGTTCCTCCGTGGCCTCAACTTCGAGCGGCAGCGGACCCCGCCCACGACGAGGCAGGCGGTCGAGTACTACGAAAAGGCCACGGTGCTGGATCCCGGCTCCTCGCTGGCCTGGGCCGCGCTCGCCGGTACGTTGACCGGCAGCGCTCTGAACAGCGACGTGGATCCCGGGACGGTGAGGGACCGCGCCCGCGAGGCGGCACGCCGCGCCATCGAAACCGGACCAGACACCGCCGAAGCCCACCGCGTGCTGGCCATGGGACAGTGGTACTTCGAGTGGGACCGCTGGCCGGAAGCGGAGGCGGGATACCGCCGCGCCCTGAGCATCGATCCGCGGTCGGCGACCACGCACCTGATGCTGGGCCACCTGCTGTCGCAGATGGGCCGGCATCCCGAGGCACGCCAGGCCACCCTCCGGGCGCGGGAGCTGGAGCCGCTCAACCCGCTGGTGTTCGCGCTCTCCTCCCAGGTTGCCTTCCAGGGCCGTGACTACACCGAGGCGCTGCGATTCGCCGAGCGGGCCATCGCCCTGGACGGCGAGTTCTGGATCGGCTACGTGATGCGCGGACAGGCGCTGGAGCAGCTGGGGCGGAACGACGCGGCCATCGAGGCCCTGACGATGGCCGAGCGGTTCTCGGGGCAGAACAGCAAGCCGATGTCGCTTCGGGCCTACATCCTCGCGCGGACCGGCCGTGCGAACCAGGCCGAGGCCATGCTGGACGCGCTCGACACCGCCTCCAGGGATCGCTATGTCCCTCCCTACGCGATGGCCCTGATTAGTCTCGGCCTCGGTCGCCGCGACCGGGCGCTGGACTGGCTGGAGCGCGCGCTCGATGTCCGCGATGTGCACCTCATCTACCTGCCGGTCGATCCGAAGTGGGACGCGTTGCGGTCGGACCCGCGCTTCAGAGGGCTCCTCGATCGCTGCGGATTCGCGGCGGGCAGGACCTGACCGATAGCCGTCATGCGGCGACGGGTTCGTGCGAGCCCGAGGGCCCGCTCCGTGATACAAGGTGCTTCGGATCAGCTGGCCGTCACGCGGAGGTCACATGCGCGGGCGCTCGGTCGGAAAGCTAACGATCACGGGGCTGCTGGCCGCCGCGGCGATCGTGCGCGAAGCGACGAGGCCTCGGCGCGCGAGGCCAACGAGCGCTACCCGGCGGATCCGCGGCGCATCTTCGCGCGCCACCTGCGTGCGTTCCTGGACGACACGGCGGATGCCGACTTCTCGGTGCGCACCATCAGCCTCACGGGCGGCGCCGACGGCATCGAGTTCGTGGATCCCTGGCCGCGCCAGAAGCCGGTGATGTGGCAGCTGGCCGTGATTGCCGGGCCCGAGGCCACCGCTGCAGCGCGCGCGGCGGCCGAGGCGTGGCTGAAGGAGATCGAGCCATGACGGCCATGGATCGGCGGCAGGCGCTCACGTTGCTGGCGAGCCTGGCCTTCGTCCCCCGCGGGATTGCGGCGCAGGCCAGGGCCACGGCGGCGCACCGCGTCGTACTGGGCCCGTCTCACGGTTTCCTGCTGGAGCCCGGCGGGACGCTGCAGGCCTGGCAGCTCCGCCCCGGCGACAAGGACACGGCCATCGATGCACTGGGCCTGGGCGACAACCGGCCGCTCGCGCCGTACACGATTGCCCCCGTGCCCGGCCTCACGAACGTCGTCAAGGCCGCGGCGGGATCCGCCTGCTCCTTCGCGGTGCTCGGCGACGGACGCCTGCTCTCTTGGGGGCTCAACGCCGGCGACGGCTTGCTCGGGACGACGCCGCTCTCGGTGGTCGAGACCCTGGCCTCATGGGGCCCCAACTCGAACCGGCCCGTGCCCCTGGTCACGAGGCTCGACGCTGTGGACGTGTCGGCAGGCGGCTCGCACGTCCTGGCCCTCTCGCGCGACGGCGCGGTCTACGCGTGGGGCCGGGGCGACAAGGGTCAGCTCGGTATCGGCGCGCTGCCGGTCATCCGGTTCAAGACGCGCACGCCTTCGGCGATGCCGTACGTGCCGTTTCCGGTACGCCTGCCCGGCCTGGCCGACGTCGCGGCCATCAGCGCCGGCAGCACGCATTCGCTGGCGGTGCTGAAGGACGGCACGGTGCGCGCGTGGGGCGAGAACCGCTGGGGTCAGCTGGGCGACGGCACCACGACCAACCGCGATGCGCCGGTCACGGTGCCGGGCGTGGCGAACGCCGTCGCCGTGGCCGCGGGGGGCAACGGCTTCTCGGCCGCGCTGCTTTCCGACGGCAGCGTGATGACGTGGGGCAATCGTTCCAACGGTGCGCTCGGCCGCACTCCGGCCCCGGACGCCCGTCCGGACCCGACGCCGGCGCGCGTGCCCGGGGTGCAGGGTGTGCGCGCCATCGCCGCGGGCCATGCACACGTCCTGGCGCTCACCGAGGCCGGCACGGTGCTGTCGTGGGGCGACGAGTCGTTCGGTCAGCTCGGCCGCGGGCCGAGAGCGCAGTACGCTCCGGCGGTGATCACCTCGCAGAAGGGCGTGCGATCGATCGCCGCCTTCGGATCGACGTCCGTGGCCGTGCTCGACACCGGGCGCATCATGACGTGGGGCGTCGTGCGTCCGTGGACGCGGCCGCCGGAGGACGGCTCGATGAACAACCTGAGCCGGTCACCGATCCTGCTCTGGCTGGACGGGTTGGAGCAGCCGTGATCGACCCGTGACGGCTCAGCGCCCGCCCGCGGCCGGGCTGGTGGCTCGAGCGGCGATCGTCCAGCATGCCGCCGTGAAGCGCACGTCGCGTCCCTGCACGTAGGGCTCGAACGCCGCGCGAACCGTTTCGACGACCCGCGCGCGGGTGCTCTCGTCCGCTCCCTGCAGGGTCACGCCGACGGGACCGAGGCGGGTCAGGTAAGGCATCAGGTCCTGCTCGGGCAGCGTGCAGGTCACGTCGATCGGCTCGATCTCGATCCCGGCCCAGCCGCTCTTCTCGAGGATGGTCTGGACCCGGTCGCGGTTCGCGAAGGCGAACTGTCCCGGCCCGTCTGGCCGGCGCGCGGGCAGGTCCGGCAGGAGCGGCGCCGCCGCGCGCTCGGCCGTCGTCATGAACGGGTTCTCCGCGGCGCTGCGCCACGCGAGGAGCCGGAGTTCCGCCTCGTTCCTCGCGGCGTGTCGCAGGTTCGCAAAGGCCTGGACCGGATCGTCGAAGAACATCACGCCGAACCGCGAGACGATCAGGTCCACGCTCGCGGGCTCGAAGGCGTGCGCCTGCGCGTCGGCGCAGATGAAGCGCACCGGCAGACCCTCCCGCTCGGCCCGTGCGCGCGCGGCGGCAATCATCGGCTCCGAGATGTCGATGCCGATGGCGCAGCCGTCCGCGCCGAGCTGCTGTGCCACCGCCAGGGTCGTGCGGCCCGTGCCGCAGCCGACGTCGAGGACGCGGCCCGGGGATCTGGCGGAGACGGCATCGACGAGCATCGCTTCGAATGGCGTGAACAATCGATCGAGCAATGCCTGGGTCTCGACCCAGGCGCGTCCCGCAGGACCGTTCCACAGCCTGGCCTGCGCGTCGCGGGATTCGTCGGTGGGATGCATGATGGTGTACTCTGCCACTTCAAGTCGACTTGAGGTCAAGGGGTGGCTGATGGACATCGCCGAAGTGGCGCGACGGTCCGGGGTTCCGGCGTCGACGCTGCGCTTCTACGAGGAGAAAGGACTGATCGCCTCCGTCGGCCGGCGGGGCCTCCGCCGCCTGTTCAGCCCTGACGTGCTGGAGCGCCTGGCGCTCGTCGCCCTGGGGCGCGCGGCCGGCTTCTCGCTCGACGAGATCGCGCGCGTGTTCGCGCCCGGTGGCCGGCCTCGCATCGACCGACGTATGCTGGCGGCCAGGGCCGACGAGCTGGACAGGACGATTCGCGGACTGGTCGCGATGCGGGACGGCTTGCGGCACGCCGCCCGGTGCCCCGCGCCGAGCCACATGGAATGTCCCACCTTCCGTCGTCTCCTGCGGGCCGCCGCGGCGGGAGCCCTCGGGCCGCGAGGACAGCGGCGCCCGCGGTGATTGTCATGCCAACCCCATCCGACACCTCGATGCTCGACGCGCTTCTGGGCTCCTGGGACCGCAACAACACGATCACGGTGAACCTGCTCCGTGCGCTGCCGGAAGCCACGATGGACGCCAAGGCATTGCCGGGCAGCCCCTCGATAGCGGGGATGTTCGTCCACATGCACTACGTGCGGCTGGTGTTCGTCGCCGAGGACGCGCCCGAGTTTGCGCGTCCGATGCCCACGGAGGAGTGGTCAGGGGAACGCGATCCCGCGCGGCTCGCGGCGATGCTGAACGAGAGCGCGCAGGCAGTGCGGGACGCCGTGAAGGGCCGGCTGGAATCGGGCCGCGAGATGGACCTGCACTACGACCATCCGATCCTCATGCTGCAGCACCTGATCTGGCACGAGGGGTACCATCACGCGCAGATCAAGCTGGCGCTCAAGGCGGCGGGGCGTCCGCTCGACGATGAGGTGATTGGGCCTGGCACGTGGGGTGTGTGGATGAACAAGCGTCCTTACTGAGCCTTCGCCGATGCGTGCGGTCCGGCGTCGGTGCGCTTCACGTAGGCCTTCCGATTGTTCTTCGTCATCACATCGACGCTCCCAGCTCCCTCGTCAGTTCCGCCGCGGAAACCGCGCGGCACCCGCTCGTGTTCTGTCCCGCCCACAGCGGCGAGAAATCGTCGCGGCCGAGGCTCTCGGCCTTCGCCCGAAGGGCATAGACCGCCGGCGCGGCCAGAGGGAACGCTGGCGCTGCATTGGTGATCGGCCCCAGCTCCCGGACGACACGGTTGACGATGGCGCGGGCGGGACGACCGGTGAAGACGTTGGTGATGGCCGTGAGGCGGGCCCGGTCGCTGGCGAGGGCGGCTCGATGCAGCGGGCTGGTCGTCGTTTCGGGACAGAGCAGGTACGCCGTGCCCACCTGGACGCCGGCCGCGCCGAGCGCCATGGCCGCGGCCACACCGCTTGCGTCTGCAATGCCGCCGGCGGCAATCACCGGGATCTTCACGGCCGCGACGACCTGCGGCACGAGCGCGAGCGTGCCGACCTGGGTGGAGAGATCGTCGGAGAGGAACATCCCGCGATGGCCCCCGGCCTCGAGCCCCTGTGCGATGACGGCATCTACACCGCGGGCCTCGAGCCAGCGTGCCTCGTCTACGCTCGTGGCCGACGACAGGACCTTCGCGCCTGACGCGCGCACGCGGGCCAGCAGGTCGCTGGACGGCAGGCCGAAGTGAAAGCTCACCACCGGCGGCCTGAACTCCTCGAGCAACTCCGCGATCTCCGCGCTGAAGGGCGCTCGGCCTGCGCCTGCCTGAATCGTGCCCGCGTCGATGTCCAGCTCTGCGAAGTAGGGCAAGAGCGTGTCCCGCCACGCCCGATCGCTCGTGGCGTCGAACTCGGGCTCGGTGTGGCAGAAGAAGTTGACGTTGAACGGCCGGGAGGTCTCCGCGCGAATCGCGGCGATCTCTCTTCGGATGCCCTCCGCGTCGAGCAAGGCGCATGGGAGCGAGCCGAGGCCGCCGGCGTTGGAGACGGCGATGGCGAGCGCGCTCCCCTGCACGCCGGCCATCGGGGCCTGGATGACGGGAAGCTCGATGCCGAGGAGAGCTGGGAGGGTCATTGTGCTGCTCATGAACGAGGGCGGCCGAAGAACAGGACGTAGCCGTCGGCATCCTCGATCTCGAATCCCCGCAGCCCATCCTCGGTGTCGTTGAGCGGGAGGAGGAATTCGACATCGCGGGACTGGAATTCTGCCGCCAGCGCGTCCGGATCGGGAACATGGAGATACGCGTCCCAGCGGGCGATGCCCTGCTTGATGTCTCGCGTGCAGTTCGGCACGGGATCGACGCCCACGTCCTTCAACATGATCATCGCCGCGCCGCGCTGGACGATGCCGAAGAAGATGTCGTCAGGGGCGGGCCCTTGAAACGTGATGTCGAACCCGAGACGGTCGCGATAGAACGACAGCGCCGCGGGGACGTTCCGGACGATGAAGAACGGCGCGATGCCTGTAATCTCTGGCGTGGCCATATGAGCTCATGCGATGGAACGTCCCTGGACAATCAGGCAGCCTATCCTATGATGGCATCGTGCACGCCATCCCGATGAAACCAACCACCCTGCTCGCGGCGGCGTTCGCCGCGCTGCTGCTCGTCCATACGCCCGGCCTGAACGCAGTGGCCGACGGGCAGGCGGGCGGCGCGCTGGCCGACCGCGCCGCGGCCATCATGAAGCGGACGCCGCTCATCGACGGGCACAACGACCTGCCCTGGGAGATGCGCGTCCGGGCGGCCTACGACGCCGCCAAGCTGGACATCCGGCAGCCGCAGCCGCAGCTGCAAACCGACATCCCGCGCCTGCGCGCCGGACACCTCGGCGGGCAGTTCTGGTCGGTCTACGTCCCGGCCTCCATGGCCGGCCAGACCGCCGTCGTCGCCACGCTCGAGCAGATGGCGTTCGTCCACGAGATGGCGCGGCGCAACCCGGACACGTTCGAGATCGCGAGCACGGCGGCCGACGTGGAGCGCATCTTCAAGAGCGGGCGGATTGCCTCGATGATGGGCGTCGAGGGCGGGCACTCCATCGACTCGTCGCTCGGGACGCTGCGCATGCTCTACGCGCTCGGCGCGCGGTACATGACGCTCACCCACAACAGCAACACGCCGTGGGCCGACGCCGCCAACGACAAGCCCGAGCACAATGGCCTCACCTCCTTCGGCGAAACCGTCGTCCGCGAAATGAACTGGCTGGGGATGCT
>JBFWQE010000083.1:0-22515 GCA_050249615.1 Vicinamibacterales bacterium
AGCGGCTGTCCCAGCCCGTCGTGGTTGCGGCTGAACCGCGCGAACGACAAGGTGACACTCGTGGACGAGACCATGCCGCCCAGCAGCCCCGCCACGGGATAGCCGCGCGAGGCGCCGACGATGCGCCTGGCGAGGTACCCCGAGAAGCTCAGCGCGGAGAAGAACAGCACCAGCAGCCACAGCTCGCGGGGACGCACGCCCCCGAACGGGCCGTACGGGCCCGCGGGCAGCAGCGGCAGCACGACCACGGCCATCACGGCGAACCGGAACGCGGCGCTCAGCTCCTGGATGTCCACACGGGCAATCCACGTGTGGAGCCGCGACTTCTCGAGCAGCAGCAGCGCCGTGACCGCCACGATCCCGCTGGCCACTTCGGTCTGCCCCAGCCCGGCGGCCGCGCCGGCGCCCACGACGACGAGGGCGGCCACCTCGGTGGTGGCCTCGATGTCACGGCGGCTGGCGACGATGTACGCGATGGCGATGAGCGTGCCGGCGGCCAGCAACAGGACGGCGGAGAGCAGGGGCGCGCCCCACACCCACAGCCGGCCGGACAGGCCCGCCAGCGCCCCGAGCATGGCGAACGTGCGGACACCGGCGAAGCGCGCCGCAGGCCCGGTCGCGTGGCCGGACCACTGCCGTTCAACACCCACGGCTGCGCCGCCCAGTGTGGCAACGAGGAGGGCCAGGAGGGATTCAGGCACGGGCGTCGGTCCGGCGTTCGAGCAGCCGGAACTCGGCGCCCCGTCGGACCCGGTCGATCAGGTCGGCCAGGTCATGGGGCTCGACGAGGTCCCATTCTTCGTCGAGACCGACGATGGCGTTGGCGGCCGAGGCCAGTTGGGTGATCGTCGCGTCCGGGAAGCGTCTGCGGAGCACCGTCAGCACCTTCTCGCGATCGACCATAACATGCCTCGTGAGGGGGGCGCCGCTCCGAGGCACCGCCGGCCGGTCCCCACGGCCGACAGGCACCATTCGGAACGGCGTGACCCGCACGACAAGGGAGCAAAAGCTGCGCCACGGACCGTTGCACCAGTTCGGGCACGAATGGCGCGGCGGGGTACGCCAGGATGTGTTGAGCGTCGGCGATGCGCCGGGGGTGACAGCTTCCCGGCATGCCCGGCAACAGGAAAGACCTCGGGGCGACCTGCGGTCGCCCCGAGGCATGGAGGTCAGGTCAGAAGCGGTAGAGCAGGCGGGCGAAGACGCGCCCGCCGGAGTACGGCCGGTTGCCGTAGCCGGTCACCAGGCCACCGAGCCAGTCGATGCGCGGCGTGCCATCGGCGCCGAAGATGCCGGCCGGGCCGTTGGAGTCGAGGGTGTTCCAGTCGGTGATGTCCAGCTTGTCGTACCAGTAGCCCACGCCGATGCCCACGTTGGACGTCAGGTAGTACTTCACGTCCACGGTGAAGCGCCGCCACTCGTTGACGACGGTCGGCAGGGGAATGAACTGCCCGGCCGCCTGGAGCGCGGGGATGCGCGGCCCGCCGTAGTCGAAGGCGTTGTCCGAGTCGTTCAGCTCGTAGCTGAACCGCACGTCGGCCTTCGAGTCGGCGAGGCCGAGCACGTCGAGGTAAGTCAGGAAGGTGTTGACGACCTCCCTGTTGTCGAGCGTCCAGTCGCGTGCCGGGTCAACCCAGCTCGGGTCCGGCGGCGGGTTGGCGTTGCGCGACTTCTGCAGCGTGTCGAAAGTGTCACGCCCGTAGCTGGCGCCGAACTGCACCATGTCGTTCGGGCTGATGTCCACGCCCGCCGTGACCGCGTTCATGTCCTGGTTGAGCAGTCCAAACTGATCGCGCCCGACCGGGATGGAGTCGTCCGCGAGGAACGTGTCCCGCGTCGTGGCGAACTGCACGAACACCCCGACCATGTCCACCGGGTTCGCGCTGAAGATCAGCGCGCCGCGCGTCCGGTCGCGATCCGCCTCGTCGTAGTACCGCAGCCCCGGCTGCGTGCCGGCTGGCCCCTCCTCGTAATCGATGCCGCTCAGGATGTACCCGTCTCCGCGGCGGCGTCCGCCGTCCAGCGAGGCCCTGACCGTGACGAGGTCGAACAGGTTCGCGTCGTATGCCGCGCGGAACATGTGCTCCGTCACCTCGCTGAAGCCGCGCCCCTCGCGGTCGTAGCGCTCGTTGGCGTAGCCCACCCTCACGGACCCGAACTTCCGAAGCCCGAAGGTGCCGTTCACGTCGAGGTTCTTCCGGGTGATCTGGAAGTACTCCGAGAGCCCCTCGACGTACGGCGTCAGCGGATCGTCGACGAACTCCTCGGGCACGGAATCGAAGCGCACGTACTCGCGCCCGTCGAAGTGCGGGGTGTTGTTGTTGTGGTCGTTGTAGCGGTAGCGTGCCTGGATCGTCAGGTACGGCAGGGGCCGGCTGTTGACGGTGACGAGAGCGTTCAACGCGTTCACCTCGGCCTCGGCCGACGCGCGCGGCAACGCCCGCAGCCCCGGAAACTGGCTCAGGACCGCTTCGTTGTTGATGGCCGTGTTGATCGTCCACGGGAGCAGCGACTCGTTCTGCCGCATGTAGGTCAGCTGCACGTTGCCGTTCACGGTGGTCTTCGGCAGCAGCTTGTACATCCCGGTCACGCCGAACGAGTTGAGGTGGTTGCCCGGCCACAGCGCGGCCTGCCCGAGGGCGGGGCCGTTGCCGTTGCTGTAGCCGCTCGCGTCGTAGGGTGTGAAGTCGGTCCCGCGAATCGGGTTGTCCCAGGTCAGCGTCTGGACGTTGTTCTCGAAGAAGCTGCCCCAGTAGTCGAAGCGGAACATGCCCTTGGCGTTCACCCACTCGGTGCCCGCCTTGAGCTCGTTGTTGCGCTGGTCGATGGGAATGGCCAGTTCGTTGACGTTGTTGAAGGCGTAGGACGCCGCCCACGGCATCGTGCCGTTGCGGCCGGTGGTCGAGAAGTCGGCATCGAAGCCGAAGGCGGGTGTCGCGACGTACTTGAACTTCACGTTGACGACGTCCCGCAGCACCTCCATGTCGTCCGGCCGCAGGAGCTGGCTGTAAATGGACCGGTTCGCAATCGCGGCCGCGGACGTCGTCGCGTTGCAGGAAGTGGGCCCCGAACCTGGCGCGCAGGGAACGCCCACGTAGCGGCCGTCACCCGCCACGTTGGTCGGTCCCTGAATGGCGAGGCGCGTGGCCTGGTCCAGAGTGAACCGCCCGTTGCCCTCGTCCTGCCAGATGAGCGGCGCGTCGTACAGATAGTTGAGCGGAATCGAGTCGTAAAGACCGCTCACCGTCAGCTTCCCGTTGGTGTAGTCGGCCGTGTAACGCTGATCCCGGTACCCGATGTTGGACGCGTTGGCCCCGAACCGGTAGGTGTCGGTGAGCTTGTTCATCTCGAACAGCGTCGTCGCGCCGGGCCGCAGGTCGCGGTACCGCTCGAAGCGCGCCTCGTCGCCGTCGACGTCCGCGCCCCCGCGGAACCCGAAGTCGAAGAAGCCCATCGACGGCGTGGTCGGCGGGGCCGGTTTGGTGGGCGGCGTCTGGGCCTGCGCCAGGTGGGCGGAGGCCAGCAGCAACGCCGCAATCGTCGTTACAAGTCTGTTGCGCATCGCATGCCTCCAGTCACCGCAGGAAGAACTTGCCGTTCGGGTGGTTCGACCCGTGCACCTGCTGGTGGCAGTTCGCGCAGGACTTGCCGAACATCTTGTTGGCGTTCTGCGAGTTCCGCAGGGTGAACCCCTCGTAGACGGTGGGAGGATGCCGCGAGGTCACGTGACAGCGCTGGCAGAGGAACGGCAGCTTCGCCTGGAGCATGCGGTCGTTGTTGCTGCCGTGCGAGTCGTGGCACGTGGTGCAGCTGTCCACCACCGGCGCGTGCTCCCACAGGAACGGGCCGCGCTTCTCGGTGTGGCAGCTCGTGCAGCTCTGGTCGACCGTCGTGCCGACGCGCAGCAGCTTCACGTTCACCGAACCGTGCACGTTGTGGCAGGACGAGCAGGTCATCTTGCCTTCGCGGACCGGCATGTGGTTGAAGCGCTGCTGCTTGTTCGTGATGGTCTGGTGGCACCGCGCACAGGTGAGCTGCTGGGTCTTCGCCCGCATCAGCGACGGTCCCTCGCTCCCGTGCACGCTGTGGCAGTCGATGCACTTGACGTTCCGGTTCTCGTGCTGGCTGCCGTCCCACAGCGCGTGCTCGCCGCGGTTGTGGCACGCCTGGCACTGGGCATTGGCCTCGCTCGCAGCGACCCGTGCAAACTGAAGCGGCTTGACGTTCTCGGGGTCGCTCGCGTGGGCTTCCCCAGGGCCATGACACGACTCGCAGCCTTGCCGCGCCATGGGCGTCCGATCATTGGCCTTGAAGCCGTGCTTGGTGATCGCGACCGTGTGGTCGTAGTTTTCGTGGCACACCACACAGGCCTCACTGCCGAGATAGCCCGACTGCGGCGCCTGTTGCCCGGATCCGGCCGCCGGAGACGCGTTGAACACCGGACTGGCCGGCGCGACAAGCGTCGCATCGGCGGCTGGCTCCGCCAGTGCCGACATGCCGACACTGGCGATGGCCATGAGGGTGGTGAGAACAACCGCCCAATTGCCATAACGTTTCATAAATCCGCTCCTGCCCACCAATCGTGCCGGGATTCCGGCAATATCGGTCGGAACAGTTGCGAGTGCTGCAATCGGGATGCCGGGCCTACGTAGAAATACGGAGACCGTCAGGCGGTAGGCTGGGGATTGCGCGGCACGCGTTCGAGCAGCCGGAACTCATGGCCGTTGCGCAGCCGTTCAACCAGGCCACGGAGGTCCGTACATTCGACCTCCTGCCACTCGTCATCCAGACCGACAATGGCGTTGGCGGCAGCCGCCGTCTCCGCTTTCGGGGCGCCGGGAAACCGCCGGCGTAGCACGGCCAGAACCTTCTCTCGATCCACCATGGCGTTGCACGGAAGAGGCTGGAAGGGACCGCGTCGCCCGGCCGGAACCGACGGTCCCCACGGCCGGCCCTGGACGCGAACGACGCGCATCCCACTTCGCCCTCATTTCAAAGCAAGCGGGATGCCAGCCGGCTCATCCGGGGCATCGGCATTTTGTGGCCTGTTTTCGAGGGACCGCGGCCAGCCGCACGCCGAGGGTTCGGCACGGTGCCGACGACTCGTCAGTCCGCGCCGGCCGCGCGCCCGGCATCGTCGCTGCCGACGTCGGGCAATCCGAGCTTCTTGATCCGATCACCCAGCGTGGAGCGCTTGATCTGGAGCAGTTCGGCGGCCTTCGACTTGTTACCCCCCGCCACTTTCAGCGCCCAGGTGATGAGGCCCTGCTCCACGTCCTTCAGCCGCTCCTCCAGGGACACCGACGACGGATGGCTGTGCGTCTCGACGATGGGCTCGGCCATCTCCGCGGTGTGGTGGAAGAGCACGCTCACGGGTACGCAGCCGATCTTCACGGTGTCGCACGTGCAGGTCTGGGCGATGCGCTCGCAGGCGTTCTCCAGCTCGCGGACGTTGCCCGGCCACGGGTACCGCATGAAGGCCTGCAGCACGCCGGGAGACAGCGGACGGACCGGCTGATCGCGGCGCTGGTAGAAGCGCTTGAGGAAGTGCTCGGCCAGCAGCGGGATGTCCTCGCGCCGCTCGCGGAGTGGCGGCAGCGTGATCGGGATCACGTTCAGCCGGTAGTACAGGTCCTCGCGGAACTTGCCCTCCGCCACCAGCTGCTTGAGGTCGCGCTTGGTGCCGGTGACGGTGCGCACGTCGATGGGAATCTGGCGCGAGCCGCCGACCCGCTCGATGACCCGGTTCTGCAGCACGCGCAGCAGCTTCACCTGCACTGACATCGGCACGTCGTCCACGTCGTCGAGGAAGAGCGTGCCCCCTTCGGCCATCTCGAAGCGGCCCGGGCGATCCTTGATGGCGCCGGTGAAGGCCCCCCGCTCGTGCCCGAAGAGCTCGGACTCGATGAGCGTCTCGGCGAAGATCGCGCAGCTCACCGGCACGAAGGGCCGGTTGCGGCGGTGGCTGGCCTGGTGAATGAGATTGGCGATGAGCTCCTTGCCGGTGCCCGTCTCGCCGGTGATCAGGATGCTGCTGTCCGAGTCCGCGACCACGCGCACGTAGTCGAAGACCGCCCGCATGCGCGTGCTGCGGCCGACGACGACCTGGTCGATGGAAAACGGCAGTGCAGGGCCCACGTCAGACGACCACGAGCTCTTCGAAGCCCGGCACCTCGTCGCGCAGCGCCTGCTCGAGGCCCATGTACAGCGTCATCGACGCGCTGGGACACCCGACGCAGTTGCCGCTCATCCGCACCGTGGCTCTGTTGCCGGACACGTCGACGAGCTCGATGTCGCCCCCGTCGTTCTGGATGAAGGGGCGAATCCGGGCCACGACGACCTCGACCTGTTCCTTGCTGATCATGTTGTCCTGTCCGCGCGGCTGCCTCGCGCCTACTCGTCCCTGAGCAGCGCCAGCGCGGTCACGAACCGCGGCTCGATGTCCACCGGCACGTCGCTCAGGCGGTCGAGCACGGCTTTCGTCTCCGGCCGGATGACGCCGAGCCGGTCGATCATGGCCCGGGCCTTCTCGTAGCTGCCTTCCGCCTGCAGCGTCATGATCTCACGAGTCAACGACAACACGCCCTCCCGGATTCGCGAGGGATCCACCGTGAAGGTGCCCCCCTGGTCCAGCTTGAAGGCGCCGGCATCCAGCAGGTAGTTGAGCTGGATGGCCTGGCCGCGCCCGTGGGCCTCGTTGATGCCGAACCGGATGGAGCGGAAGGCCGAGGCCAGGAAGGTCGTGTACATCGTCTGCTCGAGCCGCTTGTCGAGCTGGCCCCGGTCCACGAGGAACTGCAGGGCGAACAGGCCCGAGACGTCGGCCTTGGCCTCCTCGATGGCGCTGTAGGTCTCCTTCAGCTCCTGGCGCACCGTGGTCTTCCGCCCGCCCACGGTGATGTCGTGCGGGCCCAGGCCGTGCATCAGCTCGTGCATCAGGATGTGCGTGAAGAACGCTTCGAACGACACGTTTGCCTGGTCGGGCGCCGGCAGCGCGATCCTGGAGATGGGCACCAGCACGGTGTCGAACTTCGCCTGCTGGTTGTTCTTCAGCATCACCCGCTTGCTGCCCTTCTCGCGGATGACCCGCTCGTCGTTGGGCAGGTTGAAGGCGGCCGTCTGCACGCCGCGATTGGCGTCCCCCGCCGAGAACACGGTGTTGACCACGGCAATGGGCGCCATCGCGCCGAGCTTCGGGTTCCGGTACCTGGCCTCGATGGGCAAATTGTTCTCAATGTCCTGCAGCGCGCCGGCGAACTTCTGCAGCTGCGCGGACTCGGCCGGGTCCTTCACCGTGATGAAGGCTTCGAAGGCGGCCTTGTAGTTGAACCACTCGTCCTCGTAGACCTCGTACGGCCCGATGGTCGGCTCGATGGCCGAGCCGAGCTCCATCCACTTCACGTCGCTGTCGTAGTAGTCATTGGACGCAAACGCCGCCGCGCGCGCCTCCAGGAAGGCCTTCAGCGTGGGCTCGGCGGTGGCCTTCGCCGCCTCGCGCAGGTGATGCGCCGCCAGCGCGAGCTCGCCCTGGTACTCGACACTGTAGGGAACGGCCGTCAGCCTGCCGTCGGGCCCCCGGCGGATGGTCGTGAAGAACCCCGTCGCCCGGGCCTTCTCCGCCGGCGGCAGGCCCGCAATCCACCGCTCCACTTCCTCGCGCGTGGCGTCGGGGGGATAGAAGTTCGCCGATGCCGGCTTGGCCGGCACGCCGGGCAGGAACGGCTCGTTGTGATCCAGGCGCGACCACGGCCCCTTGTTGACGAGGAAGGCATGGAGCCGCGCGCGGCCGGTCTCCGAGTCGTCCCGCAGCAGATCCTGGAGGCGCGTCTCGTTGCCCGCCCACACCTGTTCGAGGAACAACGCATCCATGACTTGCGCGGCCTGCACGAGGTGCTTGAGGGCCGCCCGCTCGCTGGCCGGCAGGCTCGACAGGTCCACGCGGATGTCGGTCGGGGCAAAGCGCGCCACCGATCGCCGCAGCGCGGCCGCCTCGCCGCTCGCGGCGGCAGGCGTGGCGCCGGCCTGTTCGGAGGCCGAGGCCGCAGCCGGGGAACCGGCGCAGCCCGCCGTGTAAGCGGTGAGCGAGGCAAAGAGGGCGGCGTTCATGAGGCGCGGCAGCGTGTCCCTTCTCACTGTTCCCTTCTCACTTCTCACGTGTCTCACTTGCACGTCCGCTAGTGGACGCCCGAACTCCCCTGCAACGCCGAAGGCTCGGCGCCCAGGCGCCGGATGGCCGTCTCCCACATCGACCCCAGCGGAATCGAAAAGATCAGGTCGGGCTGGACCGGCGCCATCAACCACGCCGAATCGGCCAGCTCGATGTCCAGCTGGCCCGCGGCCCAGCCAGCGTATCCGACCACGATGCGCACCGCAGGGTCGGGCGGCTGGCTCAGCGTGCGGCGGATGAGATCCGGCGACGCGGACAGGTAGACGCCTTCGGTGACCTCGAGGGCGTTCTCGTCCAGGCTCTTGTCCGCGAGAAGCACCCACGCGCGGGTGGGCTCTACGGGGCCGCCGACGAACAGGTGGACATCGGGGCGGATGGGGAGGGGCGGCTCGGCCCGCACCACCTC
Source organism: Vicinamibacterales bacterium (assembly GCA_050249615.1). Classification (GTDB taxonomy): domain Bacteria; phylum Acidobacteriota; class Vicinamibacteria; order Vicinamibacterales; family UBA2999; genus VFZN01. Next base: position 8,574 of record JBFWQE010000083.1, read on the forward strand.
GCTGGCGGGCTCGGTCATCTGGCGGTTCACCACGAGGCCGAAGGCGCCGTGGGGCCCGTATTCGGCCAGCAGCACAACCGCCCGGCTGAAGTTGGGATCCGCCATCTGGGGCATCGACAGCAGGAGGACCGGGGCCAGGGACGGAGCATCGTCGCCCATGGCTCCATCGTAACTCCGGAACGGGGTCAATGATCGTGTCGAGAGGGGCGGGCGGCGAAAGGCGCCCTTCGACAGGCTCAGGGCGACCCTGACGGGTCGGAGTCAGGCGTCAGGGGCCGCCGGCAGGGCCAGGCGCGCCCTGGCCCAGGCCACGGCCTCCTGGACAACGGGGGTCTGTGCACTGTGCGCGGCGTTCCGGATGCCGTGGCCGGGCCGGTCGAGCGCTGCGGCGGCGGCCGAATCTCCGGCATTGCCGATGATGATCGCGAGGTTGCGTCTCAGTCGTGCCAGCGAGGTGTGCAGCATGGCGCTGCCGCGGACGAGACCCTGCAGTTCCTGATCGGTCCGCTGCCACAGCTCCGTGGCGCGGGCACCGTCGCGCGGGCGCGGCTGCCAGGCCGGGTCGCTGGTGACCGGCGGCCCGAGGTTCCAGGGGCACACCTCCTGGCAGATGTCGCAGCCGAAGAGGTGGTTGCCGAGGTCGGCCCGTTGGCCCGCGGGAATCGGTCCCTGGAGCTCGATGGTCAGGTAGCTGATGCACTTCCTGGCGTCGAGTACGTGCGCGTCAACCAGCGCGCCGGTGGGACAGGCATCCAGGCAGAGGGTACAGTCGCCGCACTGGTCGGACGCCGGCGCATCGGGGGCCAGGGGCAGGCTGGTGGCCACCCCCGCCAGCAGCATCCAGGATCCGAGCTCCGGATTGATGACACAGCAGTTCTTCCCTATCCAGCCAATCCCCGCGTGCCTCGCGAAGACGCGCTCCTGGACATGGTGCTTGTCCACGAACACGGCGGCGTCGAAGGGCTCGCGATGCCGCTCGCGCATCCAGGCCACGAGCGCCTCGAGCCGCCCGGCGAGAACGACGTGGTAGTCGTCGCCGCGCGCGTACCGCGCCACGCGCACCCTGTCCGGCGCAGGGCCCCTGCCCCCTGATCCCCGCTCCCTGTCCGCCGCTCCCTGATCCCCGTCCCCCGCTCCCCGATCCCTGCCCCCTGACCCCTCGGTGTGGTAGAACGTCCCGGTGACGATGACCGACCGGGCGGATGGCCGGAAGTTCCGGATGTCCGCGCGCGTCGCGGCGGACTTGTGCATGTAGACCATCTCGCCCGCGTAGCCGCGGGCGAGCCACTCTTCGAGGTAGGCCAGTTCCGGCAACGCCGCCGCAGGCGCGATGCCGCAGAGATCGAACCCGAGCGCGCGCGCCTGCTGCTTGACGTCAGCGGAGGTCAGCACACCCTCAGGATAGCGCCGTGTCCGGGGAACACGAAGCACGCGAAGCGCACGAAGAGAAACACGACGATCAGGAACGCACCCCGTGACTAGCCCTTCTTCACCAGCTGGCGCAGCACGTAGGGCAGGATGCCGCCGTGCGAGAAGGCGGTCAGCTCCTCCGGGGTGTCGATGCGCACGGCTGCCGTGAACGACGTCGTCGAGCCGTCCTCACCGGTCGCCTTCACCATCACGGTGGAGCGGGGCCTGAGCCCGGCGCCCACGCCCTCGACGGCGAAGACCTCGCGACCGTTCAGCCGGAGGCTGGCCGCCGATTGCCCGTCCACGAACTGCAGCGGCAGCACGCCCATGTTCACCAGGTTGCTGCGATGGATGCGCTCGAAGCTCTCGGCGATCACGGCCTTCACCCCGAGCAGCATGGTGCCCTTCGCCGCCCAGTCGCGCGACGAGCCCGATCCGTATTCCTTGCCGGCCAGGATGATCAGCGGCACGCCGGCGGCCTCGTAGCGCATGGCCGCGTCGTAGATGGGCATCACCTCATCTCCGGGCAGGTACGTCGTCACTCCGCCCTCGACGCCGGGCACCATCTGGTTCCTGATGCGGACGTTCGCGAACGTGCCGCGCATCATCACTTCGTGGTTTCCGCGACGCGCGCCGTACGAGTTGAACTCCTTTGGAGGCACGTCGTGCGCGATGAGGTACTTGCCGGCGGGGGCATCCGCCTTGATGCTGCCCGCCGGCGAGATGTGGTCCGTCGTGATGCTGTCGCCGAGCACCGCCAGCGCGCGCGCGCCGGTGATGTCGGCGAGCGGCGCCGGGGTCATCGAGAGGTTCTCGAGGAACGGCGGCCGCCGGATGTAGGTGGAGTCGTCCGCCCACGCGAAGCGGTCCCCGGTCGGCACGGGCAGCTGCTGCCAGCGCTCGTCGCCGTCGAACACGCTGGCGTACTGGCGGCGGAACGCGTCGGCCGTCACGCTCGTCAGCATCGCTTGCTGGATTTCCTGCTGGCTCGGCCAGATGTCCTGCAGGTACACCGGCTGGCCGTCGTGCCCCGTGCCCAGCGGCTCGGTGGTCAGGTCCAGGTTCATCGTCCCGGCCAGAGCGTAGGCGACCACCAGCGGCGGCGACGCCAGGTAGTTGGCGCGCACGTCCTGCTGGATGCGCCCTTCGAAATTGCGGTTGCCGCTCAGCACCGAGGCCACGACGAGCCCGCGCTCGCGGATTTCGGCCGCGATCGCATCGGGCAGCGGGCCGCTGTTGCCGATGCACGTGGTGCAGCCGTAGCCCACGAGGTTGAAGCCGAGCTGATCCAGGTAGGGCTGCAGGCCCGAGCGCGTCAGGTAGTCGGTGACCACCTTCGAGCCGGGCGCCAGCGACGTCTTCACCCACGCCTTCTGCCGCAGGCCCTTCTCCACCGCCTTCTTCGCCAGCAGGCCCGCGCCGATCATCACGCTCGGGTTCGAGGTATTCGTGCAGCTCGTGATAGCCGCGATGACGACCGATCCGTGCTCGAGCTGCGTCTCGGCGGCGACGGCGACGGCCCCGCCCGCGGCGGCCGCCACTTTCACGCCCTTCTTCAGCTCGTCGAGCGACGCGGCAAACGACGGCTTCGCCTGCGACAGCGACACGCGGTCCTGCGGGCGCCGCGGTCCGGCAAGGCTGGGCACCACGGTGGCCAGGTCCAGCTCGAGCATCTCGCTGTAGACGGCCTCGGGCGACTCGTCGGTGCGGAACATCCCCTGCGCCCGGGCATAGGCCTCGACCAGCGCCACCTGCCTCTCGTCGCGTCCGGTCAGCCGCAGGTACTCGAGCGTCATCCCGTCGATCGGGAAGATCGCGACCGTCGCGCCGTACTCCGGGCACATGTTCCCGAGCGTCACGCGATCCGCGATCGTCAGGTGCGCCAGGCCCGGCCCGTAGAACTCCACGAACTTGCCCACCACGCCCTTCTTGCGCAGCGCTTCGGTGATCGTGAGCACCAGGTCGGTGGCCGTCGCCCCCTCGGGCAGCCGGCCCGTCAGCCGATAGCCCAGCACCGGCGGGATGAGCATCGAACTGGGCTGGCCCAGCATCGCCGCCTCCGCCTCGATGCCGCCCACGCCCCACCCCACCACGCCCAGCCCGTTCACCATCGTCGTGTGCGAGTCGGTTCCGAACACGGTGTCGGGATAGGCCACGACGCTGCCGTCCTGCTCGTCGCGGCACACCACACGTGCCAGGTACTCGATGTTCACCTGGTGGACGATGCCGGTCGCGGGCGGGACGACGCGGAAGTTGCGGAAGGCCGTCTGGCCCCAGCGCAGGAACACGTAGCGTTCCTTGTTGCGGTGATACTCGAGGTCCGCGTTCAGCGCCAGCGCGTTGGCCGTCCCGAAGTGATCCACCTGCACCGAGTGGTCGATGACCAGTTCCACCGGCTGCAGCGGGTTCACCTTGTCCGGGTTGCCGCCGAGGGCCACGATGCCGTCGCGCATGGCGGCCAGGTCCACCACGCAGGGCACGCCGGTGAAGTCCTGCAGGAGCACGCGCGCGGGCATGAAGGAGATCTCCTTCTCGCCCGTCGCCGCCGGGCTCCAGCCGGCCAGCGCCCGGATGTCGTCGGCCTTGACGAAACCGTTGTCCTCGCGCCGCAGCAGGTTCTCGAGCAGGATCTTCAACGAGAACGGCAGGCGGTCCACGCCGGGAAACCCGGCCTTCGCCAGCGCGGGAAGGCTGTAGTAGTGGATGGTCTCGCCGCCCGCGGCGAGCGTCGTGCGTGTCTTGAAGGTATCGAGGCTGGACATGATGTGATCCAGCGGATCATACCAAGGAAGGGAGACGAGGCGCTTCCCGGGCCGCGCCCGGGCCTCCCCTACTGGGTCTTGAGGTACTCGAGGAGTGCGGCCTTCGCCTCGGGCGCGAGGGCGGTGCCGTACGCATGTCCACCGTTGCCATTGCCGGGCTGCCTGGTGTCGATTTCCATCCCCTCGCGCTCGGCGTCGGGTCCCGTCGAGACGAATCCCATGCGCACCGGGTCGTAGACGTCGTAGCCACGGAAGAATCGCGCCGGCCGCCGCTCCGGCGCCTCGAGCAGGTCGGCCATCGTCGGGACCGAGCCATTGTGCAGGTATGGTGCGTTCAGCCAGGCGCCCGCCAGCGGCATGGCCACGTAGCCGTCCGTCTTCCGGAACGAGCGCAACTGCCACGGCTTCCCCGTGGCGATCTCGTTGAAGGCCGTGGCCGAGGCCGTCGTCCATGCGTCCAGGCGGTGGCGATCGGTGCCGATCTCGGCAATCGGGATCACCGCGCCCATGCGCGGCCCGTTCGCGGCGTGGCACGCCCCGCACTCGGCGGCAAAGATCTCGCGCCCGCGCGCCACGAGGTGGGTATCGGTCGGAAAGGGATACGGCGGCGGCGGCAGGCCCCTCACCCAGCCGCCCACGGTCTCCACGCTCTGGACGTCGACCGACTTCACGCTGGCTCCGTTGCCGATCGCCGATCCGAGGAGCACCTCGCGCAGCGCCGGGTTGATGCCGTCCCAGTGGAATGCCCGGCCATCGCGAAGGCCGAGGGCCCAGAGAGGCGTCATGTCGGAGGTGCCGATCGACGCGTCGATCGGCTGGCGCAGCTGGCGGAACTTGAACGGGTTGATCGAATCGATGCGACCCGGGCCCCAGGCCGGCCGGCTGTCCATCCACCGGAACTCCTCGCGGTGCCGGAGCAGGGCGCGCCTGGTACCGGGCACCAATGCGACGCGATAGGCCAACGCATCGAACCACGAGACCGACCCGATCTCGCCCGCGGCCGCCAGGATGCGCGACGCGGTGAAGCGTGGATCGGCGGCTGCCGCCTCGAGCACGCGCGAGTAGGCCTGGGGCACGGCAATGGTGGCCGCCCCGCCAGGTACGAGCACGCGTGCGGCGTCCGGGGCGGTGCGATAGGTCGCCGTGTGGCAGAACGCGCAGTTGACGGCCACGCGCGCGGACCCCAGCACGTCGCGCTTCGAGAACCCGATGGGCAGCTCGCGCCCGGGCTCCCAGACGAACCCGAGCGAGGCATAACCGTTCGGCAGCAGGTCGGGGAACAGCCGCGGCAGCGCCTGCCAGATCCAGTAGGGCAGGCCCTCCTCGGACTCGATACCGACCGAGCCGTACTTGAAGTGCTCGGCTGCCGACGGCGCGGGCGGCTGAGCCGTGGTCCGCGCCGTCAGCACCGCGGCGAACAGCGTTCCGGAGATCAGCAGGGCCCGCGTCATAACGTCTTCAGGTACTCGATGAGCGCCTCGCGCTCGTCCACCGAGAGCGTGCGCCCGTAGACGTGCCCGGCGTTGCTGTTGCCCCGCAGGGTGGTGTCGAATCGCACGCCCTCGCGTCCGGCATCCGGCCCATCGGCCATGAAGCCGACCCGCTCCCAGTCGTAGACGTCGTACCCGCGATAGAAGACCGCCGGACGCTCCTCGGGGAACAGCAGCGCCCGCAACGTGGGCACCGAGCCGTTGTGCAGGTAGGGCGCCCGCAGCCAGACACCGTCGAGCGGCATGTTCGCGTAGCCATCGGTCTTCCGGAAGTGGGAGAACTTCCACGGCGTCCCCGTGCCGATGGTGTTCATCTTCGCCACGAGCTCGGGCGTGAACGACCGCACGCGCTCCGGATCCGTGCCCACCTGGTCCAGCGACGTCACCTGGCCGACACGGGCGCCGCCGAACGCGTGGCACGACGCGCACGCGGCGTCGTACACGGCGCGCCCCTGGGCCGCGCGCGCCTGGTCGATGCGCGCCGCGGGATACGTGGGTGGCTTCAGGTCGAGCGTCCACTGCGCGATGCGGTCGAGCGAGGCCAGGTCGAGCGACGCCTCCGTCGCGCCCGCGCCGATGGCCGCGCTCTTGTTCCGCTCTTCCACCAGGTCGTTGTTCCCATCCCAGTGCAGCCACAGCCCCTGGCGCGGGCGCTGGTTGAAGAGCGGCGGCAGGTCGGCCGTGCCCACGGTGCCGTCTGCCTTCAAATCGAAGCCGAACATCCGCTTGTAGGGGTTGAAGGTGTCCACGCGCCCCGGCCCCTGTGGCGGCCGATCGTGGAACCAGGCGTTCTGCTGGGCCCGCTCGAGGATCCCGTCGCGCGTCCGCTTGATGACGAAGAAGCGATAGAACAGCGCGCTGAACCACGAGAACTCCGGGTCCTGCTTCCGGATGGCCTCGATCAGCGTCCCCGCCTCGAATCGCGGATCCTCGGCGCAGGCAGTGAGGAAGTTCGCGTAGCCCTGCAGATCCATCTGGTGCGCCGGCATGCCCAGCACGATCTGGCGCGGGGCCGACGGCGACTCGCGCCAGGTCCCCGCGTGGCACGTCGCGCAGTTGAGCCCGACGAGCGGCACGCGTGCCTCGACGTACGTGGTGCCGATGGGCCGCCCCTGCGGGGCACTGGGCTCCATGATGAACCCGAGCCGCTCGTAGCCCTGGCCCGGGCGATTGGGCAGCTTGTCGGCGAAGAGCACCGGCAGCACCCGCCAGATCGGGTACGGGATGCCAACCGTCTCCTCGGTTCCGAACGACCCGTACTTGAAGTGCGTGGCGATGTCGTCCTGCGCAGAGAGCCGGGGTGAGGCCGACCCGACGGCCCCCGCCAGCGCGCCGACGGCCAGCCCCAGGGCCAGCAGGCGCCTGCGCGCAGCCCGAGAGACGAGGAGCCCCTTCTGCGCAACCTGCGGCATCTGCGTCATCTGCGGCTTCTGCGTCATCTGCGTCATCTGCGGCATCTGCGGCCTCTGCGGCCTCTGCGTCATCTGCGTCCAGGCATCGGTGTCTCTCATCGTCACACCCCCTGGAACGGCGGCGGCACGAACACCGACATGATCTGCCGCACCATCTCGTCGCGCGAGTCGAAGCGGGTTTCGTCGTAGCAGCCCAGCGGGTTCTCCACGACGTTCACGAGACACTTGTTGCAGTAGGTACACGGCCGTGGCGCCTGATCCTCGCCACGGGCGAAGATCTGGACGAGGTCCCGGTTGGCGACCAGCGGCCGCGCCGCGCTGACCGCGTCGCAGTCGCCCCGAGTGATCGCGTCGCGGATCACCGAGGCCGTCTGGAAGCCGCCCGTGCAGATCACCGGCACTGTGACGGCCTGCTTGATGGCGCGCGCGTCCGGCAGGTTGGCGCCCTCGATCCGGTCGGGGTCGCCCGCGGCGTCGTTCCACGCCCGTCGCGCGATGCGGCCCGTCACGCCGCGGAACAGCAGGTAGTTCAGGAACGTGCGTTCGCCGCTCGAGATCATCGTGTCGTACGCACGCTCGAGGTCGTCGATCGGCAGGTCCCTGCCCTTCGGGTTCATGGGATGCGGAAAGAAGCTGCCGGTGGACACGTGTATGGCGTCCACCCCCGCCTCGACCAGCCACTGGCAGACCTGCACCGACTCGGCCAGCGTGTTGCCCGACGGCCCCCGCTTGAAGAGCGCCAGCACGTCGTCGTGATCCACCGCGCTGATCTTCATCTGCAGGTGGAAGTCGCTTCCCACGCGCTGCCGGATGGCGCGCACGATGTCCAGCACGAAGCGGGCGCGATTCTCGAGGCTGCCCCCGTACTCGTCGGTCCGGTCGTTGATCGCGGAGCTCAGGAACTGCGTGATGAGATAGCCATTTGCGCCGTGGAGCTCCACGCCGTCCAGCCCCGCCTCGCGGGCGCGGCGCGCGCCCTCGGCGAAGGCCTGCACCACTTCCCTGATCTGCGCGATGGTCATCCGCTCGCAGCGGAAACCGTGGATCGGATCGGCCTTGTCCGTCGAGCTGAGGCCAAGGGGGTACTCGACGCCGTTGATGTCCCGTTGCCGACCGCTGTGGCTCAACTGCAGGATGAACCGGCAGTCGTGCGCGTGCACCGCCTCGCCCACCTTCCGCCAGAAGGGAATGCGGGAGTCGTCGTCGATCATCGCGTAGTTCGGGACGATGCGGCCGCGGAGCTGGACGGGCACGAAGGACGAGATGATGGCGCCCACGCCGCCCTTCGCGAACGAGGCCTCCCAGTTGATGCGGGCCTGGTTGCCCGATCCGTCGTAGTTGTCGAAGCGCCCCGAGATGTTGGACCGGAAGATCCGGTTCTTGACCGTGAGGTTCCTGAAGGCCAGCGGGTGGAACAGGGTGTCCTGTGGCATGTCCGGCTCCCCCTCAGAAGGTCTTCAGGTACTCGATGAGCGCCCACTTGTCGGCGTCGGGCATCCCGGCCCCGAAGGTGTGGCCCTTGTCGAGGATGAAGTCGGGCGCCTTGTTGTTGCGGAGCATGCGCTTGAACACGCCCTCGTCCGAGATCAGGTTGAGCAGGAAGCTGCGCCGGACGATGTCAGGCAGCCGCGTCGGGTCCACGCGCGCCACGTAGTCCACGGGTGTGCCCGCCGGAATCCGCACCCGCCGCGTGGTCCCGCTGATGGTCACCCAGCTGTCCACCGTAGTCACTGGAATCGACTGGACGCCGAGGCGCCGCTCAGGCCAGAGCATCTTCTGCATCCCGTCCATGAACGCGGTGAGACGCCCCTGCACGGAAGGGTCCTTCACGTAGACCCCAACCGAGTTGTTGTGGAGGTACGGCCCCGTCGCCCAGATGCTCGTCAGCGACGCCGTGCGGTAGTAGCCGCGCCCGCCTCCCGGCGCCTCGAACTCGATCGGCTCGGTCGGGTCCTGCGGGTTGTACAGGTTCGTCAGCTTCCCCACGCCCGGCAGGGATTTGTAGGTCTCCGACGAGAACTGGTCCCAGATCTGCCCCCGCGTGGCGTTGCTGGCCAGCGCGCGCGCCGAGTTCGTGCCGATCTGCGTGATGCTGTACCGCTTGTCGTCCGAGAGGAAGTTCTCTTCGAGGAAATCCGGCCGCTCGACGGCCTCCTTGAACCAGGCCACCGGATCCGTGGTGCCCTCCGGCGGCCGCTTGCTCGAGTGGCACGAGGCGCAATGCTGGGCGAAGGCCTGCCGACCGGCCCGCAGCGTCTCCGCCGGCGCGGTGAGGTGCTGCGCGCCCCCTTGAGCGTCCTTCAGCAGCAGCGGCTTCATCGTCTTCAGGAACGCCTCGGCATTGGCCATCCGCGCCTCGGTCTGCACCCAGTCCGGGCAGTTGGCGCGCGCATGATCCATGTCGAACGGTTCCTGCGGCCTGGCGATCCCCAGCACCGGGTCGTGGCGCGTGACCCAGTAGTCGCCGCACATCCCGATGTTCACGTAGACCCGCAGCGACGCGCCGGCGACGCCGACCGAGTCGGCGCCGTCCTTCAGGATGTGGTGCACGGCGCGCATCGTCCCGTCGCGCATGCGCTCCTGCTCGGTGGGCCGCGCCTCGAGGTTGAAGATCGTGTTGATGGCGTTCGGGTTGTTGATGTGATCCGTCGCGAAGCGCGAGGTATCGGACGTTCCCGCCGGCTGGCGCGCCGCCACGTGCCAGCGGAAGTCGTCCGGCTTCATGTTGAGGCTGAAGAGCTTCCCCTCTTCCCAATACTGGTTGCCGATGGTCCCCGCGAGGTTGTCCCACGTGGGCCGCTCGGGATCGGCCGGCGGGTTCAGCGGGTTGAAGCCGATGTGGCAGAAGCCGCACGTCATCCCGATCAGGTACGGCGGCTGCACCGTCCCCGGATGCTCCAGGTACTTCGCGGCGTCCCAGTTCGCCGGGTCGAAGTTCGGATTCGGGAACTTGCGCAGGCCGACAATGCCGCTCGCCTCGCCGGGAACGCCGGGCACCGGTGGCTGATCGCAGCGATCCATCCAGAGGCCGTACTGGTCGGGGCCCGTCGCGGCCTCGCAGCCGGGCTGCGTGATGGCGCCCAGCTCGCGGAAACGCCGGCCATGCCGCCGGCTGTCCACGTAGTTCAGGAGGTTGACGTTCCCCTCGGTGATGCGGGCCATCTCGGCCCAGAACTTCTGGTTGCCGCCCGTCCAGAAGTACCAGGTGTCGCGCCCCTCGCGCTGCTCGGGCGTGAGGTAGCGGTTGGCATAACCATAGTCGTTGGCGTACGGACCGGGCTGGACCGCGTGGGCCGCGACGGGCACGCGGCTCGAGGCCATGCCCAGGGCCACGACGAAGAAACCAAGGGAAAGACCGCCAACGGCGGCCACGGACGCTCGGCGAGGGCTGAGTCTGGTCACGGCTACCCGCTCCTTCTCGGTGGGCTGAACCGAAGCGTGCGCCGGGGGGAGCGGTATCACAGCACAAAAGCCGCGTCGACGCACGTGCCAATTCACGCCGGGTAGTGACGCCCGGGGCCGGTGCGTTTCACGGCATCAGTGCGAAAGCAGGAACTGGCGTGCCAGATCGGCTGGCCGCTGTCTGTCGCGATCCACGGCGGCGTTGAGCCGCCTCATCTGTTCGGCGGGCAGCCGTCCCTCCAACGCCCTGAGCGCGCGCTCCACCGCGGGAAAGCTGCGCAGGACGCTGGCCCGCGCCACGGGCACGGCGTCGTACACGGGGAAGTAGCCCCGGTCGTCGGCGAGCACGACCAGCCCCAGCGCTTCGATGAGACCGCTCGTGGCATCGCCCGCCGTCACGTCGACCTCTCCCGCCGCCACCGCGCGATAGATGAGGTTGAGGTCCATCACCCTCGGGGCCGATCCGAACTGCAGGCCATAGGTCGCGGCGAGGCCCTTCAGGCCGTCTGGCCGCTCCAGGAACTCGTAGCCAAACCCGGCCGCCAGGCGGGGCGCCGCGTGTGCGAGGTCGCTGATGTTTCGGAGCCCTTCGCGGGCCGCGAGGTCGGCGCGCGTCAGGATCGCGAACGTGTTGTTGAAGCCGAGCCGCGGCAGCACGGTCACGCCCAGGGGCCGGTACCGCTCGCGGACGCGAGCCAGGACGGCGGCCGCATCCGGGGACGGAGGCTCGCCGAAGATGGCGGTGAGCGCCGTACCGGTGTACTCGACGTACACGTCGATGTCGCCGGCGACCAGCGCCGCGTGCGCGATGGCCGTGCCCCCCAGGTTGAAGCGGCGCTCGACCGGCATCCCCGTCTCGCGCTCGATCTGCTGCGCGAGGATCTCCGAGAGCACGATCTGCTCGGTGAAGTTCTTCGATCCGACGACGATGCGGGCCGGAGCGGCCGCGGTGCGCGCCCACCATCCCGCGGCGCCGAGCGAGAGCAGCACGAGAAGCGCGACGAGCGTGGCTGGCCTCGCCCGCCCGCGCCTCCGCGGGTCCGACCACCGCCCGAACCAGGCGAGCGCCGCGTCGGCGCCCAGCGCGAGCGCCGCCGCCGGCAGCGCGCCGGCGAGGATCACGGTCGCGTCCACCATCGCCAGGCCCCGGAAGATGTAGTCGCCGAGACCGCCCGCCCCGATGGCCGACGCAATGGTCGCCGTGCCCACGCTGATCACGACGGCGACGCGCAGGCCCGACTGGATGGAGGGCTGGGCCAGGGGCCACTCCACCTGCCAGCGCACCTGCCGCGGCGTCATGCCCATGGCGACGGCACACTCGATGACGGCCCGGTCCACACCCTGGATGCCCGTGATGGTGCCGCGCAGGATGGGCAGGATCGCGTAGAGCGTCAATGCCACGAGCGCGCTGCGGGTGCCGATGCCCCCGATGAGGGGCAGCGGGATGAGGAACCCGAACAACGCCAGGCTGGGAATGGTCTGCGCGAGGTTGGCCACGCCGACAATGGGCCGGGCCATGCGCGGCCGACGGGCCGCCGCCAGCCCCAGCGGGACGGCGATGGCGCTGGCCACCAGGCTGGACAGCACGACCAGCTGCACGTGCTCGGCGAGCCGCGCCGCGAACTCGGCACGGTGTTCCAGCAGGAAGCGCGCGACCTCGCTAGGCATGGCCCTCGGACGCCAGGTCGAGCAGGGCCCGCACGGCGGGGTGCGGCGAGCGCTCGAGCGCGGCGACGGTGTCGCACGCCACGACCTCCCCGGCCTCGACCACCGCGATCCGATCCGCGAGCGCGGCCGCTTCCCGCAGGTCGTGCGTCACGAGCAGCACGGTGGGCCGCCGCCTCGCCTGCAGGCACCGGAACTGCCGGTGCAGCTCGACACGCGTGAGCGGGTCCACGGCGGCGAACGGCTCGTCCATCAGGACGACCGGGGGATCGGCGGCCAAGGCGCGCGCGAGGCCCACGCGCTGGCGCTGCCCGCCCGAGAGCTGGTCGGGCCATCGATCGCGGAACTCCGCGGGCGGGAGCCCGGAGGCTTCGAGCAGTTCGTCCACGCGCGCGGCGATGCGGTCCTCCGCCCACCCCAGGAGGCGCGGGACCGTGGCGACGTTTGCGCCCACCGTCCAGTGCGGGAACAACCCGACGTCCTGGATGACATACCCCGTGTGCCTGCGGAGGTCCACCGCATCCCACGCCACGACGGAGCGGCCGTCCACCCGCACCTCGCCCGAGTCGGCCTCGAGCATGCGGTTCACGCACCGCAGCAGCGTCGTCTTGCCGCTGCCGCTTCGGCCCACCAGCGCCACCACCTCGCCGCGCGCCACCGACAGCGTGACGCTTCGGAGCACCTCCGTACTTCCGCGGCGAAACGACACGTCGAGGAAGTCGATCATGGCTCCCAGAACATCATCACGGACACCGCCGGCCACGCGCGGGCCTTGCCCTCGAAGTCGACGCCGTCCTGTCGGAACGTCGCACGCACGTCGCCACGAAGTCCCAGCGAGCGCTGCCGGCCGTCACCTCCGCGCAGCCAGTAGCGGGCGCCGCCGCCCACGTAGTACACGCGGCCCGTTTCGACGAGCGTGCGCTCGTCGTACAGCTGCCGGAGGTAGCCCAGGCCCCCTGCGACAAAAGGACGGAACCTGCCCGCGATCGGGCGCGGCAGCTGCCACACCGCCCCCACGTCTATCACGTACTGCGCCAGCCGCTCCGCGTTGATCGCGATTGGCGACGCCTCTTCGTCCTGCGACAGTTCGGTCGTGATGCCGGGGCGCGCGTAGCCGAAGCCGACGTCGATGGACAACTGCCGCGACACGGAATAGCCGATGCGAGCCTCCACCCCTGCCGCGCCGTCCACGGCCGACTCGGCGCGGAACAGCGTGAACGGCGGGGCGCTCGTGCCGGCGGCGTTCCCGCGCAGCTGGGCAGCCGCGTCGCCAATGCCGTAGCCGCCCATCCAGGTGACGCCCCCCGACACCGTCACGTGGTGCCGGCGAAGCGTTGGCCCCTCAGCGCTGCCCTGCGCCCGCGCTGCTCCGGCCGCGAACAGACACGCGCACACCACCCCGATGGCATGAAGTCGAGCGCCGCTCACTTCGGCTCCACGGTGATCTCCACCTCGCCCGAGGATCCACCCCGGGGCGCCACCACCATGCGGGGCGCGTAGGTCACTTTGAAGTCCACGTCCACTTCGCCCGACAGGAAGCTGTCCACGTCCGCATCGTCGAGAGGCTCGACCCTGACGATGTACGGGCCGGGCTCGAGGGCGGCAACGACGAAGCCGCCGTCGGCGCTCAGGGTGAACCCCCCGACCAGGGCCCCGGTCGCCGGGTTGAATGCCACGTCGTGCGCGCCGAAGACGCCGCGCCCGTTCTTCACCACGCGCCCGCGGATGCTGCCCGTCTCGCCCCGACCCGCGTCCACGGCGTACAGGTCCAGCTCGGCCGCCGCGTCATCGGCCTGCGGCG
>JBFWQE010000084.1:0-22372 GCA_050249615.1 Vicinamibacterales bacterium
ATCCGCGACACGGACGACGAGTTCAAGGGCGCGGATTTCCGTGACGATGAGACGAAGTTCATGTTCGCGTACGACTACGTGAACCGCTTCACGCTGCGCGTGTGGGGCACCACGTTCAAGCGCGCGATGTACCGCGGGGCCAAGATCATGCGGGCCCAGGTGGTGGACCGCACCATGGGCGCGGGTCTCCTCACCGAAGGCGGCCGCATGGGCGCGCGCGTCGTCGGGGCCGTCGCCATCAACGGCCGCACGGGGAGGTTCACCGTCTGCCGCGCGAAGGCCGTCGTGTTCTGCATGTCGCGCCCCACGCGCCTGTGGCTGTTCGCGCCGGGCGCCACCGGCATCTCCGAGTTCCGCCCGCCGCAGTGCACGGGTGACGGCCACGCCATGGCGTGGCGCGTCGGCGGATCGTTCACCATGCTGGAGAAGTCGCTTCGCGGCGAGTGGTCGGGCCTGCGCAGCTTCCCGCCCTACAGCACCGGCAACAACCACAACACGTGGTACGCCTGCACGATGATCGACGCCGAGGGGCGACAGATTCCCTGGCTGGACCGCGACGGAAACGAGCTGAAGACGGTGGCCGAGCGCTATCGTCCGGCGCCCGGGCAGAAGTTCTTCATGAAGGGCGGCGGCGAGCCCGACTTTCCGTTCTACGAGTTCCAGGGGCCCGAGACGATGCCGGTGGAGGACGCGGTGAAGCGGGGCTACAAGCTCCCGTTCTACGCGGACCTCACGAGCATGCCCGACACCGAGCGCCGCGTCATCTGGGGGATGATGGTCGGCAACGAGGGCAAGACGCGCACACCCGTCTACGGCGCCTACAACAAGGCCGGCTTCGATCCCTCGCGCGACGCGCTCCAGAGCTACGGCGACGGCTGGCGCTCGGGGCAGTTCCTTCCGCAGGAGCGGCAGTTCTTTGGCATTCCCGGCGGCATGGTCAACGACTGGCGCCTGATGACGAACCTCGAGGGCCTCTTCGCCGCGGGCGACGTGCTCTTCGCGTCGGACTGCGTGGGCCACGCGGCCGCCACCGGCCACTACGCGGGCCGGCACGCCGCGGACTACACCGCCACGCACGGGCCGGTCGCCATCCACCAGCCGCAGGTGGAGGCCGAGCGCGCGCGCCTCTTCGAGCCGCTCTCGCGGCAGACGGGGCTCAGCTGGCAGGCGCTGGCTGAAGCCATCACCCGCGTCATGCAGAACTACTGCGGCGCGGTGAAGAGCGACGACCTGCTGAACGAGGGCCTCCGCGGGCTGGAGGACCTGAAGGAGGCCTCGAGAAGCCTCGTCGCGCGCAACCCGCACGACCTGCTGCGCGCGCAGGAGACGCTGAACGTGCTGACCAACGCGGAGCTCGTCATCCACTCGTGCCTGGCGCGCAAGGCCAGCTCGCACCAGCTGCAGTTCGCGCGGCTGGACTACCCCGAGATGGACCCGCCCGAGTGGCACAAGTTCGTGACGGTGTGGAAGGACGAGAGCGGCGTGCGGAACGGCTCGCTCCCCATCGACTACTACGGGAACCTCACCGAGAACTACGAGCGGAATAATCAGGACTACATCTCGAAGGGGCGCGCATGAAGAAGGTCCTCGCGATCCCCGACCAGGCCATCGTCGACCCCATCACGATCTTCCCGGACGCCTGCACCGGCTGCAACCTGTGCCTGCACGTCTGTCCGGTGGACCTGTTCCTGCCCAATCCCGAAGTCGGCGGGCCACCGCTGGTGCTCTATCCGGGCGAGTGCTGGTACGAAGGCAGCTGCGTCGACATCTGCCCCGAGCCGGGCGCCATCGTCCTCAACCGCCCGCCCGCGATGCGGGTGAACTGGAAGCCGCGGGCTGAGTGCAGGGCGAGGACGTGAGGTCTTGGGGCTTGGGGCTTGGGGCTTGGGTCCTGGGACTTGGGGCTTGGGGCTTGAGGTCCTGCCCTTCGTGTCCTTCGTGACTTCGTGGTTTCGTTTCGGTAATCACCTCGCGCGGCTGACGGCCACGAACACCAGCGCTGACACCGCGAACGCGATGAGCAACGCGAGGTCGATGTTCACGAGGCCCTGGAAGGGCCCGGGGATGCCCACCAGGAACGCGGCCACGCCAATCGCGCCGCCCACCCACATGGCCGCGTAGGCGCCCCTGGTGGTGCCGCCCTTCCACAGCAGGCCGCCCAGGAGCGGCACCAGCATGCTGCCCATGTAGGGGTAGTTGAAGATGATGATCGTGTCGAGGATGCCGCGCGCGTGCAGCGCGACGACGACCCCCAGCACCAGCGACACGGCCACCGCCAGCCGCGCGTAGCGCGTGGCCTCCGGCAGGTTCTCGATCTCCGAATCGGGGTTCAGCACCTTGTTGTAGAAGTCGCGCGTGAAGCAGCCGGCCATCGAGATGAGCAGCGCGTTGGCCGTGGACATGGCGGCCGCCAGGAGCGCCGACACCACCACGCCTGCCAGCACCGGCGGCAGCGTCGTCGTCACGACGTACGTGAGGACGCTGCCGTTCTCCACGGCCGGGAACGCGGCCTTGCCTGCGGCGCCGATCATCGACGCGCAGAAGCTGACCACGATGACGAGGAAACCCGAGAGGATGCAGCCCCACTTCGCCACCGAGGCGCTCTTCGCGGACTGGTAACGGATGAACGCGTCGTACGACACCGAGATCGACAGCAGGAACGGCGTGATCAGGAACACGGCCCGCGTGCCCATCCCTTCCGGAATGAACGGCGTGGCCAGCACCGCCGACGTCGTGCCCGGATCGACGTGGCTCATGGCTGCCCACGCGGTGAGCGGGATGCCCAGGGCGATGATGGACACCTGGAAGAAGTCCGCCGCCACCACGCCCCACATGCCGCTCATCACGTTCGAGAAGAGGATCACCGCGCCGATCCCGAGGACGGCGTACGGGAACTCGACGCCGAACCCCGAGAGCACGCTGCCCGCGGCCATCAGCTGCGCCGCGAAGATGCCCAGCAGGCTCGGGATGTTCGAAATGGACGCCCACAGGCGCACACCACGGCTCTCGCCGTACCGGTGCGCGAAGAAGTCGATGGGCACGATGCCCCCGAGGTTGCGCAGGCGCTCGGCGGCGACCAGGCCCGCGAGGATGAGGCCGAGCCCGCAGCCAAGCCCGTACCACATGCCGGGCCAGATGCCCGACGCGGCACCTACCTCGGCGCCCCCCAGCACGACGCCCGCGCCAATCTGCACGGCGGCGAGCGAGGCGGTGGTGAGTGCCAGCCCCAGGTTCCGGCCCGCCACCAGATAGTCCGAGATGCGCTTGATCCGGCTGCTGAGCAGCACGCCGGCCGCCAGCGTGCCCAGCATGTAGAGCGCGACGACCGTCAGGAGCATCGCGGAAGGATATGCGGTGGGCCCGTCGCCGCCAACGTGAAATTACGCCGCGGCCCGTGCCCGCAGCTGGATCAGGCACGCGACGAGCGCCAGCGCGCAGATCGAGATGACGTTGACCGCCATGAGCTGCGAATAGAGCGCGCGCCCCAGCAGATCGAAGATCGTGAAACTCATGAAACCGAGCGCGGCTCCCGCGAAGACGCGCCAGGGGAGGGTCATCGCGCCGAACCGGTCCACGAGGCAGACGACGGCCGGCGTCGCCAGCAGCAGCACGTAGTCCCAGCCCTGCGGCGAGATGAGGGGCACGAGCAGCATCAGCAGCCCGAATTCGAGGTAGGCCGGGCTCCGCACGCGCCTCCGCCTCCACATCACCCAGGCCGCGCCCGCCAGCGCCGCCGCCGATGTCGCCACCGCGAGGCGCGCCGCCGCCGGGCCCACGCCAATCCACTTCGCCCACGTGGCGGCGAGCGAGATGTTCTCCGCGACCAGGAGGTTCGGCGCGGTTGTCTCGGTCACGGTGCGATACCACGCCAGCACCAGGTCCACGTTGCCCCGCCAGCCATAGACGAGAGCCGGCAGCGCGAGGCCGGCCCCGACGACGGCGGACGCGGCGAGGAGCCCTCGGACGCCCGCGACGAGGGGAAGCCAGGGCAGCAGGATGGCGGCGTACGGCTTGACGAAGATGCCAAGCCCCACGAGCGCGCCCGCCAGGCCGGGCCGCCCACCCTGCGCCGCCACGAGCGCGGCCAGGAGGATGACCCCGAGGAGGATGTTGGACTGCCCGAGGTTCATCTCGTGCGCGTAGAACTTCGCCATGAGGACGACGGTCAGCCACGCGACCGCCTGCACGGCCCCCCGTCGATTGGGCAGGGCGGCGACCGACCACCGGACGAACATCCACAGCAAGGCGACCGACAACGCGTACCACGCCGCCTTCGCCGTGTCGGGGCCCAGCCAGGCAAACGGCGCCATCGCCAGGGCGAACGCCGGCAGGTACTTGAACTGGTAGTGGCCGTCGTCCGCGCGGTAGAGGGGCGCGGCCTCGAGCGCGCGCGCCGCCGCGGTCCGGTAGACGCCGAAGTCCACCATCTCGTGCCGGACCCGCGCCACGTACATCACCGACGCGAGCAGCACAACGGCCAGGGGCCAGGCGAGGTGGCGAAGCGGCGGCACGCTGCGGTCATTTTCGCCGAAGAACCAGCTCAGCCGACCGGTCTAGAATGAGCGCGACCACCGGGCATGACCGCCGACCAGTTCCGCACCCTCGCGCTCGACCTTCAAGGCGCCGTCGAAGGCGCCCACATGGGCCACGCCGACTTCCGCGCCAACGGCCGCATCTTCGCCTCGCTGGACAAGGATGAGCGCAGCGGGATGGTGAAGCTCAGCCCTGAAGAGCAGCAGGAGTTCATGCGCGCGCACCCCGGAATGTTCGACCCGGCGAGCGGCGCCTGGGGCCGGCAGGGCTACACGACCGTGCACCTCGCCCCGGCAAAGCTCGCGGCCGTCCGAAGCGCCATGCTGCTGGCGTGGCAGGCCGCGGTCGCGAAGCCGCCGGCGAAGACGCGCCGCCGGGGCTGAAGCCCCGGCGCTCCGGCTGACGCCTGGCTCGGGCGGACCTTGCAGCCCACACGACGCCATTTGACCGACTGGCCGAGGGGGAGCGCCATCGCTGTTGGCTGCAAGGTCCGACCCATGGACTGGGCCGCCAACCCGGCGCCCGCGGGCACCGTCCAACCCCCCATGACCCTCCCCGCCCACGACTTCCGGCTGGCGCTCCGCGGCCTCGTCCGCAGCCCGCTTTTCTCCATCGTCGCCATCCTGTCGCTGGCGCTGGGCATCGGCGCCAACACCGCTATCTTCACCCTCATCGACCAGATGATCCTCCGCAAACTCCCGGTGAAAGATCCGGACGGGCTGGTGATGCTCTACCAGCAGGGCCCGCACAGTGGCAGCAACATGGGCCAGCGGATGCACTCCTACCCCATCTACCAGGAGTACCAGAAGCGCGCCGAGCCGCTGGCGGAGGTCCTCGCACGACGGCTCGTGTCCACCTCCGTGAGCATCGACAACCAGACCGAGCGGCTCGACGCCGAGATGGTCTCGGGCAACTACTTCACGATGCTGGGAGTGGGGCCGGCGGCTGGCCGCGTCTTCAACTCGACGGAGGACGACCAGGTCTATCAGGGCCATCCGTCCGTGGTGCTGAGCCACGACTACTGGATGCGGCGTTTCGCGGGCGATCCAGGGGTGGTCGGCAAGAAGATCCTCGTCAACAACTACCCGATGACCATTGTCGGCGTCTCGGCGGCGGGGTTTGCCGGCATCGATCCGGTCCGCTCGCCGCAGATCCGCGTCCCCATCCTCATGAAGCCCGTCATCGTCCCTGAATGGGAATGGGTCCGCATGGACGACGAGCGGACGAGGTGGGTGCAGGTGTTCGCGAGGCTCAAACCCGGCTACACCGTCGAATCCGCGCAGGGACCGCTCCAGGGGCTCTTCCTTCAGATCCGCCAGCACGAGATGACACTGCCCGGGGCGAAGAACTGGTCGCCCTACATCCGCGAGCAGTTCATGAAGGGCCGCCTCACGGTCGAACCTGCGGCCATGGGCTACTCGTCGCTCCGCAACGACTTCTCGACGCCGCTCCTCGTCCTGATGTCGATGGTCGGCCTGGTGCTGCTCATCGCGTGCGCGAACGTGGCCAACCTGCTCATCGCCCGCGCCTTCATGCGCCAGCGCGAGATCGCGGTGCGCCTGTCGCTCGGCGCCTCGCGCGGGCAGCTCGTGCGGCAGCTGCTGGTGGAGAGCCTGCTGCTCGCCTTCGCGGGCGGCGCACTCGGCCTGCTGGTCGCCATCGGGCTCACGCGCACGCTCATCTCGTTCATCCCGACCGACGGGCGCCCGCTGCTCATCGAGACGGCGCCGGACTGGCGCGTTCTCGCCTTCGCCTTCGCGCTCTCGCTCGTCACGGGCATCGTCTTCGGGCTGCTGCCGGCATGGCGCGCCAGCCGTCCCGACACGTGGTCCACGCTGAAGGACACGGTCGGCGCCGTGGCCGGCGCGGGCGGCCACCTCTACCTGCGCAAGGGGCTCGTGACCGCGCAGGTGGCGCTCAGCTTCCTGCTGCTCTTCGGGGCCGGGCTGTTCGTGCGGAGCCTCGACAACCTGCGGACAACCGACACCGGCGTCGTCATGGACAACCTCGTCACCTTCCAGGTCTCCCCCGCCCTCAGCGGTTACACGAACGAGCGGGCCACGGCCTTCTACCAGCAGCTGCTGGAGCGGTTGCGCGGGGGCGCCGGCGTGAAGTCGGCCGGCCTGGCCGGCGTGGCCATCCTGAGCGGAAGCGAGTGGGACAGCACGATGTCGGTCGAAGGGCACCAGGCCAAGGACGGCGAGGACATGCAGGCGTTCATGAACTCACTGTCGCCCGGCTACTTCGAGACCATGGGCATCCGGTTCCTGGAAGGACGGGACTTCACGCCCCTGGACGCGAAGCGCGAGACCACGGTGGCCATCGTCAACCGGCGCTTCGCCGAGCACTTCTTCCCCGGCCAGAGTGCGGTTGGCCGTCATGTGGGCTGGGGCTCCGGGCCCGAGACTAAGCTGACCATCGAGATCGTCGGCGTGGTGGAGAACTCGCTCTACGAGGGCCCGCGCGAGGGCGTCCGGCGCCAGGTGTTCGTCCCGAACTGGGGCAACAACGGCGCGACGTTCTACCTGCGCGCTGCCGCGGCCTCGTCCAGTGCCTACGCGCTCATCCGGAACGAGGTGAAGAACCTGGACGCCTCCATGCCGGTCTACCAGATGAAGACGCTCGAGGCGCAGCTCGATGAGACGCTGCTGACCGATCGGCTCATCGCGATGCTGTCCGCGGGCTTCGGCCTGCTGGCCGCGGCCCTCGCCTCCATCGGCCTTTACGGCGTGATGGCGTTCGTCGTGGCACGACGCAGCAAGGAGCTGGGCATCCGTCTGGCCCTTGGCGCAGAGCCCGGCAGCGTCATCTGGATGGTGATGAAGGAAGTGCTCGTCCTGCTGGCCATCGGCCTCGCCGTCGGCGTGCCCTCGGCCATGGCGCTGGGGCGCTACGTGTCCTCCCAGCTATACGGCATCCAGCCGAACGACCCGTGGATGGCCGTTGGCACCATGACGCTGCTGGCGGTCGTCGCCGCGCTGGCCGGCCTCATCCCCGCGCGGCGGGCCAGCCGGATCGATCCCATCCTGGCGCTCCGGTACGAGTAGGTTCAAAGCACGAAGGTGCGGCGAATCGCCGCATATGACGGCCGTCATGTGGCGGGGCCGGCAGCCCGTCACAGAATCCAGTCCACAGGGGGCGCTCGTGTCCATGCCCGCACATGTGGCTGGTCTGCTCGTTGTCGTTCAACCAGGCAGCCTCGAAGAGATCGCGAACCTCATTGGCGAGTCACCGGGGGCCGAGGTGCACATCCGGGAGCCCGAGACCGGGCGCCTGGTGGTGACCCTGGATACCCCTACCCTGCGCGAGCAGGAGGCGGGCTTCAAGGCCATCGCGAACCTCCCGGGCGTGCGGTCGGTGGATCTGGTCTGCCACTACGTGGACGCGGTTGATGCCGGGCCCGCGCGCGTTGTCCTGGCGCCCCCGCTGGAGGCGCTGTCGTGAGCGGCTGCAGCCGGCGCGAGTTCCTGAGGGCCAGTGCCGCGGCGGTGACGGCCGCGGCGGCCGGCCTGCCCCTTCCCGTCAAGCTGTCGGCCCTCGCCCGGGCCGGGCAGGAGGCGTGGCGCTGGGACAAGGGCGTCTGCCGCTTCTGCGGCACGGGGTGCGGCATCCAGATCGCCACGCTCGACAACCGCGTCGTCGGCGTGAAGGGCGACCCCGACTCGCCCGTCAACCGCGGCCTGCTGTGCGTGAAGGGCTACGCCAACGCGCAGATCCTCTACGGCGCCGACCGGCTCACCACGCCGCTCCTCCGGATGAAGGATGGGAAGTTCGACAAGCAGGGCGAGTTCACCCCGGTGTCGTGGCAGCGCGCCCTGGACGAGATGGCCGTGCAGTTCAAGCGCGTGCACAAGGAGCTGGGGCCCACGGGCGTCGCGGTGATGGGATCGGGCCAGTACACCATCCAGGAGGGCTACGCCGCGTCCAAGCTGGTCAAAGCCGGCTGGCGCAGCAACAACCTCGAGCCCAACGCGCGCCACTGCATGGCTTCTGCCGTTGCCGGCTTCATGCAGACCTTCGGCATCGACGAGCCCGCCGGCTGCTACGACGACATCGAGTTCACCGACACGGTGGTCAGCTGGGGCGCCAACATGGCCGAGATGCACCCCATGCTGTGGGCGCGCGTCACGGCGAAGCGGCTGGCCAGCCCCGACTACCGCATCTTCCACCTCACCACCTTCACGACTCCGACCTCGGCGCTGGCCGACGTGGAGATCGTGTTCAGGCCGCAGACCGACCTGGCCATCTGGAACTACCTCGCGCGCGAAGTCATCGCGCGCGATGCGGTGGATCGGGCCTTCGTGGATCGCCACTGCGTGTTCGCGACCGGCCACACCGACATCGGCTTTGGCTTGCGCGACGACGACCTCGGCATGTTTCCCCCGGAGAAGGACACGCGCGCCGAACAGCGTGTCCACACGCTCACCAGAGAGGAGGCCATTGCGCAAGGGCGCGGCGGCGATGCCGGCCGCGCCATGCCGCAGGATCGTCGCGCGCAAGCCAACGACCACTGGCTCATCACCTTCGACGAGTTCAGGAAGGCGGTGGAGCCCTACACGCTGGAGTTCGTCGCCGCGCTGGCGAAGGGTCGCGACGACGAGCCGCTGGAGGAGTTCAAGGCCAAGCTCGTCCAGCTGGCGGACGTCTACGCCGACCGCGCGAAGAAGGTCGTCTCCTTCTGGACGATGGGGTTCAACCAGAGCACGCGCGGGACGTGGGTGAACGAGCAGGCCTACATGGTGCACCTGCTCACCGGCAAGTACGCGGCGCCCGGCAACAGCGCCTTCTCGCTGACGGGCCAGCCCTCGGCGTGCGGCACGGCGCGCGAGGTCGGCACGTTCTCGCACCGCCTGCCGGCCGACCTCAGCGTGGACAACCCTGAGCATCGCGCGCAGGCTGAGAAGCTCTGGAGGCTGCCGGCGGGCACCATCAATCCGAAGGTCGGCAGCCACATCACCCAGATGATGCGCGACCTCGAGGACGGCCGCATCAAGTGGCTGTGGGTGCAGGTCACCAACCCCTTCCAGTCCACGGCCAACGCCAACCACTGGATGGAGGCCGCGCGCCGGCTCGACGCGTTCATCGTGGTGTCGGACGTCTATCCCGGCATCTCGACGAGCGTGGCCGACCTCGTGCTGCCCTCCGCGATGATCTTCGAGAAGTGGGGCGGCTTCGGGAACAGCGAGCGCCGCACGCAGCTGTGGAGACAGCAGGTTCCGGCGCCTGGGGACGCGCGCTCGGACGTGTGGCAGATGCTCGAGTTCTCGAAGTGCCTCACTCTCGGAGACGTCTGGGGCGAGCAGCGAGTGGCCGGGCTCGCGGCCCCGGGCTTCCAGGACGGCCGGCTCCCCGACGTCCTCGGCAAGGCGAAGGCGCTCGGCTACGGGCCCGACACGACGCTCTACGAGGTGCTGTTCGCGACGCCGGCCAACCGCAAGGTGGCGTGGCCGGATCCCGTCGCGAAGGGTCACGCGAACGACACGGTCACGCACCTCGGCGAGTCCTGGTTCCCCGAGAAGGCGCTCTTCGAGGAGTACGCCTCGTTCGGCCGCGGCCACGCGCACGACCTCGCGCCCTTCGACACGTATCTCGCCGACGATGTGCGGGGCCTGCGGTGGCCGGTGGTGAACGGCAGGGAGACGCGCTGGCGGTTCAACGAGGAGCACGACCCGTACGCGAAGGCCGGGTCCGGTTTCGACTTCTACGGGCCCGCGATGAAGTCGCTCCCGCGCGGCGACCAGCACGCGCCGCAGCCTGGCGCCCCGGTGTCGCTGGCCGGCAAGGCGAAGATCTTCTTCCGCCCGTACGCCGCGCCGCCCGAGGTTCCGGACACGACGTACGACCTGTGGCTGAGCACCGGACGGGTGCTCGAGCACTGGCACTCGGGGACGATGACGCGCCGCGTGCCCGCGCTGCACCGCGCGGTGCCGCACGCCCAGCTGTTCATGCACCCCGACGACGCGAAGGCGCGCGGCCTGGCGCGCCACGAGCTGGCCTGGATCGAGTCGCGCCGCGGGCGCGTCCGTCTGCGCGTGGAGACCGAGGGCCGGTACCGGGTGCCGCGTGGCCTCGTCTACGTGCCGTGGTTCGACGAGGGCGTGTTCATCAACAAGGTGACGCTCGACGCCACGTGCCCGATCTCGAAGCAGACCGACTTCAAGAAGTGCGCCGTGAAGGTGACGAAGGCGGCCGCCGAGGCGACGGCGGCGGGGGGCTGACAATGACACGCGAATGGGTGATCGTGGCGGCGCTTCTGCTCCTGGCGGCGCCGGTTGCCGGACAGGAGCGGCCCGAGCGGTCGCGCGATGTCGATCGGCGCGCGGCAGCGACCGCGGGCGACGACGACCAGGCGCCCGCGCCGGAGCACTTCGAGCACGGCGACAAGCGCCCCGGCCAGAGCGAGCGCCTGCCGCGAGCCTGGGAAGGTGCGCCGCCGGTCATCCCGCACTCGCTCCGCGGGCTGACCCCCATCACGGCGAAGAACAACGCGTGCGCCCGGTGCCACGGCCGCGCGGGCGCCACCTCGGGCCCGCCGCCGGCGCCGCCCAGCCACTTCATCGACCTGCGCGAAGCGCCCGGGGTCGTGCGGCCGCAGATTGCCGCTTCCCGCTACAACTGCACAGCATGTCACGTGCCGCAGACCAATGCGCCGCCGCTCCGGCGGCACTCGTTCGATGGGAGTCGCGCCCGGCGGTAGGCCGCCGTCCCCGACCCTATCTGCGACATCTGCGGCAATCCGCGGCCCCGCCAATCTGCGTCATCTGCGGCCCCAGTTGTCTGCGTCATCTGCGCATCTGCGGCCTGGCTGATCCGCGGCATCCGCGGCCCCGCGAATCTGCGTCATCTGCGGCCCTGCCAATCCGCGTCATCTGCGGCCCCGGTGGCCATCAGCGGCATCTGCGGCCTGGCTGCTCCGCGGCAGCCGCGGCTGTGCTACAATCGGTGTGTCAGGTGGAAGACAGCTTCTGCAGCAGGTTACGTTCCGCGTCGAATTCGAGTCCTTCCAGTCTCGCCTCTTCTCCGCAGTACGTGCTCCGTTAGACCAGCCGAAATCCATCCTCGGCCCATTCCGGGCCAAAGACAGTCAGGCTCCGCACAGGCGGAGTAGAAGTGAGAACAGGTAAACAATGGCTCTGAAACTCTACGTCGGGAACATGCCCTTCACCACGGACGAACAGGAGCTCCGCGAGCTCTTCTCGACCGCGGGCACCGTGGACACCGTGAACGTGATGCGCGACCGGGACACCGGCCGGGCCCGCGGCTTCGCGTTCGTCGAGATGGCCAGCGAGGCGGACGCGCAGAACGCGATCAACACGCTGAACAACTACAACTACAACGGCCGCAACCTCACCGTGAACGAGGCGAAGCCCAAGACCGAGCGCTCCGGCGGCGGCTTCGGCGGCGGCTACGGCAACGACCGCCGGCGCTCCGAGCCGCGCTGGTAGGGTAGCGCCCTGCCCAGGGGCGCCGCCCGTATGTGGCGGCGCCTGCTGGCAGGGCTCACTCAACTGAAAAGTGAGAAGTGAGAAGTGAGAAGTGAGAAGTAGCAAGCACGAATATTGCGTGCAGGCTTCTCCGCTTTTCACTCTTGGCTTCTCACTTTTCGCTTTCTCGCTTCACTTCTTCTCCACCGTGAAGTTCCGTCGCCCGACGGACTGACCATCCAGGAACGCCTCGACGCTGTACTTCCCCTCGGGGAAGCCGCCGGAGTTCTGGATGTGGAACTCGGTGGCCGCGGCGCCCTTGTAGGACACGTCCTTCGACGGCTCGCTGATGAGCCGACCCCCGTACATCCAGCGCACCCCGATCGTGCCCGACCCGGTATCGGTCGTCAGTACCGACACGTAGATGGTGTCGTCCGGCCTGAACACCGTGGTGTGGCTGCCGATGCTGTTGTCCGAGCTGAGCGCCCGGCCCAGCTGGATGGTGGACACCTCCAGCGGCTGGTTCGACCGGCAACCCGCGGCCACGGACAGCACCGCGGACAGCACCATCACAGTCGACATCCGCATCACGCCTGGCTTGCAGGAAGGAATCACCCACTCCCCCAATCCTCAATCCCCCAATCCCCAATCCTCACTCCTCAATCCCCCACTCCCCCACTCCCCCAATCCAATGCCCAATGCCTCAATCCCCAATCACCCAATGAATCGTCAATCGCCAATCACCAATCGTCAATGAAGAGCCTGCACCAGCAGAGCGGTCACCACCTCGGGCCGCTCTGCATGGATCCAGTGCCCGCCCGGAGCATGGTGCAGGCGCACGCGGCCCGCCGCCGCCTCGATGCGGCGCACGGCCTCGGGGGAGATGGCGCTCGACTCGCCGGCCTTCAGGATGTGGATGTCGTGCATGGGTGACGGCTGCTCGATGACCGCCCACAGGTCGGTCTCGAAGAAGTCCAGGAGCAGGCGCTCCATCGCGTCGAAATCGAGCTGCCAGCGGAAGCTCTCGCCGTCGCGCACGAGGTTGGTGCTCATCCACTGCGCCACGCCGACTGTGTACCCGTGCTCGACGAGCGCCGCCTGCGCGGCTTCGCGGGAGTGAAACCGTGGCGGCAGGTCCTTGATGACCCGCAACATGTCGTACGCGCTCCCCGAGGGCGGCTTCACCTCGGGCGTCGAGTCGATGACCCACACCTGGAGCGGCGTGTCCGGTGCGGCGGCCGCCATCGCCAGCGCCACCTTGCCGCCGTAGGAATGGCCCAGAATCGCCGTGGGTGTCACGTGCGCGTGCGCCAGCCAGTCCGCCACGTCCGCTGCCAGCCCGTGCACGGTGTCGCCGTGCGCGCCCGGGCCGGAGGATCCGTGATGCGGCAGGTCCACGAGCCAGCACGCATACTCCGGCCGCGCCGCGACCAGGCTCCGCGCGATGCCGAGCCAGTTGCGCCCCCGCCCGTAAATGCCGTGCAGCATCACCAGGCTCCGGGTTGTATTGTCGTGCTGCGCCACGCGCGTGGCAGCCACGTAGTGGGCAGTCTGCCTCGAGGACACTCGTCTACCCTACATCAGGGCGACGAATCGCGCGGCGAACCCACCGCGCGAAGCGTGGCCCACGCTGAGCGCCCGCGCCGCGACGCCTCGTCCTGGCCGCGCGGCGCCACAGTGTCTTTATCGCACCGGCTGAACGACGATGGCCGTCGGCGTGGCATCCGTGCCTCCAGCCGCCACCACCTGCAGCGTCGTGGACCGGAACCGGACGCGGTTGTCGATGGCAATCGTGGCCTGCATCGCGTAGCGGCGGCCGCTCTCGAGCGAGCCCGGCGCGTAGGTCACCGAGAACGGCACCGGCACCTGCTCGCCCTTCGTGACCAGCACCTGCCGCGCCACCACGTCCGCCGGCGCGTCCGCGCGGGAGACGTCCACGAGCCGAACCTCCACGACGGCCCCGGCGGGCAGCGCCTGCCGCGTTCGGTACGCCACCGTGCCCGTCAGGACGGCGGTCTCGACCGGGCTGGCGGGGTGACACCCGCGCGCGAACACCGCGTCACCCTCGGCTTCGGCGAACTGGCGCGCGTCGGCCCGGCCGCGCCACGCGCGCACACCGTCGGTGTAGAGATTCCCGTTCGCGACGGGCACCTCGCGCATCTGGTGGGTCTCACCGCGGAACGTGATCGCCGCGGCCTCGAGACGGGCGGCGACCTCCACGGTGAGCCCGTCGGCGCACTGGTAGTGCTGCACGGCGTGCGCGGGACGCCACGACGACAATCCGGTGACCCTGCACTGCAGCCGCGTTTCCGCGGTCTGCCCGGCCGCCGACAACATCCCCTCGGTGCCCTTGGTGAACCAGTCGCGGCGGCCGTCGCTGTACCTCGCGCCTGATCCCGAGCGAACGCTCGGCAGGCGCTCGAGGCGGCCGTCGATGAACACGATGGCCTGGCGGCCTTCGTACCAGACGGGCACGCGCACCCCCTCGCCGCACTCGTAGTCCACGCGCGGCGACCACGCGTCCGGCGCCGGCGCACCGGTGACCGTGGCCTGGCCATGCGCGGGAAGCGCGGGAACCAGGCACGCCAGTGCAAGAACCGCGCACCACCACGCCTGTTTCGTCATGGCATCCTCCTCGCCCACCCTTGCACCCTGCACCCTTGCACCTTGCACCCCCACTTACCACCTCGCATTCACCACCCCGATGCTCCCCACGATCATTCCCGCACCCGCCAGCAGCTGCAGGTCGAACGGCTCGTCGAGGAACACGGTCCCGAGCAGCAGGCCCACGGCCGGGATGGCGTAGGTCACCATCGACGCGCGCGAGGCCCCGAGCGTCGCGATGATCGAATAGAAGATGAGGTAGGCCAGAAAGGTGTTCAGCACGCCGAGCGTAACGGCTGCGACCACAACGCGCGGGGTCAGGGCCATGAGCGACGCGGGCGGCGCGCCCCCGGCCATGGGTGCCACGTACGCCAGCATGCCCGTGATGACCGCAGTCACCGTCATCGTCCCGGCCGCCACCACGATGGGCGCCAGCCGCTGCTGAATCGCCTTGCGGCTGTACACGCCGCCGACGGCGTAGCAGAAGGCGGCGGCCACAACGGCCAGCTGCCCGAGCAGGTGATGGCCCGCGCTCGCGGTGCCGCCCTCCGCCGGTGTGCGCGTGCCCAGGACGACCACGCCGGCGAACCCGATGAGCAGCCCCGCCGCCTTCTGCGGGGTGATGCGCTCGTCGTGGAACGCGAAGTGCGCCAGCACCAGCGTGAAGAGCGCCGCGGTCCCCTGCAGCACGGCCGCCAGGCCGCTCTCGACGCTGCGCTCGCCCCACGTGATCAGCGTGAACGGGATGACGGTGTTCACCACGCCCAGGAAGGCGATGTCGCCGAGGCCCGCGGCGTCGCGCGGCCAGCGCCGGCCCTGTGCGAACACGACGAGATTCAACCCGATGGCCGCGATGCCCGTCCTGATGAACACGAGCTGGAATGTGGAGAGCTCAGTGACGCCGATGCGAATGAAGAGGAACGACGATCCCCAGATGACGGCCAGGGCCCAGAAGCCCGCCCACGCCCTCCCCATCGTCATGCCGCCCATCCGACAGACTGTACCAGCGAGCCGCGAGCGGCTCCATCGCCAGGACGTGGCCGTGCGTTTTCGACAGCCGCGCGCCACTGGGCCGGGCTATCCTCCGGCCATGAGCGACCCTCGCCGGGTGGCCCTCGCCTACCGGCCGCCCCTCGACTGGAATGCCCTCATCTCGTTCCTGGCCGCCAGGGCGACGCCAGGCGTGGAGATCGTGGAGCCGCATCGCTACCGGCGCACTATCGCCGTCGGCAGGCGGGTCGGGACCATCGAGGTACGTGCTGCCGGCCGGCGCCATGCACTGACGCTCGATGTGCGCATGAACGGCGGCGGTCCCGGTGCGGCCCTTGTCGAGCGGGTGCGGCGCATGTTCGACCTCGATGCCGACCCTGCGGCCATCGCGGCGCACCTGGGTGCCGATCCCGCGATCGGCCCTCGCCTGCGCGCCCACCCCGGCATCCGGACGCCTGGCGCGTGGGATCCCTTCGAGCTGGCCGTGCGCGCCGTGCTCGGCCAGCAGGTGTCGGTGCGCGCGGCCACGACCATCGCCGGGCGCATCGCGGAGGCCTTTGGAACGCCGGTGGAGGACGCCGGCGGGCTCTCACGCCTGTTTCCGTCGGCCGCGCAGCTGGCCGACGCGCCGGTGGAGCGCCAGGGCGTGATGCCCGCGCGCGCGGTCACCATCCGCGCGCTTGCGCGCGCCGTCATCGACGGTTGCGTCTCGCTGGATCGCCGTAGGGGCGCCGATGTCTCCCGTGCGCTCATGGCGCTGCCGGGCATCGGCCCCTGGACTGCGTCGTACGTCGCGATGCGCGCGTTCGGCGAGCGCGATGCGCTGCCGAGCGGCGACCTCGTCCTGCGCCAGGCCGCCGGGGGCTGCACGGCGCGCGAGCTGGAGGCGATGTCGCAGGCGTGGCGGCCCTGGCGATCGTATGCCGTGATGTTGCTCTGGCACTCGGGGAGAACCGCGAATGTCTAACTGGTTCGGGATGGCGCTCGTCCTTGCAGGCTTCGCGGTCGCGCCCCCCAATCTCATCGCCCGGCAGGCGCCCTCTCCCGGCGCGCCGGTGGTCGAGATCCGCTCGTACAACCTCAGGCCGGGCACGCGCGAGCGGTTCCACCAGCTCTTCGAGAGGGAGGCACTGCCGCTCCTGCGGAAGTGGAAGGTGGACGTGGTCGCCTACGGCCCCTCCCCGCACGACGAGACGTCGTATTACCTGATGCGCTCGTATGCGAGCCTGCAGGCGCTCCAGGAGAGCGAAGACGCGTTCTACGGCAGCGCCGAGTGGCGGAACGGCCCGCGCGAGGCCATCCTCGCGTGCATCGAGAACTACGCGACCATCGTGGTTCCCGCCAACGAGCACACCCTCCTCGGCCTTCGCCAGCGCTGACGCGAGGCGGAGCGCCCTAGAATGCTGGAGGGTGCGCTTCTCTCCTTCGTCTCGCGGGCGACTCACCTCGTACGACCTCGGGCGCTTTCCCGGCGACACCCTGTTCGATCGCCTGGGCCGGGCGGTCTGCCAGGCCGGCTGCCTGCCGCGCAAGGAGCTCTACGAGGCCTGGGAAGTGGCGCGCCGCGCGCGCCGGCTGTTTCGCGGCGGGCGCGTCGTGGACCTGGGTGGCGGCCACGGCCTGCTCGCGCACGCGATGCTGCTGCTGGACGACTCGTCACCGACCGCTCTCGTGGTGGACACGGCGCTGCCACCGTCGGCGAGGGCCGTTGGCAACGCGCTCGTGCACGCGTGGCCGCGCCTCGCTGGGCGGGTGACGCTGGTCAACGCCGCACTGGACGAGGTGCCCCTCGACCGTTCCGACGTGATCGTGTCCAGCCACGCGTGCGGCGCCCTGACGGACCGCGTCCTGGCGCGCGCGGTCACTGCCGGCGCACGGGTGGCGGTGCTGCCGTGCTGCCACGACGTCGAGACGTGCGACGCCGGCCCGCTCGCCGGGTGGATGGACCTCGCGCTGGCCATCGACACGATGCGTGCGGTGCGGTTGGAACAACACGGCTACCGGGCCTGGACGCAGGCGATTCCTGCGGAAATCACGCCGAAGCATCGTCTGCTGCTGGGCGCGCCGGGCGACGGGCAGGAGGAACGGGCGCGCTGAGCCCGCACCCCCGGGCAGGATGCCTCCAGCCGACCCCGTGGATTCAACGCGTCCGCGCCAGCCCCTCCCGCGCCACCGCCGAGTCGGGCGCCAGCCACAAGGCCTCCGCGAAGTACCCGCGAGCCGCGGCGCGATCGCCGGATTCCATCGCCAGCAGGCCCAGGTTCGTGTAGGCGGCGCTGTCGTGCGGGTCGAAGGTGAGCGACATTTCGAAGGCCTTGCGTGCCTCGTCGAGCCGGCCCAGCTTCGTGTAGGCCGCGCCCGCCAGGTCGTACACGGGCGCGTAAGCGGGGTCCGCGCTGATGGCGCGTTCTGCCAGCCGCGCGGCTTCCTGCGCGTCGCCATGGAGGAACGCGGCCGCAGCGGCGTAGTACAGCGTCGGCGCCCGGTCCGGTGCGACGCGCCGCATCGTGGCCACCGCGTCGTCGAGCGGCACGGTGTTGCCGGCATCCGCGTAGATCGACGCCAGCTGCTCCAGCCCGGCCAGGCCCGGCGGGTCGACGCGTGCGGCCTCGCGCGCCGCCTCCACGGCCTCGTCCATGAGGCCGGCCGCGGCCCGGGCCTTCGAGAGTGCGACCAGCACGTCGCGCTGTGGCGGACGCCCGGCGGAGAGGGCCTCGAGGGTTTCGACGGCAAAGGGCGACTGTCCCGTGAGCCCGGCGGCCCGCACGAGCCCGTCCAGGGCGGCCTTGTCGGTCAGGTCGATCTCGAGAGCGCGCTTGAAGTCGTCGTAGGCGCGGCCGTGCACGTCCGACGTTGCCATCATCAGGCCGCGGTTCCGCCACTCGGCGGCGCCGGCGCGTGACCGCGCCTCTCGCACGGCGGCGGGCCCGCTCCCGTCTGCTGCGAGCGCCGAGAGCCTCGTCACGTTCGCGCCTGCCTCGCCGCTGTGGATCTCGCGCGGCGCCGAGAACTCCAGCCGCATCGTGTCGTCGGTGAACAGCGGGGCGCCCTCGACATACGGCCTCAGCTCGTCGGGGCCGCCGATGTAGAGCGACAGCACCGAGAACGGGTCCAGCGCCGCGACCAGCGCCAGGTCCTCGGCCACGCCGGGGCGCTGCCAGTGCTCGCCCATCTTCTCCAGCCGCGCGTCCAGCGGCCCATCCGACGCCATCATCAGCACATCGTCTCCGCCGACCAGCCAGACCGTGCCGTGCGGGAAGACCGAGAGGAACGTCGCCACGATGGACCGCAGGTCCGCCTCGCTGATGTTGTAGGCGTTGGCCCACTGGCAGATGACGCCGCCCGGCGCCAGACGATCGCGGGCGCCCTCGAAGAACTCGCGCGTGAAGAGGGCCGCCACGCCGGCGATCCACGGATTCGACGGCTCCGAGACGATCACGTCGTACTTCTTCGGCGTCAGCAGCAGGTGCGATCGCCCGTCCCCGACGATGAGGTGGGTACGCGGGTCGTCGAGGGCGCGATGGTTCTCGGCTTCGAAGAAGCGGGAGGCGTCCACCACCTCCGGCGAGATCTCGATGACGTCGGCGCGCGCAATCGGGTGGCGAAGCGCGGAGCCCACGGTGACGCCGCTCCCCAGGCCGATGATGGCGACGTCCCGCGGGTCGTCGTGGACAAGGAGCGGCAGGTGCGCGATCAGCTTCTGCGTCAGCATGTCGCCCCTGTTCGAGGCGTCCACCTTGCCGTCCACCGCCAGCGTCGTCGTCCCGGTGAGCCTCTTCACGGTCACGGTGGCCGCCGCACCCTCGCGGTAGTAGAGCATCGTCCCCGCCTTCAGCATGGTTTCGAGGTCGAGATCGCGGGGGACGAACGGTGCATACATGTAGGGCCCGCTGGCCAGGAGCTCGCGGTCCCACGGCGGGCTCAGCACCAGCACGAGCGCCGCCGCCAGGGAGGCCAGCACCCCGGCCGTTCGCGCGCCGCCGGTGAGCGCCGCCTTCACGATGACGATCGATGCGGCCGCGATGAGGCAGCCGCTCACCACCTGCAGCGTGACCTGGAGGCCGAATCGCGGGATGAAGAAGAAGCCCGCGGCGAGTGATCCCGCGACGGCACCCAGCGTGTTGACCGCATACACCATGCCGAAGCGCCCGGCCACCCGTTCGGCGTGATCGCCCGCCAGCGACAGGGCGAGCGGGAAGGCGGCGCCGAGGCAGATCGCCGTCGGCAGGATGAGCGCCGCGGTGAGGAGCAGGCCCTGGGTGAGCAGCTCGCTGAAAGGATCCGCAGCGGTGGCCATCTGCCGGGCCACGAGCCGCGGGATGCGCTGTCCCGCAAGCGAGTACGTGTAGCTGGTCGTGATCGCCCCGAGCGCCAGCGCGATGGCCACCCATGCAGCGGGTCGCTTCGCGCGGCCGACCATCCATGCGCCGGCGGCAGACCCGATGGCCACGCCGCCAATCACCGCCGCCAGCGTGGCCGCAAACGCGTAGGTGGTGGGGCCGAGGACCAGTGCGAGGATGCGCGTCCACGCGATCTCGTGCATCAGGGACGCGAAGCCGGAGAGGCCGAGCACGCCGGCCGCGAGCCACCGGCCGTCGTGACGTCCCGTGTCGCTGGCGGAGGCCTCCGTGCGCGAGCTCGCCCGGACACGGTCGCGGCGGCGCGTGATTCGTTCGGCACGAGCAACGTCTTCCGCGCCGTCCGCAGCCGTGGCAGCCTCACCCCGCCCATCGGCCCTGTTTCGAGTCACCACGGCGACGGCCAGGGCCGCGACAACGCTGCCGGTGATGCCCACCCACGTGGCGCCGGAGATCCCGATGGCCGGGACGAGCACGAACCCGGCAAGCATCGCCCCCACGGCGGCGCCGGCCGTGTTCAGCGCGTAGAGCACGCCGCTCTGGCGAGCCGGGCGCCCGCTCTCGCTCGCGAACCAGCGGATGGCCATGGGAAACGTGGCGCCGAGAGCCGCGGCCGGGATGAACACCATCACCAGGCACGAGGCGAGGCGCACGGTGGGAAACAGCAGCCCGGGTCCGCCCTCGCCGTAGGCCCACGACAGGAACGGTGTCAGCGCTCGCAGTTCCCAGGGCAGTGCCAGGGCAGCCGCCGCCACGCCGAGCTCCAGCCGCACGTACGCACGGAGCGCCGCGCTTGGCGAGAGTGTCGAGGCAATGTCACCACCCCACGCCGCGCCAACGGCCAGCCCTCCGAGGAACGCCGCAACGACCGCCGCCGCGGCAGCGGTGGTGTGCCCGATGTGAAGGGTGAGGAGCCTGGTCCAGCTCACCTCGTAGACGAGGCCCGCGATTCCGGAGCAGGTGTAGGCGACGAGGAACAGCCACGGCACGACGCGAGAAGTGTAGCGCCATGGCGCTGCGGCACGGCCCGCACCGCAGCGGGCGGACAATGACGGCGATGGGTACCCTCGCGTGGATCGTCGCTGCGTGCCTTGCCATGAGCGCCGTGGCGCTCATCGGGCTCCTCAGCTTCCTGCTGACGGAGGCCACGCTCAGGAAGCTCATGCTGCCGCTCGTGGCCTTCGCGGCCGGCTCGCTCATCGGCGGCGCGTTCCTCCACCTGATTCCAGAGGCGGCCGGGGCGCGCGGTCTCGACACGCTCACGTTCCTGGCAGTGCTCGCCGGCTTCTCGCTGTTCTTCCTGCTCGAGCAGTTCCTGTCCTGGCACCACGAGCATGCCGTGACAGCCCCGGCGAAGGCGCCGGTGACCTATCTGATCCTGCTCGCCGACGGCCTGCACAACTTCATCGGCGGGCTGGCCATTGCCGCGTCGTTCCTGGTGAGCGTGGAGGTGGGTGTCATCACGTGGCTGGCGGCCGCGGCCCACGAAGTGCCCCAGGAGCTCGGCGACTTCGCCATCCTGAGGCGCGGCGGATGGGCGCGGGGGCCCGCGCTGCTTGCGAACTTCGCGTCGGCGCTCACCATCCTCCCGGGCGGCCTGCTCGCCT
The DNA here is from genome assembly GCA_050249615.1 of Vicinamibacterales bacterium. Lineage (GTDB taxonomy): Bacteria > Acidobacteriota > Vicinamibacteria > Vicinamibacterales > UBA2999 > VFZN01. Next base: position 21,517 of record JBFWQE010000084.1, read on the forward strand.
ACTACGCCTCCGCCGACGTCGACACGGCGCTGCTCCTCTCGTTCGCGGCGGGCAACTTCATCTACATTGCCGCCTCCGACCTCATTCCCGAGGTGAAGCAGGAGCGGGCGCTGGCTTCCAGCCTCGTTCATTTCGGCGCCTTCATTGCCGGCATCCTGCTCATTCTCGGCACGCGCCTGGCGATTCACGCATGAGCGAAAGTGGCGGCTTCTTACCAAGCCGGACTAAACTGCGATGGCAGGTCCCCGTGACTTACACAAGGAGCGTTCGATGAAGATTCTGGTGGCAACCGACGGCTCGCCCTCCAGTGGAGCGGCCGTGGCCTCCGTGGCCGCGCGGCCGTGGCCCGAGGGGACCGAGATCGAGGTGCTCACGGTCATCCATACCGCCGTGCCGTTCATTCTCGACCCGACCTACACCATCGCTTTCATTCACATGGACCAGTTGGAGAAGGCACGCAAGCACGCGCCGGAGCTCGTCGAGGGCGCGGCCGCCCGGATCAGGCGTCCCGGGCTGACCGTGACCACCCAGGTTCTCGAGGGTGCGCCGAAGCACTTGATCGTCGAGGAAGCCGAGCGCTTCGGCGCGGATCTCATCGTTCTCGGCACCCACGGGCACGGGCCCGCGGGCAGGTTCCTCCTCGGGTCGGTCGCCCACTCGGTCGTCCTCCACGCGCCGTGCTCGGTGGAAGTGGTGCGGACGCGCGCGGCCGCCGAGAAATAGTCCCCCCGGGAGCGCTTCAGCGACGGTCCGGCGGGGCCCAGCCGTCGGACAGCGTCGCCATGAACGCGACTATCGCCTCTTCGTCTTCCTCCGTGAGGCCCAGGTCTCCGAGCTCCTCGGTGTTGACGTTGGC
>JBFWQE010000085.1:0-21808 GCA_050249615.1 Vicinamibacterales bacterium
CCCATCCTTCGGAGATGGAGGGGCGGCTGCTGGCCATGCTCGGGGGCCGCCCGCGACGAATGGGGTGGATGGCGCGCACGGCCGTCCCGGTACTCGTCGGAGCGTCCAGCATCGTGGTGGCTGGCGCCTCCAGCTCGGCGCCCTCGGCGGTTGCGACGGACGCGGCCGTGGAACCTGCCCAGTCATCGCCCCTCTGGATTGTCGCGCCTCCCACGGACGAGGACCGAGCGCTCGTGAACGAGCGCGCCTCCGAAGCCACCTCTGCGCCCGACGCGGCGCGGCGGGCACGCGCGACGCTGGCCCTTGCCTTCACGGCGGGGGACACCGTGATCCCCGCGCTGCTGGCCGCGCTCGAGGACACCGACAGCCGCGTCCGCGAGAAGGCGGCCATCGGCCTGGCGTGGCGGCGCGACGCGCGTATCGTGCCCGCGCTGCTCCAGGCCACGACGGATCCCGATCCGCACGTGCGCGAGAAGGCCCTCGTCGCCCTGGCCTTCTCGGGCGATGCCCGCGCCAACGCTGCGCTCGCGGCCGCGCGGAAGGATCCAGATCCACGCGTTCGGGACAAGGCGCTGACGCTCTCAGTACTGCGCTGATCTGCGGGGGCCATCCATGATCCTTCTCGGCGATCTTCGCTACGCCCTCCGCCTGCTCGGCCGCGCGCCCGTCTTCACGATCAGCACCATCCTCGTCGTCGCGCTCGGGATCGGCGCCACGACCGCGGTGTTCAGCCTCGTCTACGCGCTCCTCCTGAAGCCCCTGCCTTACGCCAACGCCGACCGGCTCGTCGTGGTCTGGGAGCACAACGTCGTTCGGAACCGGCCGACCAACGTGATCAACGCGGGGAACTTCCTGGCCTGGAAGGAACGCAACCGGACGTTCGAGGACATGGCGATCTTCTCGCCGACGCGCGTCAACCTGACCGACAGCGGCGAGCCCGAGGAGCTCGATGCGATGGTCGTGTCGGCCAACCTCCTGTCGATGGTGGGGGCACAGCCGATCATCGGCCGGGTCTTCTCCACCGGCGAGGACACGGACGGCGCGGCGCCGGTGGCGATCGTCAGCGATGGCCTCTGGGCGCGGCGCTTCGGCAGGCGCACGGACATCCTCGGGCAATCCGTGACGCTGTCGGATCGGCAGGCGACAATCGTCGGGGTCCTGCCTTCGACGTTCGAGCTTCTCGGGCAGCGAGCCGACGTCTGGCGCCCGCTGATCCTGGCGCCCGCCCAGCGGGCGTTCCGGGGGCGAGGCTTCCTCGCGCTGGGCCTGCTCGCGCCAGGCGTGACCCGCGACCAGGCACAGGCCGACATGGCGGGCGTGGCCGACGGCCTCGTGCGCGAGCAGCCGGACTTCAACTCGGGGTGGACGGTGAACGTCGTGCCGCTGCGCACGCAGCTCACCTTCGACATCCGTCCGGCGCTCTATGTGCTGATGGGCGCGGTCGTGGCGGTGCTCCTGATCGTCTGCGCGAACCTGGCCAACCTCCTGCTCGCCCGGGCCACGACCCGCGCACGCGAGATGGCCGTGCGGGCCGCGCTCGGCGCCGGCGCGGCGCGCCTGTCGCGTCAGCTGCTCACGGAAGTGGCCGTCCTCATCATGGCCGGGGGCGCGGCCGGGTTGCTCCTCGCCTCATGGCTGCAGTCGCTCATCGTCAGGACCGCGCGCGCGCAGGCGCCGGTGCCGCTCCTCGGGGAAGTCGCCCTCGACGGTGTCGTCGCCGGATTCGCGGCGGGCGCCACGGCGGTGACGGCTCTGCTCTGCGCGCTGGCACCGATCTGGACGCTGCGCAGCGCCTCGCTGGCGACCGCACTCCGGGACGGCGGGCGCGGCACGACGGAGGCCGCTCACGGCCGGCTGCGCGCCGGCCTGGTCGTCGCCGAGGTGACACTGGCGGTGGCCCTGCTCGCCGGGGCCGGGCTGCTCGTGCGCAGCGTGCTGGCCTTGCAGGCCGTGGACCCCGGCTTCGATCCCTCACGCGTGCTCACGATGCAGGTGATTCTGTCGGCCACGTCACCGGACGACGCGCCGCGCGTGGCGCGCTTCCACCAGGAAGCGATCGATCGCCTGCGCACCATCCCCGGGGTGAGGCAGGCGGCCGGCACGGTATTCCTGCCCCTGGCGGGGCTGGGCTCGGCCACGTCATTCTGGATGGCGGACCGCCCCGAGCCCGCCGCGGCCGATCGCCCGGTGGCCGAAATCAGGCCCGTCACGCCCGGCTATTTCGAGACGATGGGGATCACCAGGCTCGCAGGGCGCGACTTCGATGCAGGGGACACGCCTGACCGCCCGCTGGTGGCCGTCGTGAACGAGACCTTCGCGCGTCGGTTCTCGTCCGGGGAGAATCCCCTCGGCCGGCGGCTCACCTATTCCTGGGACAAGCCGACCACGGTGGAGATCGTCGGTGTCGTCGGAGACGTGCGTTTGACCACGCTCGATGGCGAGGTACGTGCCACGGTGTACCTCCCCAACGCGCAGCGCACCATCCCGATGATGACCTACGCCCTGCGGACCGAGGGCGATCCGCTGTCGGTCGCCGGGGCGGCCATTGCGGCTGTTCGGGCCCTCGCACCGAACCAGCCGGTGTCACGCGTGCGATCGCTCGAGGAGGTCGTGGGCCAATCGCTCGCGCGGCCGCGCATCGCCTCGAACGCGCTGCTGGCCTTCGCTGCCGTCGCGCTTCTGCTGGCGGCGATCGGCGTCTACGGGGTCATCGCGTACAGCGTGTCGCAGCGCTGGACCGAGTTCGGTGTTCGACTCGCACTCGGCGCGTCGCCGGGCGTCATCCGCGGGATGGTCGTCCGCCGGGGCCTCACGCTCGTCATGCTCGGCCTCGCGCTCGGGCTCGCCGCGGCCCTCCCGCTCTCGCGCGCGCTCGAGTCGCAGCTCTTCGGCGTGCGGCCGTTCGACTGGCCGACCTACGGTCTGGTGGCGGCGGTGATGGCCCTGGTGGGCCTGGCCGCCAGCTGGATACCTGCGCTCCGGGCGACGCGCGTGGATCCCGTCGCCGCGCTCAGGGCCGACTAGACGGTATCATCCCGCGCATGGCATCCACGGATCGCGCGCGGCGCGGGCGCCGCGCATTCCTCAAGCAGCTGCCTGGTGCGGTCGCCGCAGCCCTCGCGACGCCTGCGCTGGCGGAGGGCACCGCGGTCGAGCAACCGGCGGCAGTGCCCGAATCGACGGCCCTGACGGCCGACACGCTGGGCACGGCGCAGCAGGTGAGCGACCTGGCGCTGCCGCCGCTCGAGCTCGAGCAGGCGCGACCGCTGGTCGAGCGCAACCGCGCGAACATCGCCCAGCTGCGGGGGGTCGCGGTACCGTCGGAGACCGAACCGGCGTTCTCGTTCCGCCCACGAGGAGGCACGGCGGCGGGCGGCACCTCCGGCTCGGCGGCGGTCGATCTGCCGGAGCTCACGACGCCGGCGCCGGCGCGGCCGGCGCGCCTGGAGGAGCTCGCCTTCGCACCGGTCACGACGCTGGCGGCGCTGGTGCGTGAGCGCCGCGTGTCATCTATCGAGCTCACCCGGATGTACCTCGATCGCCTGAAGCGCCACGACCCGGCGCTGCACTGCGTGGTCACCCTCATGGAATCGCAGGCGCTGGCCGAGGCCGAGTCCGCGGACCGGGAGATTGCGGCGGGACGCTACCGGGGGCCGCTGCACGGCATCCCCTATGGCCTCAAGGATCTGTTCGCGACGAAGGGGATCCCCACCACGTGGGGCGCGCAGCCCTACGCATCGCAGGTGTTCGACCACGACGCCACCGTGGTCACGCGCCTGCGCGAGGCCGGGGCCGTGCTCGTGGCCAAGCTGTCCACGGGCGAGCTCGCCGTGGGCGACCTGTGGTTCCGCGCGCGCACACGCAACCCGTGGAACCCCGAAAAGGGATCGAGCGGATCGTCGGCTGGGCCCGCGTCGGCGGCCGCGGCCGGGCTCGTGGGATTCGCCGTGGGCACCGAGACCGGCGGGTCCATCGTCTCCCCCGCGGCCACGTGCGGCGTCGTGGGGCTGCGACCGACGTACGGCCGCATTCCACGCACGGGCTGCATGACGCTGCGCTGGACGCTGGACAAGGTGGGACCCATCACCCGATCCGTCGGCGACGCGGCACTGGTGCTGCAGGCGCTGGCGGGACCGGACGGGCACGACGACACGGTGAACAGCGCGCCATTCTCCTGGGACGGATCGCGCGAGGTGAGGGGCGTGCGCGTCGGCGTCGTCACGCGCGAGTTCGATGGCCCGCCGGATGACGCATCGGCCGAGGAACGCCAGGCGTGGCCCCTGCGCAAGGCGCACCTCGACGCGGCGCTCGCCGTCTATCGCAAGGCGGGCGCAACGTTCGTGCCCGTCTCGCTGCCGGATCTCCCCGCCGCGGCCGTCTATGCCATCCTCAACGCGGAAGCCGGCGCGATGTTCGACGAGCTGCTGCGCAGCGGCGGCATCAACGAGCTGGCCGACAAGGGCACGAACGGCCGCGCCAACCAGCTGCGCGCAGCGCGTTTCATTCCGGCGGTGGATTACATCCGCGCACAGCGCGTGCGGACGCTCCTGGCGGGGCGGATGAACGCCCTCTTCGACGGCATCGACGCCTTCCTGGCGCCGTCGTCGTCGGACAGCGTCACGATGACGAACCTGACGGGACATCCCGCGGCCGTGGTGCCAGCGGGCCTGGTGGACGGACTCCCGGTGGCGCTGATGGTGACCGGCCCGCTGTGGCGCGAGGACCTCGTGCTGCGAGTCGCCGGCGCGTTCGAGTCGGCGACCGACTGGCACCAGCGCCATCCCGCTCTCGGGTGATCGCCGCGGCCCTGGCGCGCGAAGGCGCGGACGCCGGGAGGGGCGCGCGGGCGGCTAGGCGGCGTGCACGACCGTGCGCACGCTCCGGTGATCCCGGACGATCTCGGCCGGCAGGTGCTTGGCGAGGTAGACCTTCGACTCGCCGTTGTCGCCGTCGTTCCGCTCGAACTTCACGACATTGAACTGCAGCTGCGCCAGCACGGCGCGCATGTCGTGATAGCGGTTCTTCGTCTTCACGACGATCTCCTCGAAGCCGCTGGCGATCGCCCAGGCCTCGGACTCCTCGCTGAGGGCACGGAAGTGGCCCTGGCCCCGCCAGTCGCGGCGGGTGGCGCCAATCCAGGAGTAGAGGACGCGGCGGCCGTCGAACTCCACGTGGCCCCGGAGCCGTTCGACCAGGTCGCGCAGCTTCGGGATGGACTCATCCGCCCGGATCTCGTGGACGACCTTGTAGGACACCGGCACGAGGGCGCCGGGATCGTCGGGCAGCGGCGCCTCGGCCATCAGGATCAGCGATTCGCGGCCGGACAGGCGATCGAGAATCTCCGCGGCCGTCTTCCGCCGCGGGAACTCGCCGAAGTACTCCTCGATGTACTGGATCTCCAGCGCGCCGCTCTCGAGGGGATACTGCTTGATGAGATACTCCACGCCTGCTCCCAGCCCGCGATTATAGTCAGTACTCCATGCCGAGCACGTTGCCCGCGTCGTCCACGTCGAGCCTGTGCGCCTGCGGGATCTTGCCCAGGCCGGGCATCAGCATCATGCTGCCGGCGATGGCCACCACGAACCCGGCGCCGGCCGAGAGCGAGACGTCGCTGATGGTGAGCGTCCAGTCGCGGGGCGCGCCCATGGCTTTCGGGTCGTCGGTGAAGGAGTACTGCGTCTTGGCGATGCAGACGGGCAGCCGGTTGTAACCAAGCGACGCCAGGCGCTCGAGGCGCGCGCGCGCGGCGGGTTTGAAGCTGACGTCGCGGGCGCCGTACACCTCCGTGGCCACCGTCCTGATCTTGGCGTCGAGCGGCGCATCCGGCGTGTAGAGGGGTTTCACGCGCGAGGGATCGCTGGACGCGGCCGCGGCCACGACCCGGTCGGCCAGGTCGGTCATGCCGTCGCCACCCTTCGCGTACCCCTCGGACAGCGCGGCCTCGACACCCTGCGAGCGGCAATGATCCAGGACCTTCTGCAGGTCCCCGTCGCTGTCGTTCGGGAAACGGTTGAGGGCCACGACGGCCGGAACGCCCCAGCGCGCGAGGTTCGCCAGGTGCCGGTCGAGGTTCGCGAACCCGCCCTCGACAGGGCCGTCAGGCGCGCCACCCTGGGCGCGCAGCGCCTTCAGCGTGACGATGACCACGGCCGCCGCCGGAACGTGGCCGCACATGGGCATCACCAGGTCGAAGAACTTCTCGGCGCCGAGGTCGGCGGCGAATCCGGTCTCGTTGACGACGTAGTCGGCCAGGTGCAGGGCGATGCGCTGCGCGAGCACGCTGCTGGTGCCGTGCGCGATGTTGGCAAACGGGCCGCAATGGATGATGGCGGGCACGCCCTCCGTGGTCTGCACGAGGTTCGGGAGCAGCGCCTCGTTCAGCAGCACCATCATCGGGCCGACGGCCTTCAGGTCGCTCGCAATCACCGGCTTCCCGTCGGTGTTGAACCCCACGACGATGCTCGCGAGGCGACGGCGCAGATCGGGCCGGCTGACAGACAGGGCCAGGATGGCCATGATCTCGGAGGCCGCCGTGATGATGAAGCCGGTCTCGCGCGCGGGCCCGCCATCGCGGCCGCCCAGGCCCGTGACGATGCGCCGGAGGGCGCGGTCGCTCATGTCCATGGCCCGGGGCCAGAGGATCTCGCGCGGGTCGAGCCGGAGCTCGTTGCCGAAGTGCAGGTGCGCGTCGAGGAGCGCCGCCAGCAGGTTGTGCGCGGCGGTGATGGCGTGGAAGTCACCGTTGAAGTGGAGGTTGATCTTGTCGATGGGCTCGACCGATGCCCGGCCGCCGCCCGTCGCGCCGCCCTTCTGGCCGAAGACGGGCCCGAGCGAGGGCTCGCGCAGCGCCGCGACGGCCTTGTGCCCCCGCTTGACCAGCCCCTGGGTGAGGCCGATGGTGTTGACCGTCTTCCCCTCACCGCTGGTCGTGGGCGTGACAGCCGTGACCAGGATCAGTTTCCCGCGGCGTTCCGGGAATCGGTCCAGCACCTCCAGGCGGATCTTGGCGGTGTGCCGCCCGTAGGGCTCGAGGAGGTCTGTGGGCAGGCCGAGGCCATCAGCGATTTCGGCAATGGGGCGCATAGGCGCCCATTATGTCTGTTTTTGGCGCGATCTTCGGCATTCGGGCACGTCCCCGGCCGGCGGTGCGTCCAAACGGACAGCATGGCGCGCGAATACCAGCTCCAGACGCGGCTCTTCGTGGCACGCGACCTCGAGACGACCTTCAGCTTCTTCGCCGACGCGGCCAACCTGCAGCGCTTGACGCCGTCCTGGCTGGACTTCGCGATCCTGACGCCGCGGCCCATACCCATGCACGAGGGCGCCATCATCGACTACCGGATCCGCGTGCACGGGATCCCCGTCCGCTGGCGCACGGAGATCGCGGAGTGGCAGCCGCCTCACCGCTTCGTGGATCGGCAGGTGCGTGGGCCCTACCGCCTCTGGCACCACACGCACACCTTCTCGCCGGCCGCGGGCGGCACCCTGGTCGAGGACACGGTGCGCTACCGGCCCCTCGGAGGCGTTCTCGTGCACGGGCTCTTCGTTCGACGCGACCTCGAGGGCATCTTCAGGTTCCGCCAGGAGGAGATCCTCAACGTGTTCGGGGTGCCGGCGCGCGATCCGATCACGGTGTCCATCCAGCCGGTGCTGATATAGTGCGAGCGCCCGCCATTCGCGGGCGCCCTTCATGCAGGACCTCACCACCGGGTCGGTCACGGCACACCTCCTGAAGACCACGAGCTTCATGCTGGTGAGCATGGTCTTCCAGACGCTGTACGTGCTGGTGGACCTGTACTGGGTGGGCCGCCTCGGCACCGACGCGGTGGCCGCCGTGGCCATCAGCGGCAACCTGATGTTCCTCGTGCTGGCGGCCACGCAGATGCTCGGGGTGGGCACCACGACGCTCGTCTCGCACGCCGCGGGCCGCCAGGATCGGGGGCGGGCCAACGCGCTCTTCAACCAGGCCCAGGCGCTGTCCATCTCCTCCGGCGTCGTCTTCCTGGTCGTGACGCTGGCCCTCAGCGGCGCCTACGCGAGGGCGATGAGCGCCGACGACGCCACCACGCGGCTGGCGGTCGAGTACCTCGCCTGGATGGTGCCGGCCATGGCCCTGCAGTTCGCGCTGGTGGCGATGGGCGCCGCGCTGCGCGGCACGGGCAACTTCAAGCCGGGAATGATCGTGCAGACGGCGTCGGTCATCCTCAACATCCTGCTGGCGCCCCTCCTCATCTTCGGGTGGGGTACGGGCCACGCGTTCGGCGTGGCCGGCGCGGCCCTGGCGTCCTTCGTCGCGATCCTCGTGGGCGTTGCCTGGATGGCCACCTACTTCGCCGGTCCCTCGGCCTACCTGACGTTCTCGCCGGCCGGCTGGCGGCCGGACGTGCGTGCGTGGGTGGAGATGCTGAAGATCGGCCTCCCGGCCGGGGCCGAATTCGGCCTCATGGCCATCTACCTGGCGGTGGTCTACACCGTGATTCGCCCCTTCGGCGCCTCCGCGCAAGCGGGCTTCGGTATCGGGCTGCGCATCATGCAGTCGGGCTTCCTGCCGATCGTGGCGCTGGGCTTCGCCGTGGCGCCGGTGGCGGGCCAGAACTTCGGCGCTCGAAAACCCGACCGCGTGCGCGCCACGTTCAGGGCCGCGGCCCTCATCGCCACGGCAGGGATGGTCGTGTTCGCACTGCTGGCGCACGTCGCGCCCGCCGCGCTCATCGGCGTGTTCTCCGACGACCCGGCGGTCATCGCCGTCGGCGACGAGTACCTGCGCATCTCGTCGTGGAACTTCGTCGCCTCGGGCCTCATCTTCGTCACGGCCTCGATGTTCCAGGCCATGGGCAACACCATCCCCTCGCTGGTCACCTCGTTCACGCGCATCCTGGTCGTGGCCATTCCCGCGTTCCTGCTGTCGCGAATGCCGGGGTTCGAGATGCGGTGGATCTGGCACCTCTCGGTGGTCGCGGTCGCCCTGCAGATGAGCCTGAACCTGCTGGTGCTGCGCCGCGAGTTCCGGCTGCGGCTCGGCTTCGCGCCGTCGGAAGCCTGATTCCCGGGCGGCACGACACGCGTCAACGTATAATTCACGCCGCATCAGATCCCGTGGGCGCCTTCCGGCCGCCACGGGCCGGAAGGAATCGACCCCGATGAAACTGGCCGTTCCACGAGAATGCCGCGCGGGCGAGCGCCGCGTCGCCGCCACCCCCGAGAACGTCGCACGCCTCGTCAAGCTGGGCTTCGAAGTGCTGGTCGAGAGCCACGCCGGGGCGCTGGCCTCGTTCGGCGACGACGACTACGCGGCCGCCGGCGCACAGGTGGTCGCCGACACGCGCGCGCTGTGGCAGGAGGCCGACATCGTCCTGAAGGTGCAGCCGCCGGATCAGCACCCCGTGCTCGGCGTGCACGAGGCGGACCTGCCGCGCGAGGGCGCGGTCATCATCAGCTTCCTGTGGCCCGGCAAGAACCAGGCACTGGTCGAGCGGCTGGCGGCGCGCAAGGTCACCGCGCTGGCGATGGACCAGGTGCCGCGCATCTCGCGCGCGCAGAAGATGGACGCGCTCTCGTCGATGGCCAACATCGCCGGCTACCGGGCGGTCATCGAGGCGGCCAGCTTCTACGGGCGCTTCTTCACGGGCCAGATGACCGCCGCCGGCAAGGTGCCCGCCGCGAAGGTGCTGGTCATCGGCGCGGGCGTGGCCGGCCTGGCCGCCATCGGCGCCGCGCGCGGGCTGGGCGCCATCGTGCGGGCGTTCGACACGCGCCCGGCGGTGAAGGACCAGGTGAAGAGCATGGGCGCCGAGTTCATCGAGCTCAACGTCCAGGAAGAGGGCGAGGGCGCCGGCGGCTACGCGAAGGAGATGAGCCCCGCCTTCATCGCCGCCGAGATGGCGATGTTCGCCGCGCAGGCCAGGGAGGTGGACATCATCATCACGACGGCCCTCATCCCGAATCGGCCCGCGCCGGTCCTCATCACCGAGGACATGGTCAAGTCGATGAAGAAGGGATCGGTCATCGTGGACCTCGCCGCGGAGAACGGCGGGAACTGCGCGCTCACCGAGCCGGGCACGGTGGTGGAGCGCCACGGCGTGCACATCCTGGGCTACACGGATCTGCCCAGCCGGCTCGCGCCGACGGCCAGCTTCCTCTACGGCAATAACCTGGGCCACCTGCTGAGCGACATGGGCGGCGGCGCCGGCTTCAAGGTGGACGTGAACGACGAGGTGGTGCGCGGCGCGCTCGTGCTGCTGAACGGCGAGCTCATGTGGCCGCCGCCGAAGCGCGAGGCCCCGCCGGCACCGCAGGCCCAGCCCGCGAAGCCCGCGGCCGCGCCGGCCGGCAAGGCGCACGCGGCGAAGGAGCCGTCCTCCGGCGCCGGCATGGCGATCGCGATGGTGGTGGCGGCTCTGGCCTTCATCGGGCTCGGCCTGGTGGCGCCTCCGTCCTTCCTGGCGCACCTCACCGTCTTCGCCCTGGCCTGCATCGTCGGCTGGCAGGTGGTATGGAACGTCACACCGGCGCTGCACACGCCGCTCATGAGCGTGACCAACGCCATCAGCGGGATCATCGTCATCGGGGGGATGCTGCAGGTGAGCGGGCCGATGGCGGACCCGGCCGTGCTGCTCGGCGCGGCGGCCATCCTGCTGGCCACCATCAACATCTCCGGCGGCTTCCTCGTGACACAGAGGATGCTGAAGATGTTCAGCCGCAGATAACGCAGATGGCGCAGATAACGCAGATGGCGCAGATGGGACAGATTGGAAGGGGTTTCGAGGTGTCCGTTGCCTGAATCACTCGTCACGATCGCGTATATCGCGGCCGGGATCCTGTTCATCTTCAGCCTCGGCGGGCTGTCGGCGCAGGAATCGGCGCGGCGCGGGAATCTCTTCGGCATCACGGGCATGCTCATCGCCGTCGCGGCGACGATGCTGGGCCCGCACGTCTCGAGCTACGGGGTGCTGATCGCCATGCTGGCGGTGGGCGGCGCCATCGGCGCCGTGCTGGCGGCGCGGGTCGAGATGACCTCGATGCCGCAGCTGGTGGCCATGCTCCACAGCTTCGTCGGCCTCGCGGCGGTGCTGGTGGGCTTCGCGTCGCTGCTCGGGCCGGCGACGGGCCTGACGGGCGTCGAGGCGCGCATCCACGAGATCGAGATCTTCATTGGCGTCTTCGTCGGCGCGATCACCTTCACCGGGTCGGTGGTGGCCTTCGGCAAGCTCCAGGGACTCATTCGCAGCAAGCCGCTGCTGCTGCCCGGCCGGCATGCGCTGAACGTGGCGATCATCCTGGCCTGCATCTACCTGGGCGCGCAGTTCGTCGGCGTCGAGGGCCCGGGCGGCCACCCGCCGGCGATGCCGCTCGTCCTCTGCACCATCCTGGCGTTCGTCCTGGGCATTCACCTGGTCATGGCCATCGGCGGCGCCGACATGCCCGTGGTGGTGTCGATGCTCAACAGCTACTCGGGGTGGGCGGCCTCGGCGGCCGGCTTCATGCTGGCCAACGACCTGCTCATCATCACCGGCGCGCTGGTGGGATCGAGCGGCGCGATCCTCAGCTACATCATGTGCAAGGCGATGAACCGCTCGTTCCTGAGCGTCATCCTCGGAGGCTTCGGCGCGGAGGAAGGCGCCGCGCCGGCGGGCGGCGCCCAGCCTGCAGGCGAGGTGAAGAGCATCACCGCTGCCGAGACCGCGGAGCTGCTGCGGGAAGCCAAGAGCGTGATCGTCATCCCCGGTTACGGCATGGCCGTGGCCCAGGCGCAGTATCCGCTGTACGAGATCACGAAGCTGCTCCGCGAGCGCGGCACCGAGGTGCGGTTCGCCATCCACCCGGTGGCGGGCCGGCTGCCAGGGCACATGAACGTGCTGCTGGCCGAGGCGAAGGTGCCGTACGACATCGTGCTCGAGATGGAGGAGATCAACCATGACTTCCCCGACACGGACGTGGCGATCGTCATCGGCGCCAACGACATCGTGAACCCTGGTGCGCTGGACGACCCGTCCAGCCCCATCTACGGCATGCCCGTCCTGGAAGTGTGGAAGGCGAAGACGAGCATCGTGCTGAAGCGCGGCTTGGCCAGCGGCTACGCCGGCGTCGAGAACCCGCTCTTCTATCTCGACAACACGCGCATGCTCTTCGGCGACGCCAAGAAGACCGTAGACGCCCTGCTCGCCGAACTCCGGCAGGACGGCGGCGTCGCCCGCAGCGCGTAGCGTGACGCCGGGCTGGAGCCCCGAAGCACCAAGGGTCGCACCGCACTCCCATTTCCCGTCGGGCCCGGCGCTCCGGCATAGAATGCGCGTATGGGCCTGTTCGCCTACCGCCTCCTTGGCGCCGCGATGCTCGATGCCGGCATGTACGAAGGCATCGAGAACGACCGCCGGACCACCAACCAGGCCCTCGCCGCGGTGCTGCTCGCCAGCCTGGCCGCGGGCGTTGGCGCCGGCGACTGGCTGGGCAGCCGCGGTTCGACGATGGTGCTGGTGGCGGCGCTGGCCGTCATCACGTGGGCCGCGTGGGCCATGCTGATCTTCCAGATAGGCACGCGCATCCTGCCCGGCCCGGATACGCGGGCCGACTGGGGGCAGCTGCTGAGGACCACCGGCTTTGCCGCCGCGCCGGGCCTGCTGCTGGTGTTCGGCCTGGTCCCGCAGGCGCGCAGCCTGGTCTTCGGGATCACCGGCGCGTGGATGTTCGTCGCGATGGTGTGCGGCGTGCGGCATGCGCTGGACTATCGCAGCACCGGGCGCGCATTGGCGGTGTGCGCGCTGGCGACGCTGCTCGTGCTCGCCGTGGCCACCGGGCTCAGCATGTTCTTCGTGCGGCCGGTGTCGTAGCCGGGGCCCTGGATCACATGAGAAGGGGCATCCAGGTGCTGGCGTATCGCATCATGGGCCAGGTGGTCGACACCTTCCGGCCTGCCCGCAGTGGGCGTGCGGCCTCACCGAGACGAGCTGCACGTTCACCTTCGTCGGTGCCCAGCCGGGCGGTGGCGGGTGTTCGCGGTGGATAGGCTGGGCCGGCCGGGCTTCAAGAGCCCGTGGCGCGTCTTCGTCCACGAGCGCTGACGGCAGGAAATCCCCTACTCGCGCAGGATGGCCTCGGCGTCGGGCGCGCCCATCGCGCGCGCGATGCTGGCGGCGTCCAGTCCCGCGGCGTCGCGGGCATCGCGACGCGCACCGCGCGCCAGCAGCAGCCGCACCATCTCGGCTCGATTGAAGGCGGCCGCCATCATCAACGGCGTCCGCCCGTCGGGCCCGGCCGCATCGATGTCGGCGCCGGCATCCATCAGCATCGTCGCCACCTCCGCCAGCCCCTTGTACGCCACGCCCGCCAGCGGGGCTTGCCCGTTGGCGTCGCGCTGGTCCGGGTCGGCGCCACGGTCCAGGAGCAGCCGGGCACAGGGCGCGTGGCCATGGTAGGCGGCCAGCAGCAGCAGCGAGTCGCCCCGCGCAGTGGTGGACATGACCGGTACGCCCCGATCCAACGCCCGAGCCAGCGCCTCGGCGTCGCCCGCGCGAGCGCTCTGGATGGCCAGTTCGAGAAGGTTGGGAGGGGGCGGGGTGTCCATTGGCGATTGACGATTGGTGATTGGGCGATCCAATGGGTGATTGTGGATTGGGGCATTGGGGAATTCAATTGGGCGATTGGGTGATTGAGTGATTGGGTGATTGGGTGATTGGGTGATTGAGTGATTGAGTGATTGAGTGATTGAGTGATTCGAACCAGACCGTTACGGCCGCGCTGGGCGGACCCCCGGTTGGGGGACCTGGACAGAACTGTCCGCTGCAGCTTCGACCATATGGACCGCGCAGCCCGGGCGTAGTAGACTCTTGATGCTTCCGATGCACGGCCACCGTCTCCGCGAGGCAGACAAGCCATGAATTTCCGTGTCCTTCTGGCACTGGCGGCCGTGCTCGTCTCAACGGCCCAGTGGTCGTCCGCGCAGGATCTCCCTACGCCTGGGGACTCTACGGCTCCCGCTGCAATAGCCACCACGGTCGACCAAGCACCCTCGCAGGACGCCGCGGAGCCGGGCGACCAGTCGCCAGCCCCGGTCGCACCCTCGGCAATCCCGGCGTCTCCGGGCGGCCGCGTCACCTTCGGGGCGGCTCAGCCCGCCAACCCTTTCACCTCCGTCGCGCGCGACCTGAAGCGGTTCTTCTCTCGGGACACCGCCGCGGTGATGGGCATCTTCGGACCGGCGGCAAGCATCGCGTATCCGTGGGATCAGTCCGGCATGCACGAGTCGCAGGAGCACCTGTCGAAGCGGGCCTTCGAGCCGGGTAACATCGCCGGGAGCTTCCTGGTCCAGACGGGCGCGGCGCTCGGCACGTGGGCCATCGGCAAGGCGTCCGGACACCAGACGATCACCGCGGTCGGCAGCGACCTGTTCCGCGCGCAGATCGTGTCGCAGGCCGTTGTGCAGGCCGGGAAGATGGCGACGGGACGCAGGCGCCCCGACGGCAGCGACGGCCGGGCATTCCCGTCGGGCCACACGGCCAGCGCGTTTGCCATGGCCTCGGTGCTCGAGCGTCACTTCGGGAAGAGGGCCGCCATTCCGAGCTACGCCTTCGCCACCTATGTGGCGCTGGCGCGTCTCTCCGCCAACAAGCACCACATCAGCGATGTCATCGTCGGCGCCGGCATCGGCATCGCCGCCGGCCGCACGGTCACGATGGGTCTCGGCGGCGCGAAGTTCGATCTGGGCGTCGCACCCACGCAGGGCGGCGCGGCTGTCACCTTCACCAGGCGCTGAGAAGAAACCACGAAGACTCGAAGGATCGCGAAGGGCACGAGGACATCGTGTCTTCGTGGTCTCTCTTGTTGGACGCCTACTCGGCGATCGACTTCCAGTGCTGCACCAGGTAATCGGCCGTGCGCCAGGCGAGCGCCTGAAGGGTCAGCGTGGGATTGTGCGCGCCGCTCGTGCCCATCACGCTGCCGCCCAGGATGCCCAGGTTGGGCACCTCGTGTGAGAACCCCCACCGGTCGACGACGTTCGTCTCAGGGTTGTCGCCCATCCGCGTGCCGCCATACGCATGCGTGTTCGGCCCCATCGTCCCCAGCGGCCCGCGGACGATGTCGAGGGCGCCGGCGGCGCGGTACCAGGCCTCCATCCTGTCCTGGATGAAGGTGGCGATGCGGCGCTCGTTGTCGCGGTAGTCCGCCGTGATGCGCAACACCGGAAACCCCAGCGGATCCTTCACCTCCGGATCCAGATCCAGGTAGTTGTCCTCGTACGGCAGCGTGGTCTTCTGCAGGTAGGCGGTATTGGCCCTGTCGGCATTCTGGCGGATGAAGGCCTTCCACTGCGCGCCCCAGCCGGGCGCACGGCCGAACGTGTTCATGTTGGCGGCCTGGATGGGCCGGCGATCCGAGTAGACCCAGAGGTTGCCGCCGCCGATGAAGTCCATCCCGCCGTGATCGAAGTTGTCGTCCGCCCAGTCGTCCACGGCCACGCCCTGCGCGGGCAGCCCGTACCAGGTGTTCAGGTCGAAGGGGAACAGCGCGGTGACCGACGCGCCCGTGGCGTGCGAGAAGTAGTGGCGCCCCACCTGGCCGTGATTGTTCGCGAGCCCGTCGGGGAACGCCTTCGACCTCGAGAGCAGCAGCAGGCGCACGTTCTCGTAGACGTACGCGCCCAGCAGGACGACGCGGGCGGGCTGCACGAACTCCTGGCCATCGGTGACATAGCGGACGCCGGACACGCGCCCGCGCGCGTCCACGTCGATGGTCGTGACGTGCGCACGCGTGACCACGCGGAAGCGGCCCGTCTTCTGCGCGCGCGGGATGGTGGTCACGCTCGTGCCGTTCTTGGCGTCCACGTGGCAACCGCCGCGGTTGCAGTAGCCATGGTACATGCACGGCGAGCGATCCTGGAACGCGCGCGAGTTGATCTGCGCGGGGCCCGGGAACGGCCGCCAGCCCAGGCCGCGCGCGGCGGCGGCCATCAGGTCGGTGAAGCCGGTGCCCCGGAGCGGCGGCATCGGGTACTCGCGTTGGCGCGGCCCCTCGAAGACATTGCCGCGAAGGTCGCGTTCCCCCTTCAGGTTGCCCGCCTTGCCGGAGACGCCCGTCTCCCACTCGACCTTGTCGTAGTAGGGCTCGAGCTCCTCGTAGCCGAACGGCCAATCCTCCACGGTGGACTCGGCGGGAATCCGCGCCCGCCCGTAGCGGCGCGTGGTCTCGCTCACCACCTTGAAGTCCCACGGATTCAGGCGCCAGCTCTGCGCCCAGTAGTGCAGCGTGGTCCCGCCCACACCGTTCATCATCGGGTGGCTCGCCGCGCGCGTGGTTGGCGCGCTGGCGTTCGCGCGGTGCGTGGGCACCTCGTGGTTGGCCTTCTGCACGGCCTGCGGCCAGTCGCGCACGTTGTTGCGAATCTCGTCGGGCGCGAAGTCGCGGCGCGTGAGCCACGTGCCCGCCTCGAGGCCGATCACTTCCAGCCCGGCCTCGGCGAGCGGCAGGCACGCGATGCCGCCGGCGGCGCCCAGGCCGATGATGACGACGTCCGCGCCCTTCAGCGTCTGGGCCATTCACGCCTTGTTGAACATGTCGGTGTCGTACGCGGAGCGGCGCAGCGGGACCGGCCGGGCGCCAAGCCGCTGATCGTCCGGCGTGACGGCCGTCCTCACGCCGGGATACCCGAGGAGCTCCCATCCCACGAAACCCTGGTTGCCACCGTAGTACGGGTCGCCGAAGGTGCCCTGCCAGGTGTGGGCCTTGATCATCGCGAAGAAGGCGGCGGAGCTTCCGTCGAACCCGGCGCCGGAGGCGGTGGCGCCGCCCGTCTCGACGTCGATGAGCAGCGAGTCCTGATCCGTGGGCGACAGCTCGCGGAACGGTCGCCCGCGCGACAGCGTCGCGTACCGTTCGAGCGCCGCCAGGCCGCGGCGATACGCTTCGCGCGAGGATGACAGCGGCCCGGCGAGCGATCGGTCGATGTAAGTGACCGCGCCGGCTTCGACCGCCCCGGGGCCGCTCGGGTCGGAGGGGATCAGCCGAGCCACGATGGCAGTGAGCAGATCGGCCTCGTCGGCGGTCAGCGCCTCGAGGGGCCGGCGCGGGGTGGACTGGGCGTGCGTCGAACGGAGCGCGGCGGCGGGCGGTGAATGGGGCGCCGGGGCTTCCGCCCCGGCGTCGGGGGTGTCGCCGGGACTGAAGTCCCGGCGGTCCAGGTTGAACTTCCGGCGCTCTGCGCCCACGGCACCCGTGGCCGCCGCCCCTGCCACCTTCAACAGATCGCGCCGCGAAATCATGGCTACGGCGCCGGCTTTCGCTCGTAGACGGCGACGAGCGCGCCCTCTCCCACGATGTGGCCCTGGATGGCCTCGAGCAACTCCCGCCTGGTGAGCCCGGGCTTCAGGTCGAGCACGGCGTCGATGGCGTAGACCCTGAAGTGGTAGTGGTGCGGCTTGCCGGGCGGCGGCGCGGGGCCACGATAGATGGGACGGCGGAAGCCGGACATGCCCTGGACGGCGCCAGCAATCTCTGCTGGCATGGCCGCCGCCGGGTCGATGGGGATGTTCGCGGGCAGCCCGGTGGCGGTACCGGGAATCTTGTAGATGACCCAGTGCACGAACGGCTGCGGCATCGGTACGTCGGGGTCGTCGCAGATGACCGCGAACTCCTTCGTGGACGCCGGCGCGCCGAACCACTGGAGCGGCGGCGAGATGTTGCGGCCGTCCGCCGTGTAGTCCCTGGGAATCAGCTCACCAGCGTCGATGGCGGGGCTGGTGACAGTGAGGGGCTGCGGCGTCTGGGCCTTCCCCACGTGGACGACGGCGAGGGTTCCCACGACGACAAGCAGGAGGTACCGCCGGTTCATGCGGCAGAGTATAGCGGTACAATCCGGTTGTCTTGCCCGTCAGCGTGCCGTCTCCCCTCCCACCCAGCCTGGTCTTCATCGGACATCCCGGTCACGAGTTGCGAATCCTCGGATGGATCGCGGCCGTGCGCCCCGTGGTCTCGGTATTGACGGATGGGTCGGGAAGCACCGGCGATGGCCGCCTCGACGTCACAAGGGCGACGATTGAGGCGGCGGGGGGACGCCCGCGGCCCCCGTTCGGGCCGCTCACCGATGCCGCCGTCTACGAAGCCCTGCTCACCGGCGGGTTCGATACCCTGACCGACATTGCCGCCACGCTGGCCTCGACCATCGTCGAGCACCGGATCGAACGCGTGGTGGCCGATGCGATCGAGGGTTACAACCCCACCCACGACGCCTGCCAGCTGCTGGCGCGAGCGGCCGTGCACACCGCGTGCCGGCGGGGACAACGGGCGACGGTCTTCGAGTTCGAGGTCGTCGAGGCGTCGCAGCGCGCCGACGAGCGAGACGACGTGCTCCTGCTGGAGCTGGATGATGCCGGGCTCGATCGAAAGCTGACGCTGGCAACCGCGTATGCCCGGCTGGCGGGCCAGGTCCTCGAACAGGAAGTGACCGGCATGATTGCCCGGCACGGTCCCGAGGCCTTCCGCCGGGAACGGCTGGTGCCGGCGTCCACCGCGTCGCTCGCGTCGCGGTTCGGCGGCGAGGCGCCATTCTACGAGACCCACGGCGAGCGCCGGGTCCGCGAGGGCAAGTACTCCCGGGCGCTCCGGCTGCACGAGCACCTCGTGCCATTCGAACGCTGCCTGCGCGACTGGGTGATGTCCGCCTCGTGACGAGCCAGGGCCGTGGACTCACCGTCCTGCTGACCAACCTGATCCTCTCGGGACGTTCCGGCACGGAGCTGGTCGTGCGCAACCTCTCGCGCGCGCTCGTCGACCTCGGTCACCACCCCATCGTGTACGCGAGTCGGCTGGGCGGAATCGCCGACGAGGTGCGCGGGGCCGGCGTCCCGGTCGTGAGCGACATCCGGACGCTTCGCGGGCCGGTCGATGTCATCCACGGGCATCACCTGCCGGCGACCGTCGCAGCCCTGGCCCTCTTCCCCGACGTGCCCGCACTCTTCGTGTGCCACGACTTCGTCGCGTGGCACGACAGCCCTCCCCTGTTCCCGTCGGTGCGCCGCTTCGTGGCCGTGGACGATACGGTCGCCGAGCGCCTCCGCAGCGCCGGCGTACCGCCGGCGCGGCTGCGCGTCATCCTGAACCAGCCCGACCTCGGCCGCTTCATGGCGGGCCCGGACCTTCCGGAGCGGCCGCGCCGAGCCCTGGCATTCGCGAAGAACGAGGGACACCTGGAGGCCATCGAGGCCGCCTGCGGCGCGCGCGCGATTGCGCTCGACGTCGTGGGTCCCGCAGTGCAGAGGCCGCTCGACGCTCCTGAGCAGGTGCTGCCGCGCTACGATCTCGTCTTCGCCTCGGCGCTGACGGCCATGGAAGCGATGGCGTGCGGGCGCGGCGTCGTCGTCTGCGACGGCCGGGGACTCGCGGGCTGGGTCTCACCTTCGAGCTTCGACGAATGGCGGCGGCTGAACTTCGGGCTGCGCGCCTTCGGTCGCGCGTTGACGCCCGACGACATCGGCGAGGAGATCGATCGTTTCTCCCCGGCCGAGGCACGGTATGCACAGGCACGCATCCGCGCCGAGGGAGGCGTTCAGCGCCAGGCCGAGACGTTCGTCGCGCTCTATCGGGAGATGCTGGCCGAGCCTGGCGGTGACCGCGATGAGGATGCGTACAGGGTGGCGATGGCCGCTTACGTCCAGGAATGGTCGCCGGCCGCTCGCGAGCCCAGGGCATGGCTGCGCGAGCGTGCCGACCTGCTCGAGCGGATCGAGATGCTCGCCGCCAGCGCGCGCTGCGCGTGGGGCACGGCCTACGCGCTGAACGATGCGGCGTCCGATCCGTTCGTCCGGCCGCTCCGGGGCTTCTCGTTCCGGGAATCCGCCGGCCGGTGGACCGACGGGCCGAGCGCGCTGCTGGGCGTGCGGGCGCCCGCTGGCGGCCGCCCGGCTGCGCTTCGGCTTCGCTTCCAGCCGTTCCTCGCCGCCTCCCACCGGACCCAGCGCGTGATGGCGGACGTGAACGGTCTCGACCTGGGGAACTGGACCTTCAGCTACGAGGCCGACATGAGGACCGTGGAGGTGACGCTCCCGGTCCCCGCAGACCGCATCCCGGACGATGGGCGATTATGGGTGCGGTTTCGGCTGCCCGATGCCGTGGCTCCGGCCGCGATTGGCGCGGGCCCCGACCCACGGCAGCTGGGCGTCAACATGATCGACGTGCGCCTGGATCCCGCCGCCTCCTGACGGCAGGGCTGGGAACTCGCCCCCACGGGGCCCGACCCCGCAGGCCCTCAGAGTGCGATGGAGATGAACTTCAGGTCGAGGTACTCCTCGATGCCCCACTTGCCGCCTTCGCGGCCGACGCCCGACATCTTCACGCCGCCAAACGGCGCCTGCGCCGCCGACGGCAGGCCGTCGTTGACGCCGACGATGCCGTAGTCGAGCGCTTCGGCGACGCGGAACGCGCGGGAGAGATCCCGGGTCCACAGGTAGGCGGCGAGCCCGAAGGGCGTATCGTTCGCCTGCCGCACCGCGTCCTCGTCTTCGGAGAAGCGGATGATGGGTGCGACCGGTCCGAAGGTCTCTTCCTCGAGGATGCGCATGCCGCGCGAGACGCCGGTCAGCACCGTGGGCTGGAAGTGCAAGCCATCCCCGGGCCTGCCGCCGACGACGGCCCTCGCGCCGCGGGCCAGGGCATCGTCCACGTGCAATCGCACCTTGTCCTGCCCCTGCGCGTCCACCAATGGCCCCACCTGCGTCGCCTCGTCCAGGGGATCGCCGACGCGCAGCGCGGCGACGACACCCGAGAACTTCTCGACGAAGGCGTCGTGCACCGCGTCGTGCACGTAAATGCGATTCGCGCAGACGCACGTCTGGCCGGCATTGCGGAACTTGGATGCGGCGACTTCGGCCACCGCGCGATCGACGTCCGCGTCCGCGAAGATCAGGAAGGGCGCGTGGCCACCCAGTTCCAGCGACACGCGCTTCATCGTCTTCGCGGACTGCGCGGCGAGCGTGACGCCCACCTCGGTGCTGCCGGTGAAGCTCAACTTCCGGATGGCAGGGTCGTCGAAGAACACCGCGGAGAGCGCCACTGGATTCGAGGTCGGGAGTACTTGGAAGACATCGGCGGGACCGCCGGCCTCGGCCCACAGCTCGGCCAGGCGAATGGCGGTGAGCGGTGACTGCTCCGCCGGTTTGAGGATGACGCTGCACCCCGCCGCCAGGGCTGGCGCCGCCTTGCGCGTGATCATCGCCGCCGGGAAGTTCCAGGGCGTGATCGCGTAGACGGGCCCGACCGGCTGCGGCTGCACCAGGATGCGCTTGTGGGCCGCCTGGCTGGGCACGGTCTCGCCGTACACGCGCTTGGCTTCCTCGGCGTACCACTCCACGAACGAGACGGCGTAGCGCACCTCGCCACGCGCCTCGCTGACGGGCTTGCCCATCTCCTGGGCCATGAGCCGCGCGAGCTCCGCGTCGTTGGCCAGCATCCGCACGGCCCAGGCCCTGAGGATGGCGGACCGCTCGTAGGCGGTCGTGCGCCGCCAGGCTGCGAACGCCGAAACGGCCTTCGCAATCGCCGCCCGCGCTTCGGCCGGACCGTTGTCCGGGGCATCGGCCACTGACCGCCCCGTCGCCGGGCTCATCACCGCAAACGTCGCACTCATCGCTCCGCCTCCCGCTGCATCGTGGCCCAGAGGGCCTCCACATCCCCGCGCTCGGTCCGCTCCGCGCCCACCGACACGCGAACCCTCCATTGCCCGTCGAGCGTGGCCGGCGTGAGGTACGCGGCGCCCGACCGATTGATCCGATCGCACCAGTCCTGCGTGTGCCGGTCGAGCGCCGCGCCCTCGAGGCCAGGCGGC
>JBFWQE010000086.1:0-21717 GCA_050249615.1 Vicinamibacterales bacterium
GGTTCGGCATGAGGATCGACTTCCCCACCCGCACTTCACTGTTCTCGAACTGCGGCTCGCGCCGCGTGCCCGCCGCCTGCTGCTGCACCGCGTCCACCGCCGCCGTCGCGGCGCAGATAGTGGCCGCCGCCCAGATGCCCTTCCACTTCATCGTCATCGTCTTCTCGCTCCTCTTGACGTCGGGGCTGAGGCCCCGTCGCTCCGTACCCGGCACTCAGCACCCCAGCACCCCTGCACCTACAGCTTGAGTATCCTCGCCGCATTCTCCCCCATCATCTTCCGCCGGTCGTCCTCGGTGACGTCCAGCCCGCGGAGCGCGTGCAGCATCTTCGGGATGCTGCCAATCTGGTGCGGGTAGTCGCTGCCGGCCATGATGTGATCCGGTCCCGCGAAGGCCATCGCCAGCTCGATGCAGTTCGGGTCGAAGTTCACCGTGTCGTAGTAGAACTGCTTCAGGTACGCGCTCGGCGGCCGATCGATGTTCTGCCGGCACTCGGAAAACGCCTCGTAGCCGCGATCCAGCCGCTCGGCCAGGTACGGGATGGCGCCGCCCATGTGGCACAGCACCCACGTGATGTTCGGGTAGCGGCGCGGCACGCCGGCGAACACCAGGTGCGCCGCCGCCAGCGTGGTGTCCATCAGGAACCCCACCAGCGGCATCAGCCAGTACTGCTCCATCGCCTCCACGCCAAGCGGGTGTGCCGGGTGGATGTAGATGACCGCCTTCAGTTCGTCCGCCTTCCGCCAGAGAGGCTCGTAGCGCGCGTCGGCCAGCGCCACGCCGTTGACGTTGCTGAAGACCATCGCGCCGGGGAGGCCCGCCGCCATCGCGCGCTCGAGCTCGGCCACCGAGCCCGCCGGATCGTTCAACGGCAGCGTCGCGAGGAACGTGAACGCCTTCCGACGCCGCCGCTCAGCGGCGTAGGCGTCGTTGACGGCGCGCGCCAGTTCCACGGCCAGTGCCGGCGCCTCCATGTGCACGCCCGGCGTGGTGAAGGTGGCCACCTGCATGTCCACGCCGTGCTCGGCGAGCACCTTCTCGCGATAGTCGAGATCGCGATGCCCCGGGACGAGGATGTTGTAGTCGCCCGGGTAGTGGAGCCGCGGGTTGCCTTCGGCGTCGTAGTCCAGCTTGATGGACGATCGGCCCGCCTTCACGGCGTCGAGATACTCGGGCGGGTAGTAGTGGTTGTGGAAGTCGATGATCATATCGGGGTCAGGGATCAGGGATCAGGGATCAGGCTTGCCCGCCGGAGCCTTGGCGAAGGCGGGACCAGAGCCAGTAGACGGGGAGGCCTGAGAGGACGAGCCCCAGGCCAATGGCGCTCTCGCGCGGGTCGGCGATCAGCTGGTTCACGACAATCGCCGCGGACGCGAAGACGAACACCAGGGGGGCAACGGGAACCAGTGGCATCGGCCAGGGCGGATCGTAACCGGGTCGACGCCGGAGCAGCAAGACCGCCACGCCCAGCAGGGCAAAGAAGATCCACTCGGTGTAGATGACGCGCGTGAAGAGCGCCCGGTATGTGCCCGTCCACACCAGCACGCTGGACCACGCCGCCTGCAGCACGATGGCGCGTGCCGGCGTCTGGAAGCGTGGATGCACGGCGCCGGCCCAGCGGAACAGCAGGCCATCCTGCGCCATCTGGTAGTACACGCGCGGCCCGACCAGGATGATGCCGTTCAGCGCGCCAAACGCGCTCACCATCACCAGCGCGGCAATCGCGACGGCGCCGGCGGGGCCGACCAGGCGATCGAACGTGTCGGCCGCCACGCGACTCGATGCCACCACCTCTGGCACCGACAGGACGCTCAGATAGACGGCGTTCAATCCCACGTAGCAGATCGTCACCACGGCGATGCCCAGCATCAGCGCGCGCGGGATGGTGCGCGAGGCGTTCACCGTCTCCTCGGCCGTGTAGGTGACCATGTGCCAGCCGCCGAACGCGAAGAGGCCGGCGGAGACGGCGAGCATGAGGCCCGTGAGGCCCCACTCCGCCACGGCGCCCGCCGCCACCGGAGGCGGCGCCGCCGGCGCCATCCACCACCCGGCCGCGACGATGGCGACCACGGCCGCCAGCTTCACGCCGGTGATGGCGGCCTGGAACCGGCTGCCCGTCCGCGTGCCCGCATAGTTGATCGCCGAGAGGAACAGGATGGCGCCCACCGCCAGCAGGCGCGTGCCGGTGTCGCCGAGGCTGAGGAAGGTGCCCGCGTAGCGCGCGAACACCGTGGCCACCGCCGCCGCGATGCCGCTGTGCATGCTCCAGAACATCGCCCAGCCCCAGAGGAAGCCGAGGGCGGGCGTGTAGACCTCCCGGAGGAAGACGTACACGCCGCCCGTGCGGGGATAGGCGGAGGCGAGCTCGGCGCACACCTGTGCGCCGAGCAGCGTGAGGCCGCCGGCCAGCAGCCATGCCAGCACGACGCCGGCCGTCGTGGGCACGCGGGCCGTGATCTCCGACGCCTGGACGAAGACCGACGCGCCGATGATGGTGCCGACGACGAGCGCTGTCGCGTGCGACAGCCCGATGACGCGCGCGAGACGGTTCAGAGCGGGTTATCCGGGAACATCATCGTCCGCCACATGTGGGCGACGGGGCTGTTGTCGTTCCCCAGGCCTTCCTTGGGCTGCTTGAAGTGCCGGCCGATGATGTCGATGAACGGCTCGACCGACACCTTCGCGTTCGGGTCGAACGCGTAGAGGTCGTTCACCGTGACCATGCGCGCATCGATGTACCACTTGTGCTTGCGCGCGTACTCGTAGGCGGCCCTGATGTGCGGCTGCGGCTCGTAGTCCTTGCCGAAGATGCGGTTGTAGAGCTCGGGGTACTCGTACCCATTGGCCGGGTCAGGGTAGAAGCGCAGCGCCTGGTGATAGCGGATGGCCCAGCTGGTGCGTTCCGGCACGTATGGCTCGAGCATCTGCGCGCCCCACCAGCCGTGGTCCACCTTCACCAGGTTGAGCACGACGTCGTGCAGCAGGCAGGCCAGGACGATCTCCTCGCTCATGCCGGTCTTCAGCGCGCGCGTGGCGCTCTGCAGCACGTGGTTGGCCGGGGCGAAGCGCTTCTCGAAGAACTCGAGCAGCGTGGGCCTGTCGGACATGGGGGCCAGCGCCGGCATGACGCGCTTGCCCTCCTGCCCGCGCGGCCCGAAGAGGCTCCCGGCCCCGCGCCGGATGGTGGCGTCGGGCGCCGCCGCGGCGACCTGCGCCTCGCCGTCGAGCGCGAGGCCGCCGGCATCCGCGTCGAGCTTCTCCATCATGTAGTGCTCGAGCGCCTCGGCTTTCGCCTCGGGATCGAGCGCCTCGACCACCGCCAGTCCACCTACGCTCGCGAGAAATGCCCGTCGATCGATGTCCATCGGCGACCTCCCGTGCAACCCGTGGAGAACCTCAAAAAAAAAGGAACCGGGTTCCGCGCCCGTCGTTGGCGAGCGAGAAACCCGGTTGATGGTCGTCGGCCCGGTGGCGTGTCGGCTCCCGATGAGGGTGGCCGTCTGCCGTGTGGTCCGGTCCCTGTGGTCGCGTGCTACGCCGCCGCCTTCGAGGGCTGCGCCAGCGCGTGCTCGAAGACCTGCACGGCCTTCTGCATCTCCGCCATGGTGCCGATGGAGATGCGGACGTGCGTCTTCTCGTACGGCGGGAAGTCACGCCCGATGAGCACGCCTTCCTTCAGGCAGGCCTCACGGAACTCGCGGGCCGGCCGCTTGACGTTGATGAACATGAAGTTGGTCTGCGAATCGGTGGGCGTGTAGCCCCGGTCCGCGAACCACTTCTGCGTGAAGTTGCGAGCCGCCTCGTTGCGCTTCTGCTCTTCCTTCACCCAGCTGTCCGGCACGGCCAGCGCGGCCTTGGCGCCCTGGAGCGCCATCACGCTGATGTTGCCCACGCCGTCCCAGTCGGCCATCTTCTTGATGGTGTCCTTGTGGCCGATGGCGTAGCCCATGCGCAGGCCGGCCATGCCGAAGCACTTCGAGAAGGTGCGCGCGACGACCACGCGCGGGTTGTTCACCGCCAGCGGGATCATCGTTTCGTAGCCGGGCATCGTGCCGTACTCGAAGTAGGCCTCGTCCACCAGCACCGTGGTGCTGGGCGACGCCTTCACGAGCGTATCGAGGTAGGCGCGGGTGTCCGAGCCCGTGACCGCGGTGGCCACCGGGTTGTTCGGGTTGCAGAAGAAGACGAGCCCGGCGCCCTTCGACCCCTGCTGCAGGGCGTCGAGGTCCATCTTCAGGTTGGCGTCGAGCTTCACGCCCGTGATGGGGTGGCCCATCAACCGCGCGTAGTCCGCGCACTCCTCGTAGGCGGGGATCGTGGCCGTCAGGCCGGCCGTCTTCGACGTGAAGACGTGCGTGCAGGTGCGCAGGATCTGCGTGGACCCCGACCCCAGCAGCACGTTCTCGCGCTTGACGCCGTGCTTCTTCGCGATGAGCTCCGAAACCTCTTCCGCCGTGGCGAACGGATAGCGGCCGGCTTCGGGGAACGACCCGCGAACGGCGGCGAGCACGTCGGCGTTGCAGCCGAGCGGGTTCTCGTTGCTGGACAGGATGATCGACGGGGCGGGACCCGCGAGGGGCTGGATGCCCTGCGCGAAGAGCGAGGCCTCGCGGCCCCGTGCCGTGATCCACAACCCGGCGCCGCCGACGCCCAGCGTCTGAACGAACGAACGTCGCGAGAGCGACATGGCTGAAACCTCCTTCACTCTGGACATCGGATTACTGCCCGTCCTTGCTGGACGTGGTCGTGGTGGTGCCGAGCACCTTCTTGAACACCTCGACCGCCTTCTGCATCTCGGCCATCGTGCCGATGGAGATGCGGCAGTGCGTCTTCTCGTAGGGCGGGAAGTCCCGTCCCACCAGCACCCCCTGCGCACGGCAGGCATCGCGGAACCCTGCGGCCGGCCGCTTGATGTCCATGAACAGGAAGTTGGTCTGCGAGTCGGTGCCGGAAATGCCCATGTCGGCGAACGCCTTCACCGTGAAGGCCTTCACCTCGGTGTTGCGCTTCCGCTCGCTGTCGATGTGCGCCTGATTGGCCCACCCGGCGATGGCGCCGCCCAGCGTGAGCGTGCCGAGGCCGTACGGCATCTTGAACGCCTGGACGGCCTTGATCGTCGGCGCGTGCCCGATCGCGTATCCCGCGCGCAGGCCTGCCATGCCATACGCCTTCGAGAAGGTGCGCGTGACGAACACGTTCGGCGTCGAGAGCGCGATGTCCACGGCCGACTGGTAGGAGGGGTCCGTGACGTAGTCGTGGTACGCCTCGTCGATGAGGATCATCGTGTCGGGCGAGGCCGCGCGGATGGCCTTGACCATGTCGGCCACGGCCGTCTTCCCGTGCACGGTCGCCGTCGGGTTGTTGGGGTTGCAGAAGAACACCAGGCCGGCGCCCTTCGACGCCTCGATCATCTTCGCGATGTCGATGCGCAGCTTCCCGTCGAGCGCCACCTCGCGCACGGGCGTGCCGATCTTCTTCGCCGTGTCGCGCGGGTTCTCGAACGACGGCCACGCGGTCACCAGCGGCTTGGACGCCGACGTGAACGCGCGCACCGAGTGGGTCAGGATCTCGCCCGAGCCCGGCCCGAGCAGGACGTTCTCGTTCTTCGCCTGGAACTTCTGGGCAATCGCCGTGATGAGCGAGCCCTCGTTCTGCCGGGCATTGAACGGGTAGCGGTGGGCTTCGGGGAACTTCCCGACGATGGCGTCGAGCACGTGCTGTCCGGGCCCGAGGGGGTTCTCATTGCTGGCGATGCGGACGGGCATGGCTCCGGCCATCCCCTGCTCGCCGTACTCCATCATGCCGGCTTCGCGGCCCCGCGCCGAAATCCACTCGGCCTGAGCCGAGTACTCGGGGGTCGCAAGACGCTGAAAGAGTCGCCGACGGGTCAGCGACATACGTTGCCTCCTTGGTTCACTGCGGCGATGGACGCCACCTGGGTTGTGCCTCGCTGGAGATTTTACACACTTTCAGCCGATTGGGGGGGACCGATCCGCCCGGGCCGCCTCGCCCGGCCCCAGACGGGCTCGGGCCTGGCGGACGCTCGCCTCGTCTCCGACGACGTACAACACGTCCCCGGCCGCGAACACCCAGTCCACCGTGGGGGGGGCCAGCGTCGTTCCCCCGCGTTTCAAGGCCAGAATCGTGGCGCCGCTCTCGGCCCGGAGGTTGACGGCGGCCAGCGTCCGCCCCACCGCCCAGTCACCCTCCGCCAGCTGGTAGCTGGAGACGGGAGTGGCGCCGAGCAGGCCGGCGACCTGGTCGGTTGGCGGTGCCGGCACCGACACGGGCCGGGCGGTCGAGGACGCCATCGACCTCCGGGCATCGCCGACCAGCTGCTCGGCGACGTTCCCCGGGACATCCAGGCGCACCAGCAGCTCGGCCATTACCTCGAGCGACGCCTCCAGTTCCTCGGCCACGGCCCGAGTGGCACCCGCCCGGACCATGCGCTCGGCTTCTGCCCGATACCGCGTTCGCACGAGGATGGGTACCGCCCGATTCAGCGACCGGACCGCCCGGATGGCCCGTTCCGTGGCGCCAGGATCGCTCAGCACACCGACGACGGCCGCCGCCCGCTCCACCCCCGCCGCCCTCAGCGGCTCGGCGGCCGTGGCATCCCCATAGAGAATATGGTGTCCCTGCGCGGCGGCTTCGCGGACGGCCGTCCCGTTCAGCTCGAGCACGACGTGAGGGGTCTGCACCCCCCGGAGGGCCCAGGCGATCAGCCGGCCGCCGACGCCGAATCCCAGGATCAGCACGTGGCCGCTCAGGCTCGCCTCGGGTCCGGCCTCCGTCGCGGCAGCCTCCCGCCCGCCGGCGACCCATCCCCCGAAGGCCGGGGCGACCCCCACCAACCAGGGCGTCGCCATCATCGTCAGGACGCTGGCCGCCAGCAGCACCTGCCAGGCCTCCGGTCCAATAGCGCCGTTGGCCACCGCACTCGTGCCGAGCACGAAGGAGAACTCGCCGATTTGCGCGAGCCCCAGGGCGGCGGTGGCCGCCACCCGCAGAGGCACCTGCGCGAGCAGCAGCGCGGCGGTCGCGCCAAGCGTCTTCAACCCGATGATGGCCAGCGCCGCCCCCACCACCCAGGGCAGGACGGGCGCCAGCGCGGCCGGCTGCACCAGCAGCCCCACCGAGATGAAGAACAGGCTGGTGAGCAGATCGCGGAGCGGCCGGATCTCGGCGTGAATCTGGTGGCTGAACTCGCTCTCGTCGAGGACGAGGCCGGCCAGGAATGCGCCAACGGTCATCGACAGGCCCAGGGTCGAGGCCAGCCAGGCCGTGCCCAGGCTGGCGACCAGGACCATCAGCCCGAACGCCTCCCGTCCCGAGACGGTGGCCAGCCGGAACAGCACGGGGAGCAGGAACCGGGTGACGGCGGTCAGCGACACGGCAATCACGGCGAGCAAAATCAGGGTGCGGCCCAGGCTTGGCGCCTCGGTGGCGCCAAACAGCACCGGCGCCAGCACCAGGGCGACCAGCGCCGCGAGGTCCTGCAACAGCAGGATGCCGATCGCCAGACTTCCGTGCGGCGCGTGCGCCTCGTTCCGCCGTGTCAGTTCGCGGACGATGATGGACGTGCTGGAGATGGCCACGAAAAACCCGACGAAGACGGCCGTCTCCGCGCGGCTGCCGAGGAGCCAATAGGCGATGGGCGCCGTCACCGCCATGGTGCCCAGCATCTGCGCGCCGCCGCCCACCACGACCTTGCGCCACAGCCGGCGCACCTCGCCGAACGACAGGTCGAGGCCCACCATGAAGAGCAGCAGCGCGATGCCGATCTCGGAGAGGACCGTGACCGTTTCCTCCGAGCCGACCAGCCCGAGCCCGCCCGGTCCCGCGATGACCCCGGTGGCGATGAGGCTGACGATGACCGGGGCGCGCAGGCGACCGCCGATGAGCAGCAGGACGAGCGCCAGCGCGTACAGCAGAACGAGATCCTGGACGATGGAGCTGCCGTGCACGCAGGATCTACTGTAGCGAAGCACGGGGGTTCCCTGCTCATGACGGTGCTGTCGCTGGCAATCTTCGGAACCGCCGGCACGGTTGGACCAGGCCCGCGGCGCGGCGCTCGGCCTGGGCAACGTCGCCGGCGGCATCACCGGCGTCCGGTTCGCGGTGGCCTGGGGGCGGCTGGCTGGAGCGCGTGGTCACCGCGACGGTCAGCCTGTTCGCCGTCCTCTTCTGGATCACCTGGCGCCCCTCGCACCTGCCCGCACCCGCCCGCACCTGCCCGCACCCGCCCGCACCTGCCCGCACCCGTTCGCACCTGCCCGCACCCGCCCGCACCCGTTCGCACCTGCCCGCACCTGCCCGCACCCGCCCGCACCTGGGTGTCCCTCCTGCCCTGTTACACCCCTTTGATAAGCTAGCGGGGTGTCGACACCCCAAGCGCTGACGGGCCGACGGGCACGACGCCGTCGCGGCCCCGAGGCCGTCGACCAGCTTCGCGGCGCCGCGCCCATCGACTGGTCCCGCCTGGATCCCGCCGACCTGACGGCGCCGGCCCTCTACATCAATCGGGAGCTCAGCTGGCTGGAGTTCAACCACCGGGTCCTGGCGCAGGCCCTGGACCCGTCGCACCCGCTGCTGGAACGGGTGAAGTTCCTGGCGATTGCCGGGACCAATCTCGACGAGTTCTTCATGGTGCGCGTGGCGACCATCCTGAAGAAGTTCCGTGCCGGCATCGAGGAGACGTCGTTCGACGGGCTCAGCACCGCCGAGGAACTGGCCCTGATCCGCAGCCGGGCCCTGGCGCAGATCGATGATCAGACGGCCTGCTGGACGCGGGACCTCCGCCCGCAGCTGGCCGCCGAGGGCATCCATTTCCTGGAGCCGTCCGACTACACGCCCGCCATCGACGCGTGGCTTGCGCAGTACTTCAAGGCGCACATCTTCCCCGTCCTGACGCCGCTCGCCTTCGACCCGGGCCACCCGTTCCCGTACATCTCGAACCTCAGCATGAACCTGGCGGTCCGCGTCCGGCACGGGGGCCGCACGAAGTTCGCCCGCGTGAAGGTGCCGGGCATGCTGCCGCGCTTCGTGGCGCTGCCCGAGGCGCTCGCTCCGCAGGGAGGCATCGCGCACGTGTTCCTCGAGGACGTGATCCGGCGCAATGTCCAGGAGCTCTTCCCGGGCACGATGGTCGAGGGCGCGCACATCTTCCGCGTGATCCGCGACACCGACATGGTGATCCAGGAGGACGAGGCCGACGACCTGCTCGAGACCGTGGACCGCGGGCTGAAGCAGCTGCGCTACGGCGCGCTGTCGCTGCTGCAGGTCGAGTCGGACATGCCGCGCCGCGTGCTGAACATCCTGGTCGAGAACTTCGAGATCGACGAGGACATCGTCACGCGCACGTCCGAGCGCGTGGGCTTCGGCGACTGGCACGCGCTCACGAAGCTGCACCGCCCCGCCCTCAAGGATCCGGTCTTCACGCCGCACACGCTCTGGGGCCCCGACGACGCCGACACGGTCTTCGACCAGATCGCGGACCAGGACTACCTGGTCCACCATCCCTTCGAGTCGTTCACGTCGGTGGAGACCTTCCTGCGCGCCGCGGTGGCGGATCCGAACGTCGTGGCCATCAAGATGACGCTGTACCGGATCGGCCCGAACTCGCCGCTGGTGGACATGCTCATCCAGGCGGCCGAGCAGGGCAAGCAGGTGGCGGTGCTCGTCGAGCTGAAGGCGCGCTTCGACGAGCGCAACAACATCGCGTGGGCGAACCGGCTGGAGGACGCGGGCATCCACGTCGTGTACGGGCTCGTGAACCTGAAGGTCCACTGCACGCTGTGCCAGCTGGCCCGCAAGGAGACCGACGGCATCCACCGCAACGCGCACCTCGCCACCGGCAACTACCACCGGGTGACGTCGCAGATCTACACGGACCTCGGCGTCTTCACCGCGGACGAGCAGATCCTGGACGACGTGACCGAGGTGTTCAACTCGCTGACGGGCTACTCGAGCCGCCGATCGTACCAGCGGCTCCTCGTGGCGCCGGGCGGGCTGCGCCAGGGCTTCCGGGCGCTGGTCGAGCGCGAGATGGCCCACGCGGCGGCGGGACGGCCGGCGGGCATCGTCATCAAGAACAACGCCGTGGCCGACCCGGCCATGATCCGCACGCTCTACAAGGCCTCGCAGGCGGGCGTCTCCATCGACATGGTCGTGCGCGGGGTCTGCTGTCTCAGGCCCGGCATCCCCGGCATCAGCGACCGCATCCGCGTCCGCTCCATCGTCGGGCGCTTCCTGGAGCACTCGCGCATCTACTCCTTCGAGAACGGCGGCGAGCCCGAGATCTACATCGGCAGCGCCGACCTCATGGAGCGGAACCTCGACCGGCGCGTGGAGGTGCTCTGCCCCATCGTCGACCCCGACCTGCGCCAGCACCTGCGCGACGTCGTCCTGGCAGCGGTCACCTCCGACACGGAACGCGCCTGGACGCTGCAGACCGACGGCACCTACGTGCGCATCCCCGCCGTCCCCGGCGCGCCCGCAGTGAACTCGCAGATGCTGCTGCTCGCGCACTACACGGCGGGCGAGCGCGGCTGACAAGGCCGTCGGTCGGCGGCGCTCCGCGCGGACCGGGCCTTCGGCAGGCGGCGCTCCGCGCCGTGGGCCTTCGGTAGGATCCCCACACGGCGCGGGCGTGCCCACCGCGCGAAGCGCGGCCCGAGCCCTGCAAGGCCCACGCCGCGAAGCGGCGCCCATCGCGCGCGCGGCCTACTGCCAGCGGAACAGCCGGAGGGCCATCGCGAACGTGCCGAGGCCCCACGCCAGCAGGATGGCCAGCTCGCCGCGGAGCGCGGCGAGCGACAGGCCTTCGTTCATCACGCCGCGCAGCGCGTCGTTGAGCGCGGTCAGCGGCAGCGCCTGGATGAGGGGCTGCATCACGTCGGGGAAGTTGCTCGACGCGAAGAAGACCCCCGAGAGCACCCACATCGGCATCATCACCAGGTTCATCAGGCCCGACACCGCCTCGATCGTGCGGGCGCGGCTGGCCACGAGCAGGCCGAGGCCGCCGAAGGTGAGCGCGCCGGCCAGCGCCAGCACGGCCAGCGCCACCACGCCCCCCCGGACGCCGACGCCGAACACCGCCCAGGCGAACCCGACGATGACGACGGTCTCCATCGCGAGGAACAGCAGCCGGCTGAGGACGTGCGACGCGAGATACGCCGCGCGCGACATCGGGGTCGCGACCAGGCGCTTCAGCAGCTTCTTCGTGCGCGCCTGCACGATGGAGAAGCCCACGCCCCAGAGGCCCGTGCCCATGATGTTCATGCCGAGCAGGCCCGGCACCAGCCAGTCGATGTAGCGCGAGCCGATGGCATCGATGGGCCGCTCCTCGGCAGCGAACGCATCCTGGCGCCCGGCCGCCCGCTGCAGGGCGCGGTCCACCGCCAGGCGCGCCACCTGGCTCTCGGCGCGCGCCTCGTCGAAACGGTAGACGGGCGGCGTGCCCGGCACCACCACCACGGGCGCGCGGCCATCGCGCAGCGCCCGCTCGATCTCGGCCGGCGCGATCGGGCGGACGCTGAACCCGCCCGCCGCCTCCAGCGCGGCGGTGAGCGCGGCGGCCCCGTCCTGCTGCACCACGCCGACGATCACGGGCTCGGCCCCGCGCGAGCGGAACGCGATGCCGAGCGCGCAGGTCATGATCACCGGGAAGGCGAACACCCAGAAGACGGCTTCCGGCTCCCGCAGGAACTCGCGGAACCGCGCGAGGGTGAGCTCCACCAGCGGGTGGGACGCGCCGCCGCGATCAGTCATCGCGCAGGTGCCTCCCCGTGAGCGATACGAACACGTCCTCGAGCGTGGCGCTGTGGGTGCCGAGCATGCTGAGCGTGGCGCCCTCGTGGCGCAGCCGATCGAGCAGCGCCGGAATGGTCGCGTGGAGCTCGGAGGTCGCCAGCGCCACGTGCCCGTCGCGATGTCGGGCATCCCGGACGCCGGGCAGCGCCCGCAGCGCCGCGTCATTTGGCGGCGTGCCGTCCACCGCGAACTCCACCACGTGCTCGGCGCCGATCGAGGCCACCAGCTCGCGCGGGGTGCCGAGCGCGATGAGCCTGCCGCCATCCATGATGCCCACCCGGTCGCACAGGGCGTGTGCCTCGTCCATGTAGTGCGTGGTCAGGAGGATGGTGCCGCCCGCGGCGCGGAACCGGCCGAGCACCTCCCAGAGCTGGCGGCGCGACTGCGGGTCGAGCCCGGTGGTGGGCTCGTCCAGGAACAGCAGCTCCGGCCGGCCCGCCAGCGCGCAGGCGACGGCCAGGCGCTGCTTCTGCCCGCCCGAGAGCTTGCCGACCCACGAGCCACGCTTGGCGCCCAGCTCCACGAGGTCCAGCAGCTCGGCCACGGTGGGCCCGTCGCTGAAGAACGACCGGAATAGCCGCAGCGTCTCCTCAACCGTCAGCTTGTCGGCCAGCTGCGTTTCCTGCAGCTGCACGCCGAGCCGTCGGCGAAGCTCGTCACGATCGGTCCGCCACCGCCGGCCGAGCACCTCCACGTCGCCCTGGTCCTGGTCGATCAGGCCCTCGAGGATCTCGATCGTCGTCGTCTTGCCGGCGCCGTTCGGCCCGAGCAGGCCGAAGCACTCGCCGCGCCGCACCTCGAGATCGAGCCCGGCGACGGCGACGACGTCGGGATAGCGCTTGACCAGGCCGCGGCAGGCCAGTGCGGGCGACTCCGTAGGCACGTGATTCATTGTAGGAGAGGGGCACATCGCAGGGGACGGCCCCCGGCGTCGCCGGCGCGGCCAGCGCCGCGTCCGATCCCACCGCCGGCCCACGGCGCCACGCGCCGCCCAGGGCGGTAGGCCGCCCGCAAGTGGTATACACTCCTTCTCTGTGTCGGCGATCGTGCTCATAGGCCCCGCCGCTGCGTTGGACCTCCTCCGGAAGCAGCTCGCGTCGGAGCAGCCGGTTCAACTGTTCACGGATCACGAAGTGCGCGAGGCGGTGGAGTACATCGCGACCGCGCGGCCGGAGCTGGTGGCCATCGACGCGGGGTTCGCCGTGAGCGCGCGCGGCGAGGCGCTCATCGGCCGCATCGAGGAAGACCCCACGCTGCACTGCCAGTTGAAGCTGCTCGCGCGCGGCGAGCATGCCGTGCCCCCCGCGCGCAAGAGCGGCACGGGCATCACGCCCGCCGGCGCGCCGGCGCCCGCCCCGTACGAGAAGCACGGCACGCGCCGCGCCCCCCGCGTCCGCATGCCCGAAGGCGTGGCCGTCACGCTCGACGGCAACCCGGCCGAGCTCGTGGATCTGTCCACCGTGGGCGCCCAGGTCGTCTCGAAGGCCGTGCTCCGGCCCAACCAGCGGGTCCGCCTGCTGTTGCCCGAGGGCGCGCGCAACCTGCGGTGCGCCGGGTCGGTGGTCTGGGCGGCGTACGAGATGCCGTCGGGCAAGCCGCCCCGGTACCGCGCGGGCCTGAAGCTGTCGGGGGTCGAGAGCGAAGCCCTCGAGGGCTTCGCCGAGCGGCACAGGTCCGCGCCCTCAGGCGAGGCGGACTGACGCCTGCGGGAACCAGCGTCCCGCCACCGTGTCCTCGCGGATGATGGTCTCGCCGCGATCGGATCCCGTCGAGATGATCGCCATCGGCACGCCGCTCACCTCCTCGAGGCGCGCGATGTAGCGGCGCGCCTCGGCGGGCAGATCGTCGAACCGCGTGGCGCCCTTCGTCGGCGCCGACCATCCCGGCCAGGACTCGTAGATGGGGGTGCAGGGCCCCACGGTGTTCAGGTCGGCCGGGAACTCGGTGAGCGTGCGATCCCCGACGGCGTAGCCCGTGCAGATGTCGATGCGCTCGAGGCCGTCGAGCACGTCGAGCTTCGTCAGGGCCAGCGCGTCGATGCCGTTGACGCGCACGGCGTAGCGCACGGCCACCGCGTCGTACCACCCGCACCGCCGCGGGCGGCCGGTGGAGGCGCCGTACTCCTGGCCGCTCTCGCGCAGCCGCTCGCCCATCTCGCCCGCGAGCTCCGTGGGCAGCGGGCCCTCGCCCACGCGCGTCGTGTAGGCCTTGGCCACGCCCAGCACGCCGTGCACGGCCCGGGGCGGGATGCCCAGCCCGGTGCACGCGCCGCCGATGGAGGCGTTGGACGAGGTGACGTAGGGGTACGTCCCGTGGTCGATGTCGAGCATCGTCCCCTGCGCGCCCTCGATGAGGATGCGGTGGCCGGCGCGCATGGCCTCGGCGAGCGCCAGCGACACGTCGCCGGTCCAGCGCCGCATCCGCTCGCCCTGTGCGAGGAGCTGTTCGTACACCGCGCGCCAGTCCATCTTGGTGTCCTTGATGATCTGGTTGCGTGCGTGCACGTTCTCCCGCACCTCGTCGGCGAGCGCCTGCGTGTCCACGAGGTCGCACACGCGGATGCCGCGCCGGCCGATCTTGTCCTCGTAGGCGGGGCCGATGCCGCGTGACGTGGTGCCGATCTTCCGCTCGCCGCGGCGCGCCTCGCTCAGCACGTCCAGCTCGCGGTGGTACGGGAGGATGAGGTGCGCCTTCTCGCTGATGAGGAGCCGGTCGCCCACCTCGATGCCGAGCGAGGCGAGCTCGTCGATCTCGGCGAAGAGCGCCTGCGGGTCGACGACCACGCCGTTGCCGATCACGCATCGCACGCCGTCGTGCAGGATGCCCGACGGGATGAGGTGCAGCACGAACTTCGCGCCGCTCACGTAGACGGTGTGGCCGGCGTTGTGGCCCCCCTGGTACCGCGCGACGACGCCGAAGTGGGGCGTGAGGAGGTCGACGATCTTCCCCTTGCCTTCGTCCCCCCACTGCGCGCCCAGGACCGCGATGTTCATGCCTACTACTGTATCCTACGGCCGATGATTCTCCTCGACGGCTCGCACCTGACGCTGGCCCAGCTGATCGCGATCGCGGATCGGGGCGCGGCGGTCGCGCTCGCGCCGGAGGCGCGGGAGGGCGTGGCGGCCGCGCGCGCCGTGGTGGATCGCGTGGCCGACGGCGAGGCGCCGGTGTACGGCATCAACACCGGCTTCGGCAACTTCGCCGAGACGCGCATCGAGCACGCGGATCTCGCGCGGCTGCAGGTGAACCTGGTGCGCAGCCACGCGGCGGGCGTGGACGATCCGCTCCCGCCGCGCGCCGTGCGCGCGATGATGGCGCTCAGGGCCAACGTGCTGGCCAAGGGCTACTCGGGCATCCGCGTCGACACGCTGGAGCGCCTGCTCGCCCTGCTCAATCACGGCGTGCACCCGCGCGTGCCGAGCCGCGGCTCGGTGGGCGCCAGCGGGGATCTCGCGCCGCTCGCCCACCTCGCGCTCGTGCTCATCGGCGAGGGACAGACGTGGGACGGGCAGCGCGCGGAGGACGGCGCGCGGGCGCTCGCGGCGGCCGGCCTCGCGCCGGTGACGCTCGGCCCGAAGGAGGGTATCGCGCTCATCAACGGCACGCAGGCCTCGACGGCGGTGCTGGCCCTCGCGCTCGCGGGCGCCGAGCAGCTGGCGCGCGCCGCCGACGTCGTCGCGGCGCTCAGCATCGACGCGCTGCTCGGATCGCGCGGGCCGTTCGATCCGCGCATCCACGCCGCGCGCGCGTTCCCCGGCCAGGCGGCATCGGCCGACAACCTCTGGCGCCTCATCGAGGGGAGCCCGCTCAACGAGTCGCACCGCGGCTGCGGCCGCGTCCAGGACGCCTACTCGGAGCGCTGCGTGCCGCAGGTGCACGGCGCGGCGCGCGAGGCCCTCGCGTGGGTGCGGCACGTCGTCACGGTGGAGATGAACGCGGCGACCGACAACCCGATGGTGTTCGCCGAGGCCGGCGACGTCGTCTCGGGCGGGAACTTCCACGGCGCGCCGGTGGCGCTGGCCGCGGATCTGCTCGCGATGGCCGTGACGCAGCTGGCCACGATCAGCGAGCGCCGCTCCGAGCGCCTGGTGAACCCCGCGCTGAGCGGCCTGCCGGCGTTCCTGACCACGCACGGCGGCCTGCAGTCGGGGCTGATGATGGCGCAGGTGACGGCGGCCGCGCTCACCTCCGAGCTGAAGACGACGTGCCACCCGGCCTCGGCCGACACGATTCCCACCTCCGCGAACAAGGAGGATCACGTCAGCATGAGCATGGGCGCCGCGCTCAAGGCGGAGCGTGCGCTGCAACTCGCGCGCCATGTGCTGGCCGTCGAGATGCTGTGCGCCTGCCAGGCCATCGACCTGCGCGCGCCGATCGCGAGCACGCAGGCCCTGATGGGCGCCCACGCTGCGGTCCGCGCGGTGGTGCCGGCGCTCGTGGACGATCGGTCCCCGGCCCCCGACATCGATGCGATCGCCGCATTGATCGCGACAAGTGCGCTCGAGTACGCGACCGGCATGGTTGTCAACTGATTTCAGATCGTATTTTCAGTTTGACAAGGGACGCGACGGTGCTTAGTTTCTTATCTTCGCGTTCCACTCCCGCCCACGCTGCTCGCTGTCGATGACCACTACCGTTCGCTCCATCCGCGCGCCACGCGGCACGTCGCTGACGTGCAAGGGCTGGCCCCAGGAGGCCGCCCTGCGGATGCTGATGAACAACCTCGACCCCGAGGTCGCCGAGCGCCCCGAGGACCTGGTGGTCTACGGCGGCACGGGCCGGGCCGCGCGGTCGTGGGAGGCCTTCGACGCCATCGTCCGGTCGCTGCGCGCGCTCGATCACGACGAGACGCTCCTCATCCAGTCGGGCAAGCCCGTCGGCGTCTTCCGCACCTCCACCCACGCGCCGCGCGTGCTCATCGCCAACGCGAACCTCGTGCCGAAGTGGGCCACGTGGGAGACGTTCCGGGATCTCGAGGATCGCGGGCTCACCATGTACGGCCAGATGACGGCCGGCAGCTGGATCTACATCGGCACGCAGGGCATCCTGCAGGGCACCTACGAGACGCTGGCGGCGATCGCGCGCCGCCACTTCGGCGGAACGCTGGCCGGGCGGGTCACGGTCACCGCCGGCCTCGGTGGCATGGGCGGCGCCCAGCCCCTCGCCGCCACGATGAACGAGGGCGTGGCGCTGGTCGTGGAGGTGGATCCCGCCCGCATCGAGCGGCGGCTCGCCAGCCGCTACCTGGACGAGTCCACCGACGATCTCGACGAGGCGCTGGCGCGCGTCGACCGGTGGGCCGCGTCACGCACGGCCCGGTCGGTCGGCCTGCTGGCCAACGCGGCCGACGTGCTCCCGGAACTCGTGCGCCGCGGGTTCACGCCCGACATCGTCACCGATCAGACCTCCGCGCACGACCCGCTGGGCGGCTACGTCCCCAACGGCATCACGCTGGCGGAGGCAGCCCGCCTGCGCGCGGCCGATCCGGCCGAGTACGAGCGGCGCAGCATCGCGGCCATGGGCCGGCACGTGGCGGCCATGCGCGCGATGCAGCAGCGGGGAGCCGTGGCCTTCGACTACGGCAACAACATCCGCGCGCAGGCCGTGAAGGCCGGCGTCGCCGACGCGTTCGAGATCCCGGGCTTCGTGCCCGCATTCATCCGGCCGCTCTTCTGCGAGGGCAAGGGGCCCTTCCGGTGGGCGGCGCTGTCCGGGGATCCGGAAGACATCCGCGTGACGGACCGCGCCGCGCTCGAGATGTTCGCCGGCGACGAGGCGCTCTGCCGGTGGATTCGCCTGGCCGACCAGCGCGTCGCGTTCCAGGGGCTGCCCGCGCGCATCTTCTGGCTCGGCTACGGCGACCGCGCGCGCTTCGGCCTGAAGCTGAACGAGCTGGTGCGAACCGGCGCGGTGCGCGCGCCCATTGTCATCGGGCGCGATCACCTCGACACCGGGTCGGTGGCTTCGCCCAACCGCGAGACCGAGGGCATGCTCGACGGCAGCGACGCCATCGCGGACTGGCCCATCCTGAACGCGCTGCTGAACGCGTCGGCCGGCGCAACCTGGGTGTCGGTGCATCATGGCGGGGGCGTCGGCATCGGCTACTCGATTCACGCCGGGATGGTGATCGTGGCCGACGGCACGGCCGAGGCCGACGAGAAGCTGCAGCGCGTGCTCACGTGCGATCCCGGCACCGGGGTCGCGCGTCACGCCGATGCGGGATATCCGGAGGCGCGGCGAACGGCGCGCGAGCGGGGGGTGACGATTCCGATGGCGGAGCACGCGGGGCGATGATGGCGCCACACGAGGGACTCGAGCGGCGCGTGCTGGCGGCCCTGGAAGCCAGCCCGGCGCGCATACCGGTGGTCCTGGGCGGCTGTGGCACGGGACGCACCACGCTGCTGCACGCGCTGGCCGATCGGCTCGGGCGCGGCCAGTGCCAGTACGTCGACGTCGAGCGTTCGGCGAGCACCCCCGAGCGCTTCCATCGCGCCATCTCGGCCGATTCGCCCTTCCTGCCGCCATCCGGTCCGGCACCCGGGCCCGGCTCCGCGCGCGAGGCCTTCGACCGCACGCTCCGCCTGCTCACGCGGCCCGCGCCCGGGGATCGGCCCGCCACGTTCCTGCTCGACGAGGTGCTCGAGCTGCGCACGTTCGAGAGCTTCCCGGGCCTGCGGCACGTGCAGCGCGAGCTGCTCCAGGCGCTGGCCGAGAGCGCCAACCGCTTCGTGCTCACCAGCCGCTACGTGGCCCGCGCGCACCGGCTGCTCCGCGACGCGGGCAGCCGCTTCGAGGTCATCCACCTGCCCGCGCTGACTGCGGCCGAAGTGGCGGGCATGCTGCCGCCGCTCGGCGAGACCTCCGCCGACGATCGCGAGTTCCTCGGGCGCGCCATCCAGGCGCTCACCGACGGCCGCGCGGCCTACGTGCGGGCGCTGGGGGACGCCACCGCCCAGATGAGCACGCGGGGCGGGGACCCCATCAGCGCGCTCACGGCGCTGCTCACCGCCGATGGCGCATTGACGGCGTGGTGCGGCTACCGCTACGAGCTGCGCCTCCACCGCGCGCGCGGCTACGGCGCGCTCAAGGCCATCCTCGAGATCCTCGCGGAGGACGAGCCGCTCACCCTCACCGAGATCGCCCAGCGGCTCCAGCGCACGCCCGGCTCGACGAAGGACTACCTGTCGTGGCTGGAGGACGTGGACCTGATCGTCTCGCGGCAGAAGCGATACAGCTACGCGGACCCGCTGATGCGGCTCTGGGTGCGCCTGCACTGCCGGCCCGTGCCGCCGTCGGTGGACGAGGTCGCGCGCGAAGTGCAGACCTACGCGGCCTCGCGCCTGCCCGAGGCCGAGCCGGCCGCCGTGGCCCGCGTCGCCGCCGGCGATCGCCGTTCCGTCGGCATC
Source organism: Vicinamibacterales bacterium (assembly GCA_050249615.1). Lineage (GTDB taxonomy): Bacteria > Acidobacteriota > Vicinamibacteria > Vicinamibacterales > UBA2999 > VFZN01. Next base: position 19,222 of record JBFWQE010000086.1, read on the forward strand.
ATCGAGATCGACTGACACCGGGGTGCGGCGGGTGCGCACAGTGCGGGCGGGTGCGCACGGGTGCGGACAGGTGCGGGCCGGTGCGTCACGGCGTCTCGCCGCCGGCCTCCGCCGCAAGCCGCTCGAGCGCCGCGCGCGCGGCTTCCTGCTCGGCGTCCTTCTTCGTGCGGCCCTCGCCCTCCGCCAGCACCCGGTCGTCCACCACGACGTGCACCGAGAACTGCTTGCGGTGCTCCGGCCCCGCCTCCGTGGCCACGCGGTAGAACGGCAGCGATCGGCCCAGGCGCTGGAGCCGCTCCTGCAGCCGCGACTTGTGATCGCGACCGAAGTACCCCGGCACGCGCGCCTCCTCGAGACGCGGCGCCAGCTCCCGCATGAGGAAGGCGCGCGCCGCGTCGAGACCGCCGTCCAGGTAGAGGGCGGCGATCAGCGCCTCGCAGGTGTCGGCCAGCAGCGCGGGCTTCCGGCGGCCGCCGGTCTTCTCCTCGCCGCGGCCCAGGATCATGTGCTCGCCGAGGCCCAGGCCCTCGGCCATCTCGGCCAGCGCGGTGGTGGAGACGAGGTTCGACTTGATCTTCGACTTCTGCCCCTCCGAGTAGGTCGGGAAGGCGCGAAAGAGCGCGTCGGCCACCACGAGCCCGAGCACGGCGTCGCCCAGGAACTCCAGCGACTCGTTGTCCACCACGCCGCCGCTCGGGTCCTCGTGCGCCTTCGACTTGTGCGTGAGGGCGTGCTCCAGCAGCCCGCGGTCGCGGAAGCGGTAGCCGAGGCGCGCCTCGAGCGCGGCGAACTGCTGCGGGAGCGGGACGACGAGTCCGCCCCCCACCTGTTCCCGGTGCGACTCGATGATGCGCACGGCCTCTTCGGCGTCCGCCTCGCGCACCGAGACGCGGGTCTCGCCGAGCGTGCTCACCGTGAACGGGAACATGCCGGGCGGTGCGCCCGCGGTGCGCACCGACTCGACGCCGTGGCTCTCGAGCAGGGCCTGGACGACGTTGGCCTCGATCTCCGACCGCGTGCGGAAGACGACGGTGAGCGCGGTCATCCCACCTTCATCAGGATCATGGTCATGTCGTCGTGCTGATCCGCGGTGCCGGCGAACGCACGCAGCTCGGCCAGGATGTACGAGCGCAGCTGGTCGAACGGCAGGTGCGCGTACTGCTCGATGACCTTCGCCAGCCGCGCTTCCCCGTAGCAGTCGAACGCCTCGTTCATGGTCTCGCTGATGCCGTCGGTGAAGAGCACCACCAGATCGCCATGGGCGAGCGACAGCGTCCGTTCCTGCAGCATGGCCTCGAACAGCTCGCCGTTGTCGATCTTGAGCCCGACGACCAGGCCGTCGGGGGCCAGGACGCTGGCCCGGGCGAGGCCGGGAGGCGCGCCGCCGGGCACGTGGATGAGCGGGCAATGGCCGGCTCTCGCGAAGGTGAGCTCGCGCCGCTCGAGGTCGATGACGCCGTAGGTCATCGTGATGAAGCTCTTCGGATCCAGGTTCTGCGCCACGACCTTGTTGACCGCGATGAGGAACTCGCGGGGCTCGTGGTGCAGGCGCGCCAGCGACTGCACGATCACCTTCAGCTGCGCCATGTAGAGGCCGGCGGCCAGGCCCTTGCCGGCGACGTCGGCGATGAGCACGCCGAGCATCGTGTCGGTGATGGGCAGGAAGTCGTAGTAGTCGCCCGCCACCTCGCGCGCCGGTTCGCAGAAGGCCGCCAGCGTGAGGCCGGGGATGTCCTTCGGGGCCGGCGGCAGCAGCTTCTGCTGGATGTCGCGGGCCGCGTGCATCTCCTGCTCCATGCGGCCCTTCTCGGCCACCTCGCCGAGCAGCGTGGTCACCTCGCCCGTCATCGCGTTGAACGACTCGGCCAGCTCGCCCAGCTGATCGCGCGCCCGGACGGGGATGCTGTACGCGAAGTCGCGATTGCGCAGGTGCTGCGTGCCGGTGAAGAGATCGTGCACGGCGCCCGTGATCTGCCGGGCCAGCAGCAGGCCGATCACGAGCGCGACGAACTGGATGACGAGGAACAGCCCGCCGACCAGCGCGAGGAACGCCAGCAGGATCTGCCCGAAGTTCATCTCGCCGACGCTGGCCGAGGCGGCCGACAGCCGGTCGTAGATGGTCCACGCGTTGATGCGCATGGCGAGCGTGGCGCCCGAGGAGGTGCCGGTGGCCCAGTCCACGTAGTCGAGGAAGGCCACCCAGCGCTGCGTGGTGAGCGAGAGCGTCTGGTCGCTCCCCAGCGGGTCGGGCGACACGGGCTCGACCGAGCGTCCCGCGACGGGCAGCAGGTTCTCGCGCGTGCCGAACGGGATGGCCGTGACCTCGCCGAGCCGGATGCCCGTCTCCTCGGTGATGCGCTGCTCGACGACCTGGGAGAGGGGCAGGTCGAGCACCACGGCCCAGGTCGGCGACGGCAGCTCCGGCAGGGCGACGGCGCGCGTCACCAGGCGCGTGTGCGCCTGCGGATCGCCGGCGGTGGGCGGCACGCTGTAGGC
>JBFWQE010000087.1:0-21641 GCA_050249615.1 Vicinamibacterales bacterium
CTGGGGCCACGGGTGGGGGGGGGGGGGGGGCTGGGGGGGAGGGGTGGGGGGGGGTGCGGGCGGGTGCGAACGGGTGCGGGCGTGCTCAAGCGGCGATGAGCAGCCACAGCGCCGCGATCGCCAGCGTGGCCAGCGTCACCGGGGCGCCCACGCGGGCATGGGTGCGCCAGTCGATCTCCACGCCCAGCCGGCGCGCCTGGTCCACCACGATGATGTTGGCGATGCTGCCGACGATGAGCAGGTTGCCGGCCAGGGTCGAGGCCAGCGCCAGCACCGGGCCGGCCAGCTCGTGCGAGGCCACCGGGAGGAGCAGCATCACCGCCGGGACGTTCGACACCAGGTTCGACAGCACCGCGGTGGCGCCGAAGAGCACGCCGGGGTGCGCAAGGTCGAGGTTGACCATCCGGAACCCCATGAACACCCCGCCGAGGGCGCCCGACTGGGCGAACGCCGCATTCACGATGAAGAGCCCGGCGAAGAGCACCAGCAGGTGCCAGTCCACCAGGCCGAGCGTCTCGCGCGAGGCCATCTGGCCGGAGACCAGCAGCACGCCCGCGGCCGCCAGCGCCACTTCCTCGCGCGGCCAGCCCGTGAACAGGAACGCGGCCACGACGAGCAGGACGACGACCAGGCCCTTCGATGTCTGCCACGAGTCGAAGCGCGGCGTCGCCACCACGGGGACGGGCATCGCCATGAGCCATCGACCGCGCCAGGCCAGCTCGACGACCGCCCACACCACGATCAGCCCCGCGAGCGCGGGGACCCCGCCCTCCCAGAGGTAGCGGGAGAAGGAGAGGTCGAGCACCTCGCCGATCAGCATGTTCTGGGGGTTGCCGATGAGCGTGCCCGCGGACCCCACGTTCGACGCGCACGCGAGACCGACCAGGAACGGCACGGGATTCAGGCCGCGGCGCGCGCACATCTCGATCAGCACAGGGGCCATCGCGAGACAGACGATGTCGTTGGCGAGCACGGCCGAGAGGACGCCCGCGGTACCGATGATCAGCGCGAGCAGGGCGCGCGGCGTGTGGTCGGATGCCCCGAGCCGCTGGGTGACCGCCGTGTAGAACCCCCCGAGCCGGAACTGCGCCGAGACCACCATCAGCCCCAGCAGCAGCGCCATCGTCGGGACGTCGATGGCAGCCCAGGCGTCGTCGAGCGTGATGCGCTCGGTGGCGATGAGCACGATGGCGCCGAGCAGCGCGATGCCCGTCCGATCCAGCTTCAGCCCGGGGAACTCCCCGAGCATCATGCCCAGGTAGACGAGCGCGAAGACACCTACGACGACGTAGTCCATTCGGACGGCGCTCTTCTCGTGCGGTCAGGTGCGATCAGGTGCTGGCAGGTGCTGGCAGGTGCCGACAGGTGCGGGCAGGTGCGGGTCGTGGAGTCATGCGCACCTGTTCGCACCCGTCCGCACCTGTTCGCACCCGCCCGCACCCGTTCGCACCCGCCCGCACCTGTCAATACCTCCAGCTCTTGAGATCCGCCCCGGGCGGCGCGGTCTTCTCCATCCGCTCCACCGCCTTCGGGATGAACATCTGGTGATAGCGGAGGCGCGAGAGGGCGTTGGGCCGCGTCGGGTCGCCATTCCAGCAGTGTTCTGCGCGGTCGCCGTAGGCCACCTCGCCGTTGTAGTAGGGCTTCGTCGTGGACTCGAGGAATTGCTCGGCGAGGTAAACCGCGTTGTTCAGATAGTAGTTGTCCATGTCGCCCACATAGAGGTGGAGCTTGCCTTCGAGCTTCGTGCCGAGGCCTTTCTCCCAGTCACGCTGAAGGATGTGCACCAGGTCGAAGTTCTCGCGCCAGTGCTCGGCGACCTTCTGGTCGATCACACCGGTGCGCTTGTCCCAGATGCGCGCGGGATACCCGTCGGGACCGACCGGCGAATAGGTGGCCTCCCACACGTCCCACTGCTGTCCGGACCGCGTCCTCGTGCCCAGCACCAGCTCGAGCCGGTTCATCTCCTCGAGCGTGGCGTCCACGTGCCCGAGGTAGTTGCGATGTCCTGGCCGCGGCGTCCTCTTCCAGTCGCCCTCCACGTAGTACGCGTTGCGATCCTCGTAGAGGTTCACGACGGTGTAGGCGCGGAAGTCGATGGGATCCGGGCAGGCGATGTAGGCGCCGTTGAAGTCGTCCGGGTAGAAGACTTGCGCCGCCATGGCCTCCCACCCGCCGGTGGATCCCCCATACATGAAGCGCGCCCAGCCCTGCCCGATGCCGCGGTACTTCTTCTCGATGTAGGGCAGCAGTTCCTTGACGATGGCGTCGCCCCACGGGCCGGCGTTGGCGGAGTTCACGGCGTAGCTGTCGTCATAGAAGGGCGTCGGGTGCTGGATCTCGATGACAATGGCGCGCGGGAAGCCCGGGCCGGTCCACTCCTTGTAGAACTGGTGCGCGTACTGCTGCTGGATGCGGTTGTAGCCCGCGAGGTTGAAGCGCGCGGCGAAGTCCGGTTTCAGGGTGGGGTCCGGCGGCTCCGGGCGGAAGCCCGTGAAGGTGTACGGGAAGTGCCCGTGGTAGATGAAGAGCGGGTAGCGCGCGTCCGGATGCGTGTCCCACCCCTCGGGCAACAGGACGTTCGCACCGAGGTGCATCGGACGGCCCCAGAACTTCGTCAGCAGCGCGCTCTGGATGCGCTCGTGGCGGATGTACTTCGTGTCGGATGGCGGCGGAATCGGTGGAATCACCTTGTCCAGCGTGATCTCCACCGCCTCGCCGTTCGGGTCCACGCGGACTTCCACCGGCGTGCTGTACAGGTTGCCGGGCGCCTGGTTCCACTGCTGGCCCTCGCCGCGATCCATCGGCAGCTTCACCGTGAAGCCGTCGGCCCGCTTGAAGGTCTCGTACTTGTGCAGCAGCGCCTGCACCGTGTAGGTCCCAGCCGGGATCTGGGAGATGCTGGTGAGCGGGTAACCGGGGACGGCGGGATCGATCACCACCGACGTCGTCCCTTTCCACCCCTCGACGTCCACGCCGAAGATCTGCTGCGCGTTGGCGCCGGTGCCAATCTGGAACCGCGGCTCGCCGCGCCGGCCGTCCTTCGCCAGCATCAGGAGCAGGCGCCCGTCCTCGATGCCGGGGTGCCCCGGAGGAAGGTTCACGAAGAAGAGGAGCGAACCTGGCTGTGCGGCGCGCGTGTCCATCCACGCGACCGTGCAGGCCAGTGCCAGAGCGAGCACGAACATTCGAACGCGTTGCATGCGGCGGAGTGTAGCATTCACGGGTCAGCACGGGGGCAAGGGTGCAGGAGTGCAGGGTGCAAGGGTGCAGGGTGCTCGGGTGCAAGGCTGCAGGGTGCGCGGTGCAGGGTGCCGGTACGAGGGTGAGTCCGCGGGAGTTGCATGTCGGTTGACACCGGACGTCGGCTGAGAGCCGTCGCAGCCTTCGTGGTGCTGGCCGTGGTGGGCCTCGCGGGACAGGAACTGCCTCGGCCCGCTGGCAGGGTCAACGACTTCGCGACGCTGCTGAAGCCCGATCAGCGGCAGGCGCTCGAGACGCTGCTGGATGGCCTCGAGCGCGATACGACGGCGGAGGTGGCTGTGGTGACGGTCCGCGAGCTCGGCGGCGTGTCCGTCGAGGACTACGCGAACCGGCTCTTCAACGAGTGGGGCATCGGTCAGAGGGGCAAGGACAACGGCGTGCTCATCCTCGTGGCGCTGAGGGACCGCGAGATGCGCATCGAGGTGGGGTATGGCCTCGAGGGCGTTCTGCCCGACGGGCTCGCCGGCGCGATCATCCGCGAGAACTTCACGCCGCACTTCCGGGAGAATCGATACGCCGAGGGGATCGCCGAGGGCACCGCGCGCGTAGTCGAGATCGTGCGGCGCAACGAGACGCTGACCGCCGAACAGCTGGCCGCCATCGAGGCAGCCGCCCACGAGGCGGGCACGTCGTGGGGCGTGGCGGCGATGCTGAGCATCTTCGTCGGCGCCGGAGCCTTCACCTTCGGCACCGCTGCCGGCGCCAGGGCCATCACGCCCTTGCTGTCCGGCCTCTTCTTCACCGGCATGGCGCTGTTCTTCGCGCTGATGGGCGCACCCCGCATGGGCATCGTGCTGCTGGTGCTCCTCGCCGTCGGCGTGGCCACGGTCGGGTTCGTCCTCGGGCGACGGCCGTCGTGGCGCAGGAGCATCCGCGGGACCGGCAGGCAGGCGGGCGGGTCGGGCTGGGTGCTCGGCGGAGGCGGCGGATCGGGCTCCTCGCGCAGCGGCGGGGGCGGGTCGAGCTTCGGCGGCGGGCGCTCCGGCGGCGGGGGCGCGAGTGGGCGGTGGTGATCGCGGGGGGGGGCGGGAGGGGGTCGCGTCGGGAGTCGGGAGACGGGAGTTGGGCGGACGAAAGCAACCGAGGACCGACGCACCTGACAACCCGAGAACCTGAGAACCTGAGAACCCGAAAACCCGAGAACCCGAGAACCCGAGAACCCGAGAACCTACTTCTTCCTGACCACCCGGAACACGCCCTCGTGGTTCGGCTTGCCCTTCTCCCAGTTGCTCCACGTCGCGCGGATCTCGTCGGGGCCCAGGAATTCGAATTTCACCGAGTGCATGTGCGAGGTAACGGCCAGGTCGATGTTCGCGCCGCCTTCGAAGTCGAAGGCGAGCGTGTTGCCGCTCACCGTCCTCGCCCGCATGCGCGGCTGGTTGCCGGCGGTGCAGTAGTGCGTGAGCACGAGATCGTTGCCGTCCTTGTGGTACACGGTCACCATCTCACCGGGCGTGCCGACCGGGAAGGTCTCGACCACGGCGGTGCCGCCCCCGGTGACACGATAGGTCACGGCCACGGCACCCTTCTCGCTGAAGCTGCCGTCCGGATCAATCCACTCGCCCTCGAGCGCCTTCAGGCGCTCGAACGCCGTCGCCGCCGGCGCCTCCTGCGCGTGGGCGCGGCCGACGAGCGGGGAAGCGGGCAGGGTCAACGCCATCATCACCGCCAACACGAGCGCTCGCATCATGGTTCGATCCCCTCAGCCCCTGATCCTGAAATTCCTCATCATCCCCATGTCCTCGTGCTCGAGGATGTGGCAATGGTAGAGGTACAGACCTGGATTCGTCGAGAACGTGACCTGCACGCGCACGGTCTCGCCCGGCAGCACGAGCACGGTGTCGGTGGCAGACGAGTCCGAGATGCCCTCGCGGAGGGCGTTGCCGTCCGCACCAGTGCGTGAGAGCACGCGGAACTGGGGCCCGTGCAGGTGGACGGGATGCGCCATGGCCATCCCCATCGGGTTCGGCTCGTTGCGGAACTCCCAGACGTGCGTGGACCCGGGCGCGACCGTCTCCTCGGGGGCGACGCCCTCCATCTCGAACGTGCGGCCGCCCAGGAGCCAGTTCATCTGCATGAAGGTGAGCGACACGCGGCGCGTCGGCGCCTCCGGCTGGACGCGCCATTCCGCCGGCGGCGTGGCGAGCCGCTCGGGCAGGCGCACGCGCGGGCCCGACGCATTCGACACCTTCAGCGTCATCAGCGTGAGCGGCGCGCCCTGGGGGAGCGGCCCGGTTTCGCCCATCATGCCCACATGTCCGACCGCGGCCTCGGGGTAGGCCGCGCTCCTCAGCTGCAGCTCCGACCCGGCGGCGCGATCCGAGAGATCCAGCAGCACGTCCGCGCGCTGCCCGGGCGCCAGCGTGAGCGCCTTCATCTCGCGGGCGCGTTCGAGCAGGCCGCCGTCGCTGCCGATGACGGTAACGGGCGTGTCGTCGCTCCACGCCAGCTTGTAGATGCGCGCGTTGGATCCGTTCAGCAGCCGCACGCGGTAGGTGCGGCGATCCACGTTGACGGTGGGCGGCACGTGTCCGTTGACCAGCACCGTGTCGCCGAGCCAGCCGTTCATGGTCTGCATCATCTCGGCCATGCCGCCGCCCATCCCCATCCCGCGGCCACCCTGGCCACGGCCCATGCCGCCCATGCCGCGCCCGCGGCCGCCGCCCATTCCGGGCATGCCGCCGCCGACGCTGCTCGCGTAGACGAGCTGGTTGTTGGCGTCGAAGCGGCGATCCTGCAGCACGCACGCCAGCTCGCCCGGCCCGGAGGGCAGCCCGAGCGCCTTCTCTTCGGGATCGGAGACGAGCAGCATGCCCGCGAGGCCCTGATAGACCTGGGCCCCGGTCCGCTGATGCGGGTGCGGGTGATACCAGTAGGTGCCGGCGCGGTTGGTGACCTCGAAGTCGTAGACGTACTCGCGCCCGCCGTTCACGGCCAGGCGCGGGTGGCCGTCGGCGAGCTCGGGCACATCGAGGCCGTGCCAATGGACGATGGAGGGCTCGTCGAGCTGGTTGCGGAAGCGGATGCGCACGCGCTGGCCGCGCTCGAGCCGGATGATCGGGCCGAGCCAGGAATCCGGAATGGCCTGCAGGGTCTCGGGTGATCCCTTCACGACGCGGCCGGTGAAGCGCCAGACGCGCGTCGGCCTGCCCGGCAGCACGCGCAGCTCGGTAGGTGCGGCCGTGAGCGCCAGCTCCACGTCTGGTGTGGGGCGGGCCTGCGCGCCGTCAACGAGCGGCCGCGCGTCGAGGCCGAGCGCCCCGAACGCCGGCGCGAGCGGCGAAAGTCCCAGGAGCTTCAATGCGTCGCGGCGATCCATCTACTTCGAGCCTCTCAATAGAGCCATCAGCGCCCACGCCGTGGTGGACAAGCGCTGTGCTGCACTCTCCGCGGCGCTTCCACGCACGGTCGCAGGCCAGCTGCCATCGGGTCGTTGTTGTGCGACGAGGTATGCCCGCCCCTTCGCGATGGCGTCACGCAGTTCCTCGACGCGGTAAGTGGAGCGGGCCAGCCGCGGATCCGTCTCGAGCTCCTGCAGCGCCACCAGGACCAGCGCGGTGTCGTACACGGTGGCCGACTCGGCGCCGGGCGTGGCGCCCCAGCCGCCGCCCTCACGCTGTGCGAAGCGCAGCATGTTGAGCAGCGTCGCCCGCTGCTTGTCGGCCATCACATCCGACGTGACGCCGAGCCCGAGGACGATGCCCGCGGCGTCGGAGACGGTGGAGGCCTCGGCCGTGCGGAGCCAGCGATCCGCCTGCGCCACGGCGAAGTCGTCCGGCTCGCGGCCCGAGGCGATGAGCGTCGTGCGGGCCATCCAGGTGGCGACGGCCGTGCCCCAGGTGAGCGGCGTGTGCGGCGGGTCGGACGCGTCGGGCACCCAGGATCCGTCCGGCATCTGGTCCGCGAGGATGGCCTTCGCGGCCTCGACGAGCGCCGGCGACGGGTTCAGATCCTTCTCCCCGGCCGCCGCGAGCGCCGAGGCGAACTGCAGGCGCATCAACACCTCATCGTCGCCATGCCCCTTGTTGGCGGTCCATCCCGCCGGGGCCTCGAGCAACGCCCGCACGTCCTTCAGCGCGTCGCTCACGTCGTGCCCGCGATGGGCGGCCATGAACAACGCGCGCGCGGCATCGCCGGTGTGGTGGCACGACGCGCAGCCCTTCTCGGCGCGCCACGTCGGGACCTCCTTCAGGAGGTACCCGACGGCCTTCGTCTCGGGTGTGGCGGGCGCTTGAGCCCGGGGGGCGGCCGCGGATGCCAGCCAGAGTGCGGCGGCAAGGGCGAACAAGGATCTCATGGAGAGATGGTACGCGAATCCGCTGACCGTGTGACGTGGTGATCTCGTGAGTGAACGCGAGAGTTTCCGAGCTCCTTGGACCTCTCAGCGCCGGTGATTCATCCTGCAAGGCCATCCCCGGCGGCTCATCTGGCGGGCGGAGGGAAGCCGCCAACTGCAGAGGAAACTCGCGCGGCTCGACTCAAGAGTGGCGCGCGGGGAATACGTCCCAGCGATGGACTACACGCTCGCTTATACGAGGCTGGGGGACAAGGAACAAGCCTTTGCGTGGATGGCAAAGGCCGGACGGGAGCGTAACGCGCTCATCTATGCCGCCAGAACCGACCCCATCTAACGACCCGCTGCGCACCGACCGGCGCCTGGCGGCCATCCTCAACAGGATCTAGACGCTGTTTCATAGATGAGGAGCGCGGCCGGAAACATCGCCAGGATCGCCGTCGTACTCGACAGCAGGGACCTGACCAGGACCAGCGTGGTGTCGTAATGCGCGGCCGACCCGGCGCCCGGCGTGGCGCCTCGTCCGCGGCCCGAGGCGATGGGCGTCGTGCGGGCCATCCAGCGAGCGCCGGCCGTGCTCCTGGTGAGCGGCGTGTGCGCGAATCCGATGGCCCAGTGACTATCTGCGTTCATCTGCGTTCATCTGCGTTCATCTGCGTTCATCTGCGGCATCTGCGTTCATCTGCGGCATCTGCGTCCCATCTGCGGCCTCTGTGTCCTACAATCAGCGTCGCATGTCCCGTCCCTTTCGTGCCGGCCAGTCGGTCGAGGATCACTGCCGGCAGTGCCACGAAGACCGGATGCACACCATCATCGTCGTGGATTCGGCGTCGCAGCCTCTGCGTGTGCGGTGCGACTACTGCGGCAGTGAGCACAACTATCGTGGTGGGCCACGAACGGCAGGGCCGAGCCGGGAGTCGGCAGTCGGCAGTCGGGAGTCGGGCAGTCGGCTCTCAGCCACGGCGAGCGGGGCAACGGCAAGCGACTCGCGGCAGGTGCCACTCGCGCCGCTCGTGAGCGATCGCGAACGGCGATATTCGCACATCGGGATCAGGGAACAGGGATCAGGGATCAGGGACCAGGAGGCAGGTGCGGACATGTCAGCGATTGATCTCGAGACCCTTCTGCGCCGGGTGATTCGGGAGGAGACGGGGCTCACGCCGGTAGCGCCCGCCGAGAAGTGGCGCGGCGGCGACCTCGTCCTTCGTCCGGGGAAGCCCGGCGTTCAGGAGAAGAGCTGGCCCATCGAGACGTTCTTCCACAAGGTCGTGATGCTGCGGAACCGCCTGCGGACGCTGGAGCAGCAGGTGAACGCGTCGGACCTGCCGGATGACCAGAAGGTGAAGATCCAGGGCTACATCACGGGGTGCTACGGATCGCTCACGAGCTTCAACGTGCTGTTCGCCGACGAGGAGGACAAGTTCGTGGGGGCTGGGGAGTAGGGTGCGGAGCCGGAGGGCGGGAGCATTGACGATTGCCGATTGATGATCGGGTGATTCATTGGGCGATCAGGTGATTGAGCCAAGGCGGCATTTGGATTGGTTCAATGCCTCAATGGCCCAATGCGCCAATCCGAATGCCCCAATGCCCAATCGCTCAATCACCCGATGAATCGCCCAATCGTCAATCGGCAATCATCAATGGACACCTATTCCGGGAGGCGGTCCCCCTTCGGCTCCGGGAGCAGCGTCGAGCAGAACAGCCCGACGCCGTAGACGAACAGCGCCACCGCCGCCGACGCGTACGCCAGGCGCATCTGCGGCGTCGCGCCCGGCATGACGTTGGTCAGCTGGGTCGTCACGAACGCGAAGCCCGTGCCCAGCATGCGCCCGCCGATGTTGGCGGCAAAGCCCTCACCCGTGCCGCGCAGGTGCGTGGGGTAGACACGCGGCAGGTAGTTCCCCCAGAAACTGAATTGCGCGACGGTGAAGAAGCCCGCGAGGAACATGCCCCACTGCGTGAGCGACAGGCTGTGGTTCGCCGCGTAGTAGAACACCAGCGGCACCACGATCAGTCCCGGCGCCTGGAAGGTCCTGATCAGCCTGCGGCGCGAGACGATGTGCAGCGCGAGAAACGCCAGCGCGAAGCGGCCGACCAGCCCGCCCACCTCCTGGTACGCCTGCACGCCCGCCGCCGTCTGCTGCTGCTGCGGCCCCGGAAGCGTCCGCACTTCCGGCAGGCCGGGGACGATGCGCGGCATCTGCTGGATGGCGCCGAACGCCGCGCCATAGGCGCAGGCGAACATGATGGTGGTCACGATCGTGGTGCGGCGCAGCTCGGGCGTGAAGAGGGCGGCCAGTGACGGGCGCTTCAGCGTGCCGGCCGCCTTCTTCGCCTTCCACGCGGGCGACTCCGGCAGGAAGGGCCGGATGACGATGAGCGGCAGCGCCGGGATGACGCCGGAGATGAGCGTGTAGCGCCAGGGCGAGTGCCCGCCGGCGATCGCGGGGAAGCTCTGCGCGTAGGTGACGGCGATGGCGTACGCGCCGGTGACCATCAGGCCGCCGATGGACGAGAATGCCTGGGTGTAGCCGAGTGCGGCCTCGCGCTGCTTCGGGTCCTCGAAGAGCTCCGCGATCCATGCGACCGCCGCCACGAATTCGACGAACACCCCGATGTACGTGGTGGAGCGCAGGACGAGCAGCATCGTGATGTTCGTCGAGAAGCCGGCCGCCATCGCCGAGAAGGCGTAGAGCAGGATGCTCCAGACGAGGACCCTGCGCCGGCCGAAGCGGTCGGTGAGATAGCCGCCCAGCAGGCCGAAGGCGCCGCCCACGATGGCGGGCACCCAGAAGAACATTCCGACCCAGAAGTTGAAGTCGGGCGTGCCGGGCTTGAAGCCCGTCAGCTCGCCGATGGCCGGCCCCACGACCAGCGGGGCCATCAGCACTTCGTAGATGTCGAACGCAAAGCCGAGCGCCGCGATCGCGCAGATCAGCCACTGCAGGGGAGTGAGACGGGGCATGTCACCTCATGGCAGAAGGCAGAAGGCAGAAGGGGCGGTCAACGGCGCTCGTCGGTCGCGCGTAGTATACGAGACAGACACCATGACGATGTTTCGAATCGCCATCCTCCTGGCTGCCATCACTCCGGGGGCGCCGCTCATCGCCTGGGCCCAGACCGCGGCGAGCGTGTCCGGCCGCGTGCAGGACACCAGCGGGGCCGTGCTGCCCGGCGTGACCATCACCGCACGGCAGGCTGACACCGGCTTCGAGCGCACGACCACGTCGGACATCGAGGGCCGCTACGCCCTGCCCTCGCTGCCATCGGGTGCGTATGAGCTCCGCGCCGAGCTCCAGGGCTTCCGCACGCTGGTTCGTCGCGGCATCACGCTCACGATTGGCGAGAACGTGTCGGTGGACCTGGCGCTCGACGTGGGCGGAGTCACCGAGGCGCTCACGGTGACCGCCCAGACACCGGCCGTCAACACGCGCGCCGGGGATCTCAGCTACCTCGTGGACGCGCGCGCCATCGAGCAGCTGCCGCTGAACGGCCGGAACTACACCGACCTGGCGTACCTGCAGCCCGGTGTCGTGCCCTACCCGCATCGGGATGGCGGGTCGGTGGTGGCCCATGGCCTCGGGATGAGCGTCAACGGGCAGGACCCCCGCGCGAACGTATACCTGCTGGACGGGACGCTCCTGAACGACATGACCAACGGCCCGGCGGGCAGCGCCGCCGGGACGGCGCTGGGGATGGACACCGTGCAGGAGTTCCGCGTCGAAACCAACGCCTACAGCGCGGAGTTCGGTCGCATGGCCGGCGGCCAGGTGAACGTGTTGACGAAGGCCGGGACGAATGCCATCCGCGGCACGGCGTTCGAGTATCACCGAAACGACGCGCTCGACGCGAAGAACTACTTCGACGTCGGGGACCAGCCGCCCTTCACGCGCAACCAGTTCGGCGGCACGCTGGGCGGCCCGGTGCAGCAGGACAGGTTGTTCTACTTCCTCGGGTACGAAGGTCTCCGCGAGAACCTGGGCCGCACCATCACGTCGGCCGTGCCCGACGCGAACGCGCGCGAGGGCCTGCTGCCGAACGCCGCCGCACCGGGCACCTTCCTCACCGTGGGCGTGAACCCCGCGGTGGCGCCGTATCTGAACGCGTATCCCATGCCCAACGGCGCGAGCCTCGGCGACGGTACGGCGCTGCACAGCTTCCAGTTCGACCAGACGCTGGACCAGGACTTCCTGCAGGGGCGCATCGACTACAACCTCGCGCCGGGCGCCCAACTCTTCGCGCGCTACACGCTGGACGATGCGGACCAGCGGCTGCCGACCGACTACCCGCAGTTCCCGCGGGCGTTCGTGTCGCGCAACCAGTTCTTCACGGGGGAGTACCGGCAGGCGGTCTCGACGAACCTGTTCGGCACGTTCCGCTTCGGCTACAGCCGCACACGTGTGGGTCAGGACGTCGAGGCGGAGACGACGCTGCCGCCCTTCGTGCCCGGTCGGGCGCTCATCGGCAACATCGACGTGGGCGGCCTCCAGCGCTTCGGCACGCAGGCGTCGGTGGACGTGCGGTTCCTCCAGCAGGTGATCAGTCTGCAGGGCGACGGCGCCTGGAACCGCGGCCGGCACCTGGTGAAGTTCGGCGGCCTCGCCGAGCGCTACCTGCAGGACATGGTGAACCCCACGTTCAGCCTGGGCACCTACCAGTTCCCCAGTCTCCGCGCGTTCATGGAGAACCGGCCCACCACGTTCATCGGCCTCACGCCGGGTGCGACGTTCGAGCGGAACTGGCCGTTCTGGATCGCGGGTGTCTACGCCCAGGACGAGTTCCAGGTGCACCCGCGCGTCACCCTCAACGCGGGGCTGCGCTGGGAGTTCATGTCGATGCCCATAGACACGGGCGGCCGCGACTCCGCCCTCGTGAGCCTGACGGACCGCGCGGCCACCACAGGACGGCTGTACGAGGGCGCCGACCGGAACAACTTCTCGCCACGCGTGGGGGGCGCGTGGGACGTCACCGGCGACGGCCGCACGTCGGTCCGCGGCGGCTACGGGCTCTACTACGCCACCAACAGCTCGCAGAACCTCATCGTCACCGTGACCAACCCGCCGTTCACGCCGCGCGTGGTCTACCCGAACCCCACGTTTCCTGAACCGCCCTTCAGCCGGACGTCGGGGCTGTCCATCCGCCCGGTCCAGTGGGACGTCGAGACGCCGTCCGTCCACGTGTGGAACGTGAACCTGCAGCGGGAGTTCTGGGGGAGCACCGCGCTCACCGTGGGCTACGCGGGCTCGCGCGGGCAGCACCTGCTGCGAAGCAACGACGTGAACACGGCGATTCCGGTGACCGGTTCGGACGGGTTGCCCTTCTTCCCCGCGGGCACGCCCAGGCAGAACAGCGCCTGGACGACCATCGAGCTGAAGAGCTCGGATGGGGACTCCTGGTATCGCGCCCTCATCCTGGACCTGCGCCGGCGGTGGTCCAACGGCGTGTCGTTCCAGTCGTCCTATACGTGGGCGAAGGCCGAGGACACGACACAGGCCTCCACGTTCTTCTCGGATGCCACCAACGGCACGACGTCGGCGTTCCCGGAGTTCATCCCGGACTACAACAAGGGGCGGTCCGACTTCGCGACCGAGCACAACTGGGTGCTGAACGCGTCATGGGACCTGCCGTGGGGCCGCACGCTCTCGGGCGTGAGCGGCGCGCTGCTCTCCGGATGGCGCGTGGCCGGCATCGTGAACATGCGGAGCGGCTACCCGCTGACGGTGTTCGTGCAGAACAACCGCTCGCGCTCGTTGTGGCAGCCCTCGCTGGGACCCGGCATCGGCCGCGACCGCGCCAGCTACGCGCCCGGCTTCGGGCCCGACAACGCGGTGACCGGCGATCCGGCGCGCTGGTTCGACCCGCAGGCGTTCGCCCTGCCGGCGGCGGGGACGTTCGGCAACACCGGCCGCGGGGACGTCACGGGGCCGGATCTCCGCACGGTGGACCTGGCCTTCTCGAAGGACAGCCGCTTGCCCATCGGCGCCGGCAACAGCCGCCTCGAGGTCCGCATCGAGATCTTCAACCTGCTCAATCGCGCGAACTTCGGCACTCCCAACCTCATCGCCTTCGCGGGCGCCGCGGATGGCGAGGCGGTGGTGGGCAACTTCGGGCGCATCCGCAACACGGTGACCTCCGCACGCCAGATGCAGCTCGGCGTCCGCGTGCGGTTCTGAGGCGCACGGCCGTCGTGTTCCCGTGACAAGATACGTCGGCCCATTTGCCATACAGAAAGGACTCATCGATGTCGTGGATCATGCTGGCGTTCGGGGCGGCGTTGTCGTGGGGGCTCTACGGGGCGTCGCTCCACAAGGGACAGGTGGAGCTGGGCAACCCCCTCCGGGCGCTGCTCTGCGTGGGCGTGGCCTATTTCCTGATCGGCGTCATCGTGCCGGCCGTGGCGCTGCAGTCCCAGGGCGAGCTCCGGAACTTCAACATGACGGGCACGCTGACGGCCACGGCGGCGGGCGCGCTCGGCGCCCTCGGGGCCGTCTGCATCATCTACGCCTTTCGTGCGGGAGGGCTGCCGACCTACGTGATGCCCATCGTCTTCGGCGGCGCCCCCGTCATCAACGTGCTCACGACCCTGGCGCTGCACCCGCCGAAGAGCGCCGTCAACCCGTTGTTCTTCCTCGGCGTCGTCATGGCCGCGGCCGGCGCCGGCATGGTGCTGTACTTCCGCCCGCAGAATTAGCGGAAGTGCGTCCATCGAGCGATTGCCGATTGACGATTGAGTGATTCATTGGGCGATTGAGGATTGGGGCATTGGGCATTCGGGAATTGGCGATTGGGGCATTGACGCAATCGTGCAATCGCCCAATCCAATGCGCAATCGCTCGATCGCCAATCGTCAGTGAATCACTCAATCACCAATCGGCAATCATCAATGGATACCCCCCGCCCTTACTCGTTCTTGAGCGCGCCGACCACCGACACCCTGGTGGCCACGCTCAGGGCCAGCAGCGACGAGAGGAGCCCCGCCACGACGACCACGGCCAGCACGCCCGCGAGCGCGCCGAGGGGAAGGGCCTGGCCCCGCTCCGCGATCGCGGGCGCGATGGCCAGCGCCGCGGCTGACGCGCCGAGCAGCAGTCCGCCCACGACGAGCGCGGCGCTCTCGGCGAGCACCATCACCGACAGGTGCGACAGGCGGTAGCCGACGGCGCGCAGCAGGCCCCACTCGCGCTGGCGCTCGAGCACGTTCCGCGCGAGGACGGCGCCGACACCCAGGGTCCCCAGGAGCAATCCCAGGGCACCCAGCGCCTGGAACGTGGCCAGGTATGTGTTCTCCACGCGGTGATACGCGGCCAGCCGCTCGCGCGTGTCCATGACGTCGACGCCCGAATCGGCCAGGCGATCCTCGAGCGCAGCGGCGACCTCCGCCGCACGTGTCTCGGGGGTCTCGATGAGCCACACGCGGTATCCCTCGTGGCGAGGGAACAGCCGGACGAAGGCCCCCTCCCCGATGATCAGCTCCGATTGCAGCACGCTGTCGGCCAGCGCGGCGACGATGCGGAAGGTGACCGGCGACAGGCCGTCCGGCGCGAACGTGAAGCTGTCGCCGACACCCAGGTGGAACACGTAGGCGAGCGTTGTCTGGTCGGCGATGGCCGGGACGGCGCCGTCCTCGAGCGGCTGGTCCAGGAGCACCCATGGCGACGTGCCGGCGGCGGCCGTGCCTGCGTCGGCGAACGAGAAGCGTCCGGCCATGTGCGCGGGATTCACGCCGACGATGCGGGGATTGCGTGGCTGGTAGAGGGTCAGGCAACTGGCCTCGTCGCCCGGCCGGAGGCGCAGGCGCGTGACCGCCGTGCCCTCGAGCTCGGCGAGGGAGGGATCGAGCCCCAGCGCGTCGCGGCCCGCCGCCGTGTTCGGATCGTGCATCAGCGGCACCGCAGACTCGGCCATCAGGGTGAATCCGCCGGTGCCTCCTGCCCGATCGAGCGACGTCCCCGAGGCATCGCGCCGGAACGCGACCACGCTCACGAGCACGAAGGTGGCGAAGGCGATGAGCGAGAGGGTGAGCACGGTCCTGGCGGGACGCCACCGCGTGTGGCTCTGACCCAGTGTCCACACGTGCGCGAGCCGGCGCGGGTGCGAGCGGGGGCCCAGGAGCCAGGCGCGGGCCAGGAGCAGGCCGCCGACGAGCAGGGCGCCGCCGGCCCCGAAGAATCCCGGCGTCGTGCCCACCACCCCGCCGGTCGTGGCCAGCACGAGCCCGGCTGCGACGAGAAGAAGGGCCAGCCCGGCGACGAACGACCCGCGCGCGCCCCGTGGCGTGGCCTCCGCGGCGGCCCCCAGGAGCAGCGATCGCGGCGAGCGCCGGGCCAGCGTACGAGTACCGAACCAGAGGGCCGCGAGGGCGGCCGCCGCGGCGCCAACGACTCCGGCCGCCAGTGCCGCCGGATCGACGTGCAGCGACAGGGCCGTGGTGCCCACCGCGTCCACCCACCACGTGCGGAGGCCGTGCATGATGGCCGCCGCGTATCCCAGGGCGCCGGCGACGCCGAGTGCCCCGCCGATGGCCGCGACGATGGCGCCCTCGCGCAGGAGCACGCCGCGCACGTGGCGCGGCGTGTAGCCGACGGCCGCCAGCAACCCGACCTCCCGCGCGCGCTGCTCGACGCCCAGGGCGAAGAACAGGTACGCGATGAGCAGCGCGGACACGACCAGGAAGAAGGAAAAGTAGAGGAAGTACTCGCCGAAGTCGGTGGTGCCTTCGGCCGCGGCCAGGGCCTCGGCCCGGACCGGGCGCACCACCACCTGGCTGCTCATCTCGGCCCGCACGGCCGCGGTGACGGCGTCCACATCGCGAAGGTTGAACCTGATGGACGAGACGTTGCCGAACCGCGAGCCCCAGAGTCGCTGGCCCACCTCGAGGGGCACGAAGGCTTTCGGTGCGGCGCGCCACTGGTCCCAGTAGGCTTCGTCCTTCGGCCGCACCTTCGAGAGATCCACCGGGAACGGCGGATCCCAGGCGGTGAGATCGGGGGCATCGGTGATGCCGGGATAGTCGGGGGTGAGCGTGCGGTCACCACCGATGCGCATCATGGGCAGGATGCCCCGCAGCGCAAAGGAGGCGCTTCTCGTCTCCAGCCCGCCCTCGTCGGTCCAGGCGAAGTAGTCGAGTCGCACGGTGTCGCCGATGTGCGCGTCGAGATCGTCGGCGGCCCACTCGTTCAGCCAGAGGTGGCCGTCGGTGGGCGGTTCTCCCGTCGCGGGCGCGCGCGAGGGCTGGCGATCGCGTCGCGCCGGCGCGCCTGCCCGCGCGGGCGCCTCGCTCACCTGGACGCGACCGACGCGCGTGCCCCCGCGGCCAACGCGCACCTCCAGCGCGCCCCGCACCAGCGGGTCGCCATCGCTCATCGCGTCGGTGCCGGGCGCCGGAGGCCCGGTGGGCACCGACAGGCGGTTGTAGCCGTCCACGTCCACCGCGGTGACCGTGGAGTAGGGCGTTGTCCGATCCCCGATGCGGATGGTGTTGGCGACGTACGTGAGCGCCGGCACGCCCGGGCGGTTCACGCGGGCGAGGGCCCGCTGCACGCGCTCCACGACATCGGGGCTGATGAAGCCGCCCAGGCCCTCCAGGGCCATCACCCGGTCACCGGGGACGCGGCGCACGCGCAGGCCGTGGTCCGGCAGAGAGGCGCTGGCCAGCCAGGCCTTCGTCACCGCGGCCAGCGGCACGCCCGCCGGATCGGGCACGCCGTCGCGCGAGATGATCTGCAGCAGCGTCGTGTTCACGCGCGACGGCATGTTCAGCTCGCGCTGCAGCAGCGCGAGCGGGACGAACACGGCGTAGACGGGGCCCTGGCCCGGGACGAGCGAGAACTCGCCCATCCTGGCCGCATCGACGGTGCGCGAGACGGTCACGCGCAGGCGCGCGCCACCCTCGTCACGACGGCCCTGGAGCGTGCCAAGGGGGATTTCGGACGGCCCGCTGACGCGGAGGACGAGGGCGTCGCCTTCCCCGGCGCCCAGCTCGCGGGCGAGGCTCGGGCTGACCGCCGCATCGCGGGCCGTGAGCGGCACCGGCTGCACGCCGTGAAAGGCCCAGAAGGCCTCGTCGACCCCGTAAACCTGCACCTGCGAGGCGGTCCGCCCGGAGCCCGCGTGCGTGACGGTGCCGGTCGTGGCCACCAGGCTGGCGGTCTGCCCGATCACGTCGGGTGCGGCCACGGCCATCGCGGCTCCGAGCCGCGCGGAGAAGCTGGTGGCCGTCGCGATGGCCATGTCCGTCGCGCCGAGGCGCTGCAGCGCCAGATCGCGGAGGCTCGCGCGGACCGAGGCGCCCACCAGCAGCGCGCCCGCCAGGACGGCGACCGCCACGGCGATGCCCGTGGCCACCAGTGCGTGAATGGCCCGGTAGTGCCAGAGCGACGCGCGCGTCATCGACACGTCACGCCTCCTCGAGCCGTCCCCCGGCCATGGCCAGCCGCCGCTCGAAGCGCCCCGCCAGTGCGGCGCTGTGCGTCACCACCAGCAGCGTGGTGTGCTGCCGGGCCTGCAGCCGCAGCAGCACGTCGGCGACCGTCTCCGCGGTCTGGCTGTCGAGGTTCCCCGTCGGTTCGTCGCAGACGAGCAGCCGCGGGCTGCGGATGAGGGCGCGCGCAATGGCCGCGCGCTGCTTCTCGCCGCCGGAGAGCTCCGCGGGACGGTGATGGGCGCGAGGCTCGAGGCCCACCGCCGTCAGCAGCACCCTGGCCCGGTCATGGGCATCGGGATCGGGCTCCCCAACCAGCGTGGGCACGAGGGTGTTCTCCAGGACCGTGAGCTGGGGCAGGAGGCAGTGATCCTGGAACACGAAGCCCACCTCGCGATTGCGGAACCGTGCCAGCGCGTCGGCCGGCAGCGCGTACGGGTTCGTGCCGTCGAGATCCACGGTACCGGAGGTGGGGCGCTCCAGGCCGCCGGCGATGTAGAGGAGCGTGCTCTTGCCCGACCCCGAGGGCCCCGTGATGACCGCGGCCTCTCCGGTGGCCAGCTGGAGGCTGACGCCGTCCAGCACGCGCAGCGGCCCCGCGGCGGTGGGATAGTCCTTGGTGATGGCGGAGAGGGTCAGCACGCGAGCGGCCCCCGCAGGATTGTGGTCACGGGAACGCGAAGGACACGAACGGCACGAGGGGACACACGAAGAGCAATCATCGGGGCACGAGCCTGAAGACTGTTCATCGCGCTGCCGGGGCTGCGGTCACCGCCTCTTTGTACACCGCTTCCACGCGTTCGGCCATGTGGTCCAGGGTGTACCGCTCGCGGACGCGGTGGTAGCCGGCGTGGCCGAGGGCCTTCGCCCCTTCGGGGTCGTTCCACAGTGCCAGCAGCGCCGTGGCGATGTGCTCGGGCGCTGCGGACTCGGCCAGCGCGCCGCCACCCGTGGCCGTCACGAGCTCCGGAAACGTGCCATGTGCGGGCGCGACGAACGGCACGCCCGCCGCCATGGCCTCGAGCAGGTAGAGCGCCTTCGGCTCGTGGTACGGGCTGGGGACGCAGAAGGCATCCAACTCGTCGAGGAAGGCAAACTTGCCCGCGCGATCGGGCGCGCCGCGGTATTCGAACTCGCCCGCCAGGCCCGCAGCGTCGAGCTGGCGCGTGACGTCGTCGACGTACGCCTGCTGGTCCGGCGCGCGGTAGCCAGCCGCCAGCAGGCGGGACGGCGGCAGGCCCAGGTCGCGCCGCAGCTGGATGTAGGCGTCCGCCAGCACATGGAGGCCCTTCTCGGGGGCCATGCGCGCGAAGTAGCCGATGGTGAACGGACGGCGATCGAGCGGCGCGGGGCCCTGTCCCTCGGGGGCGGCAATGCCCAGAGGCGCCACCCGGATCCTCGACGCCGGGATGCCGAAGTAGTCACGCGCGTAGTCGGCGTAGTACCGGCTGACGGCCACGAAGAGGTCCACGTCGGCCGTGTGCCTGCGGATGAGGCCGAGCGCCTGATCGCGGAAGGACCCGGGCAGGCCGTCCAGGAACAGGTCCTCGCCCTGCAGGGTGACGACGATGGGGACGTTGTCGAGCGCGCGCTTCAACGGGCCGGCCAGCGAGATGAGCAGCGTGTACGGGATGTTGACCAGGTCGGGCCGCGGCTCGACACGGAGCCAGTGCAGGAGCTTCTCGATCTCCTTGCGCTGCCGTCCCTCCTCGCCCTGGAGCGTCGAGACGGTCATCGCGCCCAGCACCTTCGGGTCCACCGCAATCGATCCGCTGGAGAACGCCTTGATCACCCAGGGCGCGTCCCAGAGCCGATCGAGGACCTCCGGCGTGTGGCGGAAGATCGGCACGTGCTGCTCGAGGAAGACGCTGATGCCGCCGAAGAACACGCGCTCCTTCCGGCTGACGTTCTCCTCGTCGGTCAGCGTGGGCGTGTAGAAAGGCAGGAGCGTGACGTCGTGCCCGCGCCGGAGCAGCGCCCCCGCCAGCGCGTTGTCGCGCATGCAGCTGCCGCAATACATCGACGCGGCGCCTGCGGAGAGGAGGAGGAGGCGCATGAGCGTGCGCTACGCGTGCCTCTGGATGGCGCGGCGGGCGTACAGGTGGTCGAAGAGGTTGCCCTCGTGCGGCTGGTCCCAGCCGATCCGAGTCGTGGGGATGGCACCGAAGTTCAGCCGATCCACGAGGGGTGAGGCGACGAACCGCGCGCGGAACCGCGGGTCCTCCGACACGCACGTCACCACGAGCGAAGGGCCCAGGCCGTCGGGCAGCCGGTCGGCGGGGACCTCGACGACGCTGGCGTAGGGGAAGAGGAACTCGCGATTGGCGAGCGGGTGATCGGCGTCGCAGCGGACCACCGTTGGCAGCAGGTACGTGCCGCCATGGGCGCTCGCCACGCGCTCGCCGCCGCGGACGGCCGCCGAGACGTCGCGCGCCTTGTTTGCCTCACCACCCTCGGCCGGCCACAGGTCCTGGTCGATGGCCGCGGAGATGCGGTGCGCGGTCGCGGGATCCGCAAACGGCGCGAGTACTGCGTCGGGATCGTCAGCCGGGCGCGGGGTCACCTGGGCCAGCCGCTCGGCCAGCGCCTCGGCAATGCAATCCGCGTGCTTCGTCACCCAGACGCCGGAGGCGTTCACGCAGGAGCGCCCGCCGTTGTTCGCGATCGACTCGGCCATCATGTCGATGTGGCGCTCCCAGTCGTCCGCCGCGTCCGGGCCGACGACGATCTTGCTGTACCCGGGGCCGTGCACCTCGACGCGCGGGTCGGCTTTCCAGCGCTTCGTCGAGGCCACGTCGCCGAACACCATGCCGCGCCCGCAAGACCGCAGGATCTCGTTGCCGCCGGCGTGATCCGCCGGGTAGTAGCCGAAGACCTCGGCCGGCACGCCGGCCTTCACGTACGCCTGGATGATGCGGAACGGCGTCCACGGCTCCGCGCTTCCCGGCTTCAGCACGAGCGGCATCTTCAGCACGGTCGCCGGCGCCCAGAGCGAGTGCACGCCCGGCGAGTTGCTCGGCAGGACCACGCCCAGCGCGTCGGCACGCGCGAAGAAGCTGAGCATGTGCCCTCCGGCGGCGCCCACGCCCGTGTCGAGCAGCCCCAAATCGAGCCCGCGCGTGAGACCGGCGAGCACCTCTTCGACACGGCTCAGCACGCCGTGCACCTTCGCCATGTTGCGCCGCACGCTCGCCCACGGCATCCCGGTGGTGGCCGACACCTGCTCGATGTAGTCCTGCGGCGTCTGCGTGCCCGACTCGCCGAGCGGCAGCGTGTCGTGCAGGAAGGACTCGGCGGCCCGATGCGCGGCCGCGACCAGCTCGGCCACGGGCATGGCCTCCAGCCGCGCGCGCGGCTCGGCCTGCCGCAGCAGGTCGCGGCGGATGAGGCCGACGTTGGCCTGGCTCATCGCGACAAACGGCTCGCGCGTACGGAAGTGCGGCACGACCACGCGGTCGACGCTCTGGTAGGAACGGCCCCAGCGGAGAATCGGAAGCTCGATCATGGGTGGCTCTGAGGGGACGTGGGTCTTGGGGCTTGGGGCTTGGGGCTTGGGACGTGGGGCTTGGGGCTTGGGACGTGGGGCTTGGGGCACGGGCGCTCCGGTTCCCGGTTCCCGACTCCCGGTTCCCGACAACGTCAGTACACCCCCTCGACCACCGC
>JBFWQE010000088.1:0-21459 GCA_050249615.1 Vicinamibacterales bacterium
AGACCGCGGCCCTCATCCTGCTCTTCCAGGGCAACGCCGCCCTGCCCATGGCCTTCTGGCTGCAGCGTCAGATGGCCTGGGGCGAGATGTCGCCGGACAACCCGCTGCGGCCGCTGTCCGTCCAGCTCGCCATGTCCCAGATTGCGGCGCTGCCGATGGTGCTGCTGGCCTTCGGCCTGGCCCCCCACACGACGGGCGTGGCCCTGGCTTCGGTGGCGGCCGGCCACCTGGTCCCCTATGCGTGGCTTCACCGCACGTCCATCTACCTCTGGCTGGCGCCGGCGGTCTCCATCGGGGCACTCGTCATCGCGCTCCAGCTGAAGCAGCAGGCGCTGCCGTGGACGCTCTTCTACATGGCTGGAGCGTATGCGATGGCAGGCGTCGGGCTCTATCGCCACGCCCGGGCCCTGTGGCCAGCCTCGATCGGCGTCGGACAATTTTCCGTGCACCCTGTGCCACCGGAGGGATCAGCCGATAAACGATTCGATCCGGTATGAGTAATCGCCAATCCGACCCCGGCGGAGTGGGCGCTACCGATCCGCCTCTGAGGGCCTTCTTGGACGGCGGACCG
Source organism: Vicinamibacterales bacterium (assembly GCA_050249615.1). Taxonomy (GTDB): domain Bacteria; phylum Acidobacteriota; class Vicinamibacteria; order Vicinamibacterales; family UBA2999; genus VFZN01. The sequence continues at coordinate 572 of JBFWQE010000088.1, forward strand.
GTCATTGCGTTCGTCAAGGACGAGCAGGGCCGCTACCTCTACCTGAACCCGACGATGGAACGGTTGTTCGGGGTGTCGTTGGCCGACCTGCAGGGCACGTCCGACATCGGCTGGATGCCGCCCCATCTCGCCGGCGTCGTGCGCGAGCACGATCCCCAGGTCCTCGAGACGGGCCAGCCCGTCGAGTCCATCGAGGACGTGCCACAGGCCGACGGCACCCCGCAGCACTGGCTGCTCGTCCGGTTTCCCTTTCCGACCGCCAACGGCAGGCGCTGCATCGGCGGCCTGGCCATGAACGTGACGGGCCTCCAGCGGGCGCAGGCCCGCCTGGCCGATAGCGAGCGCCGCTATCGACATCTCGTCGACAGTTCCCTGGGACTGATCTGCACGCACGACATGGAAGGGCGGCTGCTGTCGGTCAATCCGGCGGCCCTGCGGCTGACCGGCATGACGGCGGAGGAGGTCATCGGCCGCAATCTCCGCGACATCGTCACCGACGAGACCCGGGCCGAGTTCCCACGGTACCTCGAGCGCATCGATCACCGGGGCGAGGATGCGGGCATGATGTTCGTCCGCACCAGGGACGGCCGCGAGCTGGCCTGGCAGTTCCGCAACGTGAAGGTGACCGAGCCCGGGCGGGCGCCCTACGTGCTCGGGCACGCGCAGGACGTGACGGCGCTTCGCGAGGCCCAGGAGCAGCTGCGCCTGCTGGCGATGACCGACGAGCTGACCGGCCTGCACAACCGTCGCGGGTTCTTCGTGTACGGATCGCGCATCCTGGGGGACGCGGTGCGCCTCCGGCGTGGCGCGGCGCTCGTCTATGCCGACATCGACGGGCTCAAGGGCATCAACGACACGCACGGGCACGATGCCGGGTCGGCCCTGATCGTCAGCGCAGCCGATATCCTGAAGAACACGTTCCGCGCCGCGGACATCGTCGCCCGCGTGGGCGGAGACGAGTTCGTGGCCCTGGCCATCGTCCCGCCCGGGGACGTCGACACGATCATGAAGCGCCTGCGGTGGCACCTGGATCGGTTCAACGCGGCCTCCGGTCTCCCGTATCGCCTGGCCATGAGCGTGGGCGTCGCCAACTTCGATCCCGGCGACAGCCAGACACTCGAGGGGCTCGTCAGGGACGCGGACGAAGCGATGTATCAGCGCAAGCGTCCCCAGGTGCCGCAGCCCTAGCCGCGTCCAGCGGCCTGCCGCTCAGCCGCATGAGCAACTCCCTGAGACCGCTGCCCCCGGATCGCGCGCTCGGGTGGCGGCCGTACGCCTGGCTCGTCTACCTGAGCGCCTACATCGCCTTCCCGTTCGTCGCCCGGACCAGCGCCGCGCAATGGGCCCTGCACCTCCTGGGCCTCGTGGCGTTCCTGCCGCTCTACTTCGCAGGCTACTGGGTGGACGGCGCCCGGCGGCTCCCCATCGTCCTGGGCCTGGCGGGGCTCGGGGCCGCGCTCACGTGGCTGAACCCGGCGGCCGCGGTGTTCTTCGTCTATGCCGCGTCCTTCATCGGGGGGTCGCGCACGGGGCGCGAGGCGTCCCTGTGGATCGCGGGCATCACAATCGCGGGGCTGGCGGCATCGCTGTCGGCGGGCGCGTGGGCCCCGTTCTCGGCCGTGTTCGTCGCCGTCTTCGTCCCGATGATCGGGTTCGTGAACCTTCACGACGCCGAGGTGCGCCGGCGCGATGCGTCGCTGCGCATGGCGCAGGATGAGATCGCGCGGCTGGCCGCGCTGGAGGAGCGGGACCGCATCGCGGCGGACCTGCACGACCTGCTGGGCCAGTCGTTGTCGGTCATCACGCTCAAGGCCGACCTCGCGGCGAAGCTGATCGACAGGGATCCCGCGCGCGCGGCGGTGGAAGTGGCGGACGTGGCGAGGGTCTCGCGGCAGGCGCTGGCGGATGTGCGCCAGGCCGTGCAGGGGTTTCGAACGGCGACGATGGCGGGGGAACTGTCGCGCGCCCGATCGGTGCTGCTCCCGGCCGGCGTCGATCTGCACGTGGACGCGGCGGCGGTCACGCGAATCGCGGCTGACGCGTTGTCACGTGAAGCCGAGCACGCGCTGGCCCTGGCGCTCCGCGAGGCGGTGACCAACGTCGTCCGTCACGCGCGGGCCCGGCGCTGCACCATCAGCGTCGCGCGCGAGGGTACGGCCGTGCGCCTGGTGGTGCAGGATGATGGCGTGGGAGGGGACGTCACGGCCGGCAGCGGGCTGACGGGCATGAAGCGCCGCATCGAAGACGCGGGCGGATCGCTCAGGTGGAGCGGGGTGCAGGGCCTGCGCCTGGAAGCGGTCGTGCCCGCACGGCGGCCGGAAGCAGGAGCCCGCGCATGATCCGGGTGGTCATCGCCGAGGACCAGGCCATGGTGCTCGGCGCGCTCGCGGCGCTGCTCGAGACCGAGCCAGGCATCGCGGTGGTGGGCCGCGCGTCCACGGGCGACGCCGCGCTCGCCCTGGTCCAGGAGCTCGCGCCCGACGTCATCGTCACCGACATCGAGATGCCGGGGCGAAGCGGGCTGGATGTCGCGGCGGACATCGCCCGCACCGCTCGAAGCACGCGCGTCGTCATTCTAACGACGTTCGCGCGGCCCGGCTACCTGCGGCGCGCGCTGGACGCCGGCGCGTCGGCGTACCTGCTGAAGGACGCGCCGTCGGCCGAGCTGGCCGAGGCCATCCGCCGCGTGCACGCGGGCAGGCGCGTCATCGACCCTGCGCTGGCGGCCGATGCGTGGACCGAGGCGGACCCGCTGACCGACCGCGAGCGGCAGGTGCTGCGCCTGGCCGGCGAGGGGCTGACCAGTTCCGACATCGCGGCCACGCTGCAGCTGTCCGAGGGCACGGTTCGGAACTACCTGTCCGAGGCCATCAGCAAGCTGGGCGCGAAGAACCGCGTGGAAGCGGCGAACCTCGCGCGCGCGAAAGGGTGGCTCTAGGCGGTCGGCCGTTCACGGCACGAGCGCCGCGCGCGACCATCGCCATTCCATCGAACGCTCCTGGCCGCTCGCCACTCCCTCGATGCGTGCGCGCAGATCGTCGCCGTCCTTCCAGTAGATCACGCGCTGCGGGAAGTCGTGCGCGAGGTTCTCGAACACGACGCGCTGGAGCTCGAGCGTCTTCAGCGTGAACGGGGTGGCCGGGCTCCGTCCGTTGGGCATCGAGAGGTAGACCAGGACGCCCTCCCGCACTTCGATGCGCAAAAACTCGAACTCGACCATGCGCCCGTCGCGCACGGTGCGGTGCACGCCGAGCATCGCGCCCCCCTTCGGCGTGGTCCAGTGCTCCTCGTGCTCGACACGCCCGTCGGTGCCGGCCCACGAGCCCGCCATCCAGGCGAGCGCGCTCACCGCCGTCGCCTGCGCCCGCGGGGCCTCGACAGCCGATACGGCCAGGAGCAGGGCCGCCCCCGTCACAACTCGTCTCATGGCTTCCATTCCCGCTTTCCGCTGGCGATGCACCACCGCTACGGCATGTCCAGCGGCGGCACGCGACGCCGGCTCGCCTGCTCGAACGCGTACGCGAGCGCGATCAACCTCGGCTCGCTGCAGGCCGCGCCGGTGAACGCGACGCCAAACGGCGCCGGCTTCGCGTTGAAGCCGGCCGGCAGCGGCGGCGTCGGCGCGTTCGGCACCATCCCGAAGGGCACGGTGATGATGGGATAGTTGGCGCGGGCCGCCATGTTGGCGCCCGACGAGCCCGGCGTCAGGATCGCATCGAGCTCGTGGGCCCGCAGCACGGCATCGAGGCCCTCGTCGCGGCTGAGCCGTCGGTCCTTTGCCGTATCGGCCTCGTTGCGGGCGCGGTCCCGCACCACGTCCATCTCGTCGGAGATGTCGAGGCGCGACTGTCCGAAGCGCATGGCATTCATCTTCGCGTGCGCCAGGTTCCACTCGCGCAGCTCGGTGAGCGACTTCACCGGCGCGCGGTCACCGAGACTCGCCAGCCACGCGTTGAAGTCGCGCTTCATGCCGTACTTGAAGTTCGCGGTGCAGTGCGCGTCGCCGCCCTTCCCGTGCTCCGCGCCCTGGCAGTAGTCGAACAGCAGGAAGTTGGATGCCGGGTCCTGGCTGACGATGCTGGGAATCTCGACGGGATCGACGACCTCGGCGCCCTGCGCCTTCAACAGGGCAATCGCCTCGGCCATCACCTTCGCCTGGTCGGCGTTGAGCCCGCCGCGGCCGTTCTTGAACTCGGGACGGGCCTCGTCGCCCGGCGCCTTGACGCGGTCGTAGTAGAACGCCCGGGGGATGCCGATGCGCGCGCCCTTCAGTGCTCCGCCGTCGAGAAACGCGGTGTAGTCACGGTTCGGCGGCGGCTCGCAGGCCGTCGTCGCGGCGTCGTTCGGATCCGGCGAGGCGCTCTCGAGCGCGCCCATCAAAATGGCCGCATCGGCCACGGTGCGCGCCATCGGACCCGCGGTGTCGTGGTCGGCGGTGATCGGAATGATGCCGTAGCGGCTGATCCGGCCCAGCGTGGGCCGGATGCCGACCAGCATGGTGGCGTTCGAGGGACTGATGATCGAGCCGCCCGTGTCGGAGCCGACACTCGCTGCCCAGAAGCTGGCCGCCGTGCCCGCGCCGGAGCTGGACCCGCCGGTGGAGAGCACCGGGCGCCCGTCGAGGGTCTCCGGCCGCGGATCCATGCGCGGGTCGTACGGGTTGTAGGCAAAGCCCGCCACCGCCGTGTAGTTCGCCACCATCGGCGTCGGTGGGCCCGCGGTCCAGTGCGCGAGCTCGGTGAGCACCGTCTTCGCGATGATGATGGCGCCGGCCTCGCGCAGGTTGGTCGTGAGTGTCGCGTCGTAGGGCGGCATGAGCGTCGCAAAGGCCAGCGCGCCGCCGGTGGTGCGGATGTCCGTGGTGTGGATGTTGTCCTTGAGCGCGATGGGAATGCCGTGCAACGGGCCACGCACGCGTCCGGCCGCGCGCTCACGGTCGAGCCGGTCCGCTTCCTCGAGCGCGCCCGGGTTGACCGTGATGATCGCGTTGATGCGGTCCTCGTAGGTCCCGATGCGCGCGAGGTACTGCGTCACGAGCTGCCTGGACGTGATCCGCCCGGAGTCCAGTGCCGCGCGGACCTCGGGGATGCCGGCTTCGACGACGGTGAAGGCCGCTTCACCTGCGGGCCCCGCAGGGGCCAGTGCCTGCCGGCAGCCCGCGCCGCTCATGACCATCAACGCCAAGCCGAGGACACGCCTCCGGTCGATCCTGATCCCAGGTCTCATCAGTCCCCTCCGGTGCGGCGCCGTGACAACGACCCGGTCCGCGCGCGCCGCCGCTGATGCTATCTCAGCCGGGTGTAGCCTGTAGTCAGCAACACGCATGGCTGAGTACGCACGGTGGTTCCAGCGCCGAGTCATTGGACCGCACGGCGCGAGAGCGGTCGCCGCCCTCGCCTGTGCCGTGGGGGCGGTGCTCTCGGCGCCTGTCGCCACACCCGCGCAAACCGTCGAGGTCACCCCGTTCGGCGGCTATCGCGTCGGTGGCAGTTTCGCAGAGGTCGATGGCCGCACGGTCGTCGATGACGACGGCGGACCCGGCGTGGGGGTTGTCGTGGACGCGGCGTTCGGGTCACCGATGGCTGGCCTGAAGCTGGAAGGGGTCTTCAGCCGCGAGCGGGCGAACCTGCGCGTGCGCGGCGGCCCGCTCGATCCGCCGGGACACGTCCGCGTGGAGGTGGACTACATCCAGGTAGGCGGCGTCCAGGAACTCGCCGACGGACGCGTTCGCCCGTTCCTTGCCGGGCTGCTCGGGCTGACGCGCTACGCGGTGCCGGGCGACACGGAGGTCCGCTTCAGCGTCGGCGTCGGCACCGGCGCCAAGTTCTTCGCCACGCGCAACATCGGCCTGCGCCTCGACGCCCGGGGCTACCTGACCATCGTGGATGCCGGGGGCGCCGCGGTCTGCGGCGGTTTCGGCTGCGCCATCGCATACCGCGCGAACCCCGCCTTCCAGGCGGACTTCACCGCCGGCCTGATCGTCGCGTTCTGAGCGGGGATGGTCGCGGCTTGCCCGAGGCGAGCCGGCCTGTACACTGGATCGACCGTCGATGATTCTCGTCGCCCGGCGCGCCTCGACCGTGACGCTCGTGGCCCTGCTGGCCCTGCCCGGCCCTGGCCGGGCCGAGGCGCCGGCACGCCACGCGCCGCATCCTGGCGCGCTGACGGTCGTGTCCCTCAATCTCGCGATGCGGGAGGACGTGGACCACATCGCCTCCGAGCTCTCCGCCACCGGTGTGGCCCAGGCCGGGGATCTGTTCCTCCTGCAGGAGGTGGCGCGGCGGGAGCCGGGACCCGATGTCGCCACGCAGCTCGGCGAGCGACTCGGCCTCGAGTCGTTGTACCAGGAGGCGTTCACCCTCGACCGGCAGCGCTCGGCGGGCCTGGCCATCCTCAGCCGCCATCCCCAGCGCGACCTGCGCGTGCTGGCGCTGAGGCGCTTCAACCTGAGCTTCCGGAGCCGCAGCCGCCTCGCGCTCGGGGCGGCGGTGGATACACCCGCGGGGCGCGTCCACGTCTACAACGTCCACCTCGACACGCGCATCAACCTGAAGCCGCGCCTCCAGCAGCTGGGATCGGTGGCGCGCGACGTCGCGTCGCTCGACGGCCCGGCCATCGTCGGCGGCGACTTCAACACCAACGATCACCGATGGCTCTTCCACACCATCCCGCTGCCGTTCATGGGGCGGCAGGGCAAGGGCCTCCTGCGCTTCATGGAAGGCCGGGGGTTCCGCTCGGCCTTCGAGATCGGCCAGCCCACGCATGACGCGCTCGGCATGCAGCTCGACTGGGTGTTCCTCCGGGGCCTGCAGGCGGCAGGCGGATCCATCCAACCCGTGCAGGTGTCCGATCACCACGCCCTCATCGTGTCGGTCGTGCCGAACCCGGCGGCGTCCGGCACGCGGTAGCCGGGGGGCTACTCCGCGCGAAGCGCGGATGTCGGATCGGTGCGCGAGGCCCGCCGCGCCGGCAGGTAGCTGGCCAGGAGCACCGTGACCGCCAGCACGCCGGCCGCCCGCATCACGTGCAGCGGATCCCATGCGTCGGCCCCGAAGACGAGGCCCTCGAGCACCGCGGCCACGCCCGCGGCCAGGGCGAGACCGATCCCGAGGCCGATGACAGCAATGGCAAGCCCTTGCCGCAGGAACAGCCGGACAACGTCGCCCGGCGCGGCGCCCAGCGCCAGGCGCACGCCGATCTCGGACAGCCGGCGTCGTGCCGCATAGGAGAGGAGCGCATAGACGCCCAGGCCCGCCAGGCCCAGGGCCATCATCGCGAAGGTGCCCATCATCTCGCCCAGGAAGCGCTGCTCCCACGTGACGAAGCGGCGCCGCTCGTTCAGTGTCATCAGCTCGAAGACGGCCTGGCCGGGATACCGCTGCCGCATCAGCGTCCGCACGGCATCGACGAGCGGGTCGGGGGCCCCGACGGCGCGCGCCAGGAAGGCCATCGTCCGGTAGCCGGTGACGGCCTGCGGCACGTAGAGATTGAGGCGCGACTGCTCGGTCGCCTCGCCCACCTCCTCGAAGTGCACGTCCGGCGCCACGCCGACGATGCGATACCAGTCCACGGACGTGCGCGAGCGCACGCCGATGCGGGAGCCGACGGCGCCTCCGGCGGGCCAGAGCCTCTGCGCGAGCGACGCGTTGATCACCGTCACCCGCGCGTCGGGATCGTCCGCCTCCGCCTTCGTCAGGCCACGGCCGTCGAGAAGCGAGAGCCCAAGGGTGTCGAGGAAGCCGGCCGTGACGCCGACCACCTGCGCGCCCAGCGCAGCGTCCGGATCGGTGCGGCCGTCCACGACGACCCGCACGAGGCCTCCGCCATCGTCGCCGGGAATGCTCGTGGTGGCCGCCGCGGACGCCACCCCGGGAAGCGACGCCAGCGCGGCGGACATCTCGTCCACGACGCGCGCACGGGCTGCGGGATCGTCGAACTCGTCGCCGGCCAGGTAGGTCCGCAGCGAGACGAGCGGTCGATGATCGAAACCGAGGTCCGTCGTCTGCTGCGCGAGGAAGCCGCGGATCGTCATGCTCGCGCCGGCGAGGAGGGCAAGGGAGAGGGCGATCTGCGCGCCCACCAGGCTGGCCTGGAGGCGCTGCTGCCTTCGGCTGGGCGTGGCGCGCGTGGCGTCCTTGAGGTCCGACAACAGGTTCGGGCTCGCCGCGCGCAGCGCCGGTACCAGGCCAATCGCCACGGTCGTGAGCGCCGTGACGGCCACCGTGAACGCGGCAACGCGCACGTCCACATCGAAAGCCAGCCAGTACGGCAGCTCTTCCGGGAACGATCCGCGCAGGTAGTCCAGCGCCCAGGCCGATCCGATGAGGCCCAGCGCAGCCCCGGCCGCCGAGACGACGCCGGTCTCGACGAGCATCTGCCGCGCGAGGCGCCAGCCGCCGGCGCCAAGCGCCGCGCGGACGGCCATCTCGCGCTGCCGGCCCGCGGCACGCACCAGCATGAGGTTGGCCAGGTTGGCGCAGGCGATGAGGAGCACCAGGCCGACGGCGGTCATCAGCGTCCCGAACAGCCCGCGCGTGTCGGGCTTCACCTGGGAGTCGCGGAACCGCATCACCCGCACGCCGAAGCCGCGGTTGGTGTCGGCGTACTCCTGCTCCAGGCGGCCCGCGATGGCGGACAGCTCCTGCTGCGCCTGGTCGACCGAGACCCCGGGCCGGAGCAGCCCCACCGCGTTCACGTTGCGCGCGTCGCGCGGGGACTCGTCCCACCGGAGCGGCATGTACATGTCGTCGCGCTCCGGGAAACGAAAGCCCGGTGGCAGCACGCCGACGACGGTGCGCGGCAGGCCGTTGACGTGCACCTCGCGCCCGACGATGTCGGCGACGCCGCCGTAACGGCGCTGCCACAGGCCGTGGGTCAGCAGGACGACGCTCTCGAGGCCGGGCGCGGCCGCTTCCTCGGCCATGAAGTGCCGACCCAGGACAGGGGTGATCCCCAGCAGCGGAAAGAGATCGGGCGTGACCGATCCGGCGCGCACCCGCTCGGCCACGCCGTCTCGGCTGAGCGTGACGTTGCGCCCCACGTATCCGCCCAGCCCTTCGAGCGATGTCGCCTCGCCGAGGTCGAGCAGGTCGGGATACGAGACTTCGGAATCGCCCCAGCTCCAGTCCTCGGGCTGCTGGGCGTGGGTAGCGAACAGCGTGACCACGCGGTCGCTGCGATCGCCGAAGGGCAGCGGCCTGAGCAGCAGCGCGTTGACGATGCTGAAGACCGTCAGGTTGGCGCCGATGCCGACGGCAAGCGTGAGCAGCGCGGCACCGTAGAAGCCCGGCCGCTGGCGGAGGGTGCGGAGCGCGTGGCGGATGTCCTGCGCGATGGATGACATGGGTAGGCCTGCACCGGGTCGCCATCAAAGAACGTGCCGTGTCAGCCTGGCCACACGCCCCGCGAGAAGGGCTGGTGTTTCGGCAGAACAGGGGCCTGCGAGGCGGTGTCGTGGTGTCCGGGAACGGTCACCCGAGGTTCCGCCGCTGGACGCGTGCCCGCGACGGTCACCCGTGTACCGCTCCCGACTCGGCCGGGGGATGTCTCAGGGGACAATTCTCGTCGCCGCCGTTGTGATGTCGGGGCGTGCATCACTTTCACGCCCTGCTGCACGAGTTCCTGCCCCGATCGCCGGATGGCGCGGCGCCCGCTCACGGACCGCAGCCGACGACCTCGACCCAGTCCCAGAGAGTGAACGCGCGCGCCGACGAATCGACGCCCTGGATCACGAGCGTGCCAGGCCCGCAGGCCAGGTGGGCGCCGGCCGGGTTGAAGGCGAAGACGAGGTCGAGGTCGCCGTCGAGGTCGAGGTCCTTGAGCAGCGACTTCCCACCCGCCGGCGCGACCGCGCCGGGCCCGACCCTGATCAGCGCGGGCACGATCGACGACGCATCGAAGCCAGCCGCGGTCATGATGACCACACCGACCTTCGGCGTGACACGCAGGTCGATGACATTCGGCCACTCGCCCGGCAGCACGTCGATGCCGGTCTGGGCCGCGAAGCGCAGCACGCCCTGGTCGACGTCCCAGGCCGTGAAGGCCGGATAACCGCCGGCCAGCGCGAGTGAGGGAAAGTAGCCGCGGCGACCACGCTCGATCACCTGCAGGCGCCACGCGCCGGCATCCCGATAGCCGTAGGTGACAAGGGCGCCGTCGTAGAAGACGACATGCGGCACGCCGGCCGGGCTCACCTCGAAATCGAAGCCCCAGGCGTCGGCGTCGGCGACCCGATCCACGAGCCAGCCCGAAGCGTCCTGGCGGACGTAGGTGACCGCGCGCGACTCGCTGCCGGTGAAGGCGACGTGCGCCAGCCCCGCCGCGTCGACGCCTAGTGCCAGGCCCTCTGCCGCCCAGTCGTCGAGATACGCGGCCCGGTCAATGGTCCAGCCGCCGGCGTCCCGCCGCGCGACCGTCAGCCACACCTCCAGCCCGTCGTCCAGGGCGAAGGCGATGACCGGAGTCCCGGACGGATCGACGGCCACGGCCGCTCTCGTGCAACCATCGAAGTCACCGGGTGGACAGGGATAAACGGGGTCGGCGACCCAGCCCGACGGCCCGCGGACCGCGTGCATCAGCCACCCGCCGCTGTCGTCCGACAGTACGTAGGTGGTGTGCGCGCGGCCCTCCGCGTCGAGAGCGAGGCCGCCGGCCACCACCACGTCGGCCGCGACCAGCTCCGTCTCCCAGCCAACCGGTCCGCCCTCACGCGTGTAGAACAGGTACTGTCCGCACGTGTGGGTGATGTGGGCCCCACCGGCGGTGTCGAGGGCCAGCGCCGGCCGCGGCCCGCAGTGAAAGCTGGCGTTGTGCACCGGCCTGACGAGCCAGCCGAGTGGCCCGCGAACCGCGTACTTCATGTCGAACGCCAGGTGGTCGTAGTAGACAACGTGTGGCCGCCCGGCCGCATCGAGGGCCAGCGAGCTGTAGGGGCCGGGACCGATGGTTTCGCCGTGCCAGCCGAGCAGGCTGTAAGACGCCTGCGCGGGATGGCAGAGCAGCGGCGCCAACAGCAGGGCGCCGCCGAGCAGCAACGAGCGCAGCGGACGGATCTCACGCACGGTGACTTCCCTCCAAGGAATCGACAACCGACGAGCCTGGGGAGCAGCACTGCAAGGGTCGCACCAGTGGGTCGGCGCTCGCTCCGGTGGGAATCTCGTCGCGCGCGGCTCGCGGACCGGGCGTGCCTGCCGCCGGGCCGGCGCGCGCCGTCGCGAACCCGGCTGCACCCCCGGGCGGAGCCGGCGCGGCCAGAATGCAGCCCCCGTGATGCGCTGCCCCGGGTCGACATCTTCCGCGACAAGCCGCCGTCAAACTGTTGCCATCCGTTCGCGCGGGCGGAGTAGGATGAGGCGCCCCATGGCCCAGTTCATCGACACCTTCACCACCTTCCTCTTCCAATACATCGTCGTCTGGATGCTGCTCGGCGCCGGACTGTTCCTCACGATCCGGTACCACCTGGTACAGCTGCGCCGCCTGCCCGAGGCGTTCCGCGCCATGGTGGCGAAGCAATCCGAGGCCGCCGGCGGGGCACTCACGCCGTTCCAGGCCTTCATGACCGCGCTCGGCGCCTCGATCGGCACGGGCAACATCGCGGGCATCGCCACGGCCATCATCTCCGGTGGGCCGGGAGCCCTGTTCTGGATCTGGGTCTACGGGTTCGTCGCCACCGCGGTGAAGTTCACCGAGGCCGTGCTCGCCGTCCGCTACCGCGAGGCGCACGGCGACACGCTGCGCGTGGGGCCGATGTATTACCTGCGCGACGGGCTGAAATCCCGCTGGCTGGCCAGCACGTTCGCCCTGGTGGCGGGGGTGGGCGCGCTCACCACGACGCCCTTCACCCAGCCCAACTCCATCGCCGTCGCGCTGGACAGCGTGTTCGGCATTCCCACATGGGTCGCCGGCATCGCCATCGCCGTGCTGGTGTGGGCCGTCATCATCGGGGGCATCAAGTCGATCGGCCGCGTCGCCGAGTTCCTGTCGCCGCTCAAGGTCGGCCTGTATCTGGTGGGCGGCATCGTCGTCATCGTGATGTTCGCCCACCGGCTGCCCCACGTGCTCGGCCTCGTGTTCAGCGAGGCCCTGACGACGCAGTCGGCGATGGGCTTCGGGTGGTTCATCGCCATGCGCTACGGCATCGCGCGCGGCGTGTACGCCAACGAGGCCGGCTACGGCACGGCGGCCGTGGCCTACGGCACGGCGCGATCGGATCGCCCCTCGCAGCAGGGGCTGCAGGCCGTGATGGAGGTGTTCATCATCTCGTTCGTGACGGGCACCATCAGCGCGCTCACGATCCTCGTGAGCGGCGTGGCCGAGACCTCCATTGCCGCGGCCCAGAGCGGCGCGGCCTACGTCACCAGCACCGCGGCGGTGGCGGCGGCGTTCAATGCGGCCGTGCCAACCGTGGGCGGCTGGGTGGTGGCGTTCTGCGCGTTCCTGTTCGGCTACACGACGCTCATCGGCTGGGCCTTCTACGGCGAGCAGTTCCTCGAGTACATCTTCGGGCGCTCCATCGCGCTGCCCTATCGCTGGGTCTACTGCCTGCTCATCCCGTTCGGCGCCATGATGCGGCCCGAGTTCGTGTGGGCGTGGGGCGACCTGATGAACGTGCTGCAGGTGTTCCCGAACATGGTGGGGCTCATCGGCCTGAGCGGCGTGGCCGCCGCCTATGCCAGAGGGCGCGCCTGATCGAGCGATGCCAGCGAAGGCGCCACGGACGACGGGCCACCACAACGTCTATGTCGTGTACCTGCGCGACCCGAAGGGAGACGGCAGGGCGGGCTACTACGTGGGCATGACGGGCCTCACGCCTGAAGAGCGCTTCGCCAACCACAAGGCGGGCATCAAGGCGGCCGGCGTGGTGACACGCTTCGGCGAGCGATTGGTCCCTCGCCTGTACGCGCACCTCAACCCGATGCCGTACGACAAGGCGGTGCGCATGGAGGCGGCCCTGGCCGACAGCCTTCGGAAGCGCGGCTTCCAGGTGTTCGGCGGGCATTGAGCGCCCAAGCCCGCCCCCGGGCCAACTCGTCACGCCCTACCCACCCGCCTTGAGCGCGGCCAGGAACTCCGACGGCGTCTCCACGCGCATGCCGTGCCGCAGGGCCGCCAGGAAGTGGCGGCGGTTATCGGTCACGACGACCCGGGCGCCGGCCGTCCGGGCGACCTCCGCGATGTGCGCGTCGTAGATGCGCCCGCCGGCCGTCCCATCCTGCACGGCCGCGCGCAGCAGGGGCAGCCGGTCCGTCCCCGGCAAGTCGTGAATCGAGAGGCGCGCGAAGACTTCCTCCTCGATCAGGCGGGCCGCGTCAGCTGGCGTGAGCCGGAACTCCGGCGGCAGCCGCGTGGACACCGAGAAGAACTCGAGGCAGCAGTGCCAGGCCGTGCCGGCCGCCTTCACGTGCTTCTCGGCGACGGCGTGCATCACCTTCTGAGACGGCGCGCTCTGCGGCCCGAAGTCCACGAGGCCCGCCAGGAGCACGCTCGTGTCGAGGAATACGGCTACGGCCATCGGTTGCGCTCCTCCTCGACGAGCGCGGCCACATCGACGGCCGGCCGATCATCCGGGCCCACCACGGGCCGGGCCACGAGCCGACCGCCGACGCGCACGAGCCGCGGCCCCGGGGCGACCCGCTGGAGGCGGACGCCGAACTCGTCCACCGTGATGTCGAGGCTGGCCCCGGCCTCGAAGCCGGCACGCTCGCGGATGGATGCCGGGATGACCACGCGGCCTGCCTTGTCAATGGTGGTCTTCATGCCATCAGATTACCATCGGCAGCCCGGTCCGGCTGTCACCTGCAGCCGAACGTCCCTGCCGGGGCCTGCCACGAGATGCCGAGGCGATCGAGCTCCTCGACGAGGACCGCCCGGTGGGCGTCGACGATCGTCCGCCCGTCCGGCCGCCGGACCGCGCGCTCACACAGCGTGTGCACCGCCCACGCGGCCGCGTCTTCCTGATCCCGCGCGGCAATGGTGCCGAGCGTCTCCAGGCCATCCGCCAGGGTCTCCGGCCCCAGCGCGAGCTGATAGAACGCCACGGCGCCGAGCCGGCGCGCCTGCTCGGGCGTGGCGTTGCCGGACTTGTCGCGCGCGGCCTGGACGCCGATCGCGGTGATGCGCTCACGCGCGCGCGGATCGCCCTGCCTGGCGAGCGCGTGGACGACCGCATCCAGTCGCGCATCGTCGATCGGCTGGCCGAGCTCGGCGAGGAGGCGGTCGCGCGCCGACGGGTGATCGACTTCGCCGAGCAGCCAGATGGCGTCGAGCCCCGCGGCGTTCCACACGGCACTGTCGGTGGCCGCCTCGACCACCTTCAGCATCGCCGCTCCGAGATCGGGATCCGGGCCACCGGCGAGCCACGCTGCCCACCGTGCCAGCAGACGGGAACTCCCGCGCAGCTCCGGATTCCTCAGGGCGGCTTCGAGGTACGGGATCACGCGTCGATCGCGAAGAGCGGCCAGGCCCGCGACGCCGCACAGGACTTCCGCGGCGTCGGGCGACTCCGCGAGGGCGATCAGCGCCGTTCGCCCCTGCTCGCCGAGCGGCTCGAGCAGGCGCGCCACCTCGGCGGGCGCCCGGTCCTCCGATCCGCACAGCCCCCCGCGCACGCGGTGCGCCGCTGACGCCTGGTGCACGGCCGACGCAGCTGCAGCCGCGTCCCCGGCGGACACCAGATCGAGCACGCGCCGAACGGCGCGGACGACCAGCTCGGGCTCGTCGTTCTGGATGTAGTGTCCGCTGTTGGCGGCGACGTGGTGCTCGGACCGCGCCGAGGCCGAGGCCAGGTCGCGTTGGAGCTCCTGCCAGACACCGAGCCGTTTGCGATCGTCGGCGGTATCGGTCCCCGGCGTCCACCGGCCTCGCGTGAGCACCACGAGAGGACCGGCGAACGTGAACCGCTGTTCTGCCAGCGCACTCATGAGGCGCTCGAGCGAGACCGCCTCGGGAGACGGCCTGGAGGCCATCACTTGCGGCGGGCGCAGCTTCAGCGCCGCCATACGACGGACCTGGTCACGGTGGGACGAGTCCACGAGCACGAGGCCGGCGACCTCGCCCGGATGGAGCGTGACATGGAGCTGTGCGATCAACCCACCCAGGGAGTGGCCGACCAGCAGGTACGGCGGCGCCTCGCCGCCGGCCTGCAGCAGGCCGCTCAGCAGCTCGACGAGGCCCGAGGCGTCGAGGCCCGCCGGCGCGGGCCCGCTCGCGCCCCTGCCGGGCCGGTCCCACGCACATGCGCGGGCCAACGCCGCCACCGGCGCGTGGACGTCACGCCAGGTGTCCACCGTGTTGAACGCGCCGGCCTCGAAGAGCACGAGCGGCGCGCCCGGCTGCCGCTCCCCGCCGCACCGGAGCAACAACGACGTGCCGTTCACGTCGACCAGGCGGTCCACCAGCGCGGCGGGGGCGCCGAGAGCCAGCGGCAGGGCAGCCAGCGCGGCGAGCAGGAACACGCGCCGAGCCTACCACGCGAGCTCGGGCCCGCGGTCAGCGCGGCATGATCCGGATGGTGAACCCGGCACCCAGCGGCATGGCCTGGCTGTCGTCGCGACTGAGACACCAGACATTGTTGTCGAGCGGGGGCTCGAGGTCGGTGCCGTCGTCGTCGTAGTAGAGGCTGATGGTCGAGGGGACGAACGGACGGATGGCGCTAGAACCGCCGCGGTTGGGGCTGAAGACGATGAGCGCGGACGGGCGGCCGTCGGCCAGCGGATGACTGAAGCACGAGATGTTGTCGGCGGCTCCGTCCGGACGGTTGTCCGCGCTCACGACGTGCAGGAAGCTGTTGGACTGCCCGCCCCGCTGCACACCCGAACTGCGCGGCGTCGAGACCCTCAGCAGCGTCCCGGATCGACCGGCATCGTCGGCCCACGCTCCGTTCAGGGTTGCCGTGTCGATGCTCAAGGTGACCCGGTTGCCCTCGAAGGTGAAGCCACCCGGCACGCCGGTGCTCAATCCGACCCAGGCAATGCCGTCGCTGCCGAGGACGGCGGATCCCTCGACAGCCTGCGGTACGTAGATGAACTCGCAGAGATCCTCGACCCCCTGGACGCGGATGCCCGCGGCGTCCTGCACGACGGTCAACGTGAGCGTGTTGCAGTACGGCTCCATCCGCCAGTGGAAGGTGCCAATCGTCTGCGCGGCGGAAAGAGCAGGCAGCATCAGGGCGAACAGTGCCAGTCCGGCGGCGCGGCGACAGGAATGTGTCGGCATGAGTCGTGACCTCCGGCGCACAGTGTCGTCCGAATCAGATGTGCAGGCAATCCAGCACATCCGGCAGGCTCGGCGATGGTCAGGCAGTATGCAGGCGAGAGGCCACGCGGTCAGCCTGCCAATCTGGTCAGCGCCATGACGAACCGGCCATCCGCGCTGGCGTAGGTCGCCACCGGTGCAAGCCCGGCGTCGGCCAGCAGCGCGAGAAATGTCTCGCGTGCGTACTTGCACGACCAGTTCATCTCCACGCGCTGGCCCTCGCGCCAGCGCACGGTCTCGCCCGCGACCTGCAGCGTGAGGTCTCTGGCCGGCAGGAAGTGCTTGCGCAGCCGGAACAGGCCCGGACGGCTGTCATCCTCGCCGGTCTCGAACCTCAGCACGCCGTCGTCGGGCTCCACGAGGCCGGCTCCGCGCAGCGGGCCGAATGCGAACTGCCGGTTCAGTGGATTGTCGTAGCCGGCCAGCGTGCCGGTGTCGCTGAAAATCTCCCCGTCAATCAGGAGGTGGTCATCGGGACGGAGCAGGCGCGCCAGCGCGCGCGCGTAGGCGGGAGGATCGAAGGCCCCAAGCGTGTTGCCGAGCATCATCCACAGGCGCGGGCCGGGCGACGCGTCTCCGACCGCCGCGAGATGCCCTGCGTCGGCCATGTCGGCCTTCACGCCCTGGCAGGGCAGGCCGGCTGCGTCTGCGGCCCCGCACGCCATCTCGAGGAGCGACTGGCTGGCATCAACCGGCACGTAGTGCGGCCGGCGGCCGGACGCGCGCATCTGCTCGAGCACCAGGCGATCCTTGTCCCCCTGGCCGGCGCCGAGGCTCACCACCGTCACGCGGCCCTCGGGCAGGTGCGCCGCGATGTCGGCGGCATGCGCCTGCACGAGGCCGTGCGAGCGCACGTAGTTCCGGTACGCGCCGTCGCTGCACAGGTTCAGCCAGGCGCGCACGGAGGTGGGAAACCAGTAGAAGAACTTCTCCGGCAACGCGCGCCGCTCGAGCGCGGCCAGGAAATCCTGCGCCAGCCGGTCTTCGGTCAGGAGCACGCGCGTCGTCAGCATGGGGGTCGCCACGGCACCATTCTGCGTCAGGACGAGTGCCTGAGTGTGCCAGCGGCAGGATGCGCGCGAACCCGAGAACCTGAGAACCTGAGAACCTCAGACCCCGTACCGTTCCGGATCCCACCACAGCCCGAGCTCGCTCGGCGGCGCCATGTAGCCGGCGAGCGCCGACGCGGCCACTACCGACGGCGACGCCAGGTACCCCTCGCCGCCGTAGCCCATGCGGTTCTGCCAGTTGCGGTTGAACGACGTGATGGCACGCTGCCCCGGCTGCAGAGCATCCGGTCCCTGGCCGAAGCAGGGGCCGCACCAGCTGGCGCGGATCTGCCCGCCCACCGAGCGGAACACGTCCGCGATGGACTCGCCGCCCAGTCTTGGATCGGGCCGCTCGATCTGGTGCTTCACGCCGCCGGATCCGGGGAAAATCAGGAACTCCTTCTGCGCCTTCGTCAGTCCCTGCGCGCGCGCCGCCACCAGCACCAGCGCGGCGGAGAGCAGGTCGTCGTAGCTGCCGTTGGTGCACGAGCCGATCATCGCCTTGTCGAAGGTGATGCGCTCGCGCGCCACCTGCTCCGCGGGGAACGCGTTGCCCGGGCTGAACGGCTTGGCGATCATCGGGATCACCTCGCCCAGCGCCAGCTCCTCGTCGAGGTCGAAGACCGCATCCGCGCCGCACGCGATCCGCGGATACGGCAGGTCGGTCATGCCCTTCGCGCGATACCACGCATAGGTGACCTCGTCCGGCGCGAAGATGCCGTTCAGTGCCTCCGCCTCGGCCATCATGTTCGCGATGGTGTTCCGGAACGCGATGGGCAGCTGGTGATCCTGGTCCACCAGCTCCACCGACATCCCCTGCGACTGCTTCGCCCCCCACCGCCGCAGCAGCTCGAGGACGATGTCCTTGCCGGTGACCCACTCGCGGAGCCGGCCGGTGAAGGTGACGCGGCGCTGCTTCGCCATCGTGAAGTAGACGTAGCCGGTGGACCAGCCGAAGCCGAGCGTCGTGGAGCCCACGCCCATGCCCACCGCGCCGTAGGCGCCGTAGGCGCGCGAGTGTGAGTCCGCGCCGGGGATGAACTGCCCGGGCAGCACCAGTCCCTGCTCGGGGAAGTAGAAGTGGAAGATGCCGTCGCCGGGCGTGGCGTAGTACGGCTTCTCGATCCCGTGATGCTTCGCGAACTGCCGCCCGATCTCCGTCTGCCGATCGTCGTCCTGCTTGCCCGTGAAGACGAAGTGATCGTTGGCCACCGCGGCCTGGCGCGGAAAGATGGCATCGCCGCCGGTGATCTGGTTGAAGGTGTGGATGGCGAAGGGTGCCGTGCCGTCGGACGCCGGCAGCAGGTCGGCATAGACGCGCAGCGTGGCGCCCGGCTTCACCTCGGCGTCCTTGTCCACGCGGTGCGCCCACACGATTTGCTCGGTGGTGGACATGCGGCGCGCGCGATCCGGATCCGCCCACACGATCTCCGGCTTCCGCTCCGCCGACGCGCGGAACTCGCGCCGCCCCACGGCGAAGATGCCGCCGCTCTGCCGGATCTCGTCCTCCTTCGCGCTGAGCGGCACCGGCGTGTACGGCTTTCCCTGCGTCTCGTTCGTGATGGCGCGCGAGACGGGGTCGAACGTGAACACGTCGCCATCCTGCGCGTCGGCCACGGCCTCGGGGCTCTGCACCACGTGCAGGCCGAGGTTGAATGCGTTCCTGCGGAAGATGTCGCCCATGTTCGCGCCGCAGACGATCACCATCTCGAGGCCCACCTCCTCGGCGACGGCTTTCAGTCCTGCCGGGGACATCTCGCGCGAGCTCCCGATGGCGAACCGGTCGCCCGCGATCACGAAGGTCTGCCCCGCATGCACCCTCGCGCGGAAGTCGGGCATCAGATAGCGGAAGGCGCCGGCCTTCCATCGCTCGTCCAGCGTCTCGAGGCTCTCCGACACGCAATCGGCCGCTGGCGTGATCTGATCCGTGTCGATGGCGTCCAGCTTCTTCCCGGGCGAGCGTGGATCCCAGAAGATGAGCGCGGTGCCGCGGATGAGGTGCTGGCCGCCGGCGGAGGCGAGATCGCCCGGGCGCGGGCCGGGCAGCGTGTCCGTGGTGATACCGGGCTTCAGGATGGCGGGCCTGACGATCTGCATAACTGGACGATCATAGCAGGGCGTCGTGCGGGTCCAGAGAGCATCAACGACGCACGAGCCGCCGGATCAGTACCATCCGCGAATCGGCTTCAGCCGCCACGTGAAGCGCTCCCGCTTCGGCTTGTGCGGCAGTGGCGGCAGCGTCACCGCCCGGTCCGCCAGCTGCCGGTAGGGGACGTGCGCCACCAGGTGGCGGATCAGGTTCAAGCGCCCGCGCCGCTGGTTGTTGAAGTCCACGACGGTCCAGGGCGCATACGGGCGGTGGGTCGCCCGGAACATCGCGTCGCGGGCCTTGCCGTAGTCCGCGTACCGGGCCCGGGCCTGGAGATCCACCGGTGACAGCTTCCAGCGCTTCAGCGGATCCGCCGCCCGCTCGGCGAACCGCTCTTCCTGCTGCTCCTGATCGACCGACAGCCAGTACTTCAGGATGAGGATGCCGTCATCGGCCAGCATCCGCTCGAAGACGGGCGCCTCGACGAGGAAGCGCCGGTACTCGGCCTCCGTGCAGAACCCCATCACCTTCTCGACCCCCGCGCGGTTGTACCAGCTCCGGTCGAAGAGCACGAGCTCCCCCGGCGAGGGCAGGTGGGCGGCGTATCGCTGGAAGTACCACTGCCCCTTCTCGCGATCGGACGGCCTGGGCAGGGCGGCAACGCGCACCTGGCGCGGGTTGAGCCGCTGGGTGATCGCGTTGATGGTTCCGCCCTTGCCGGCGGTGTCGCGTCCCTCGAGGATGACGAGCAGCCTCCGGCCGGTATGCTGCAGCCAGTGCGCGAGGTCGTTCAAGTCGAGCTGCAGCGCCTCCAGGTGGTCCTCGTACTCGCGGTTTCCAAGTCGTTCCATCGCTCCTGCTCCTGGCCGTCGGTCCGCGCCTCGCTCGAGCCGGGTCATCACGCGGCTCGTATAAGCTTACCGGCGGCGCCGGGATCGACCGCCGTCGAGGACCGCGCGCCTTGTCGTGGCGACCTCGCTGTGGCGGAAGCCCCTTCGGCTCAGAGTACGACCACTGGCGCGTCAGCCACGCCGCCCTGGCCGTGGCCGGGCTGGTGCTGGCAGCCGTGCGCATGGAGGGTGTCGGGGTCTACCTCTCGGCGCCATGGGTCCGCCTGCTGTGGATGGCGATCCTCGGGTCGTTCATCGCCGTCATCGCTTACGTCCGTTGGTGAACCCGTGGCGCTCCTGCGCCGGCCGGGCGCGGTGGTCGAGGTGCGCCCGGAACGCGGCCATGCGTGGACGCTCGCGGCGGCTCGTCAGCGCCCCTGCACCCGGCGGCGCATCACGGCCTTGAACGCCTCCATCACCACCAGGACGATGGAGGCGATGGCGACGGGCACCCCCCACTCGTCCAGGTCGACGGGACCGACCTGCAGGATGCGCTGCATCAGCGGGATGTGCATCGACGCCACGTGGACGCCGAGTGCCGCGACAACGCCGAATACGAGGATCGGGTTGCGCGTGAGCGGCACTCGGAACACCGACTCGCGCTCGGAA
>JBFWQE010000089.1:0-21191 GCA_050249615.1 Vicinamibacterales bacterium
AACGAGGACGGGGCCGCAGATGGGACGCCGATAGGGCCGAACGCGGTCGGGGCCGCAGATGCAACGCAGATAAGGCCGACCCGGTCGGGGCCGCAGATGCAACGCAGATCACGCCGATGGGGACCGGGCCGCAGACGGAACGCCGATCAGGCCGAGGGCGGACGGGGCCGCAGATGCAACGCAGATGAGGCCGACCCGGACGCGGGCCGCAGAGGGGACGCCGATAGGGCCGAACGCGGACGGGGCCGCAGATCGAACGCCGATCAGGCCGAGGGCGGACGGGGCCGCAGATGCAACGCAGATGAGGCCGACCCGGACGCGGGCCGCAGATGGAACGCCGATCAGGCCGAGGGCGGACGGGGCCGCAGACGAAACGCCGATAAGCCCGAGCGCGGCCGGCGCCGCAGATGTAACGCAGAGGGGAGGCAGATAGGTCGACCAACCCACGCCCCACACCCCAAGCCCCACGCCCCAAGTCCGCCAGTCAGCCTCAGCACGCAGGGCCCAGAGCTCAGCACCCTGATCCCTGATCCCTGATCCCCGCCCCTCACTTTCCATCCGCCAGATACATCGACATCACGTGCACCGGCGAGGTGAGGTCCACGAACTGGTGTGCCACGCCTGACGGCACCATGATGAAGTCGCCGGCCTTGAAGGCGATCCGTGTGCCGCCCTCGATGGACTTCCCGGCCAGGTTCGTCCCGTTGCGCGTTGCGCCCGGAATGGTCCCCCCGGTCAGCATCGTCCCGGAGCCCTCGATCACGTAGAAGAGCTCCGCCTGCGCCTCGTGCAGCGAGGCGCCCTGTGGCTGCGGCAGGCGGCGCTCCACGTTCACGTTGTAGGGCGCCAGCGAGAAGACGCGCACGGAGGAGGCCGGCCGGTCGCCGGGGAGCTTCGCGAGCGCAGCCTGGAGGTCCGCGGCGGAGAAGTGGGTGGCCTTCGTCCTGTCGGTCTGTGGGGGCGGCGCCGGGGTCTGGGCCACGAGGGCCGTGGAGAGGGTCAGGTACGCGCACGCAGCTGCAACGATTCGCATCGGGACCTCCGGAAGCGGCAGGGTTGCCGCCTCACGATGATAGGACGAATCCGGGCGCGCGCCTTCTCTGTGTATAGTGTCAACACCACCTCCGAGAGCGCGGGCAGGCCCCGGCGCCGCCCGCCTGACATTGCATGCACACCGAGCCCGCCCAGCCGCCCGGGGACGAGCACGCGCCCGACGTCTCGCTGATCCTGACGCTCCACCACGAGGGTGCCCTCCTGCGCCGGACGCTGCTGTCCCTCGAGGACGCCGCGTCCTATGCGCGGCGGCTCGGCGTCACCACCGAGCTGGTGGCCGTGCTCGATCGCCCCAGCGCGCCGACACGCGACGCGCTCGCGTCGTTCGACGCGTCGGCCTTCGAGAGCCGCCGGGTCGTCGAGGTCGATCACGGATCGCTCGGGCTGTCGCGCAACAGCGGCATCGCGGCAGCCGCCGGGCGCTTCGCGATGATGTGCGACGGCGACGACCTGATCTCGTTCAACGCGATCGCGGAGATGGTCCGACTGGGCGATGCGTCCGCGCCGGGCACCCTGATCTTCCCCGAGTACCTCTTCGCCTTCGGCGAGCGGCATCACTTCGTCCGCTACTACCCGCTGGACGTGGTCACGCCGCTCAGCTTCCTTCGCGCGCACCCCTACATCTCGCGCGTGTTCGCCCCGATGGAGGTCTTCCGGTCGCGCGGCTACGTGGACGTGCGCCTCTCTCCCGGGCATGCCTTCGAGGACTGGCACTTCAACGCCGAGTGCGCCGCGCACGGGCACGCGATTGCCGTCGCCCGCGACACGATGCTCTTCTATCGCCAGCGCCCCGGCAGCCTCCTCGCGCAGGCCAACGCCCTCTCGGTGCGGCAGATCCCGCCGACGTCCCTGTTCGCCCCCGCGACCTGGCGGCGCGTGGCCCGCGAAGGCTACCTCCGCACCGGCCGCACGCCCTCGGCGTTCACGCAGGCCGGCCACATGCCGGCGCCCAGGGACCTCGATCGCCCGGTGCTGCGCGAGCTGGTCAGGGCCGCCAACCACATCGAGCCCGACATCGACCTCGAGACCGTGCGGCAGAGCCCGTTCTTCTCGCCGGTGGACGAGAAGGTCATCGAGGTCGGGCGCGCCTACTACGAGATCTGCGGCCTGCTCGAGGACGGCGGGCCGTTCGACGAGGTGTTCCTCCTGCCCTTCACCGGTGTCGGCGGCGCCGAGACGTTCTTCAGGAACGTGATGTTCGCGCTCCACGAGGCCCGGCCCGATCGCCGCATGCTGGTAATGATCGGCGAGCAGCCGACGGACGCGCCCGACGCGCACGCGGTGCCGCCCGCCGCCACGGTGATCGATCTCGGGCGGCGCTGGCCCCACCTGGACATGGCCAGCCGCGAGCTCATCGCCCTGAAGCTGATCGAGTCGGTGGCGCCAGCCGCGCGGCTGCACCTGCGCGATTCCGAGTTCGCCTGCGGGTTCTTTGCGACCTACTGGCCCGTCCTCGGCGGCCACCCGTCGGTCTTCTACCGGTTCAGCGACGCCGTCGTGCGCGACGGCGGCGAGCTGTTCCATCGGGCCACGGGGTTCAACTTCGTGTCCGCGCAGCTCGAGCGGCTCTCGCTGGTCATCAGCGACACCGCTGCGCTGGTCGAGCGCGACCGGTGGCGCCTGGGCGTGTGGCCCGAGCGCTTTCACTGCCTGCCGGGCCGGCGGCCACCGCTGGTGAACGAGGCGCAGGTCGCCGTGCGCACCACGCGGACGAAGCACCGCGTCCTCTGGGCTTCACGCCTCGACGCGGAGAAGCGGCCCGAGCTGCTGCCGCTCATCGCGCGCCGGCTGGCGGAGGCGGCGCCCGGCGTATCCATCGACGTGTTCGGGCGTGCCGTCCTCGGGCCATTCGACGTGTCGGCCTTCGACGGCCTGGACAACCTGCGCTACCACGGCTCCTACCAGGGCTTCGAGTCGCTCGACCATGCCGCTTACGACTGCTTCCTCTACACCAGCTGGTTCGATGGCCTGCCCAACGTGGTGCTCGAGGCCATGGCGGCGGGGCTGCCCGTGATTGCACCGGCGGTGGGCGGGCTCGGCGAGATGGTGATCGACGGCGAGACGGGAGTCCTCCTGACGCTGCAGGGAGACGACGAGGCGACGGCGCGGGCGTATGCGACGGCCATCGCGCGGATGGTGGGCAGCCCTGGCACCAGGACCGCGCTCGCGCGCGCCGCGCTCCGGCGGCTGAAGGCCCGCCACGGCAGCGAGGCCTACCAGGCGCGCGTCCGCGCCATCTTCTTCGACGGCGAGGCCGGGGCATGAGCGCCGAACGGCTGCAGTTCGAGCCGGGGCGCATGGGCTACCAGTGGATGGTGGCAACGGAGCATCTCGCCCGCTACGCCTTCGCGGCGCAGTTCTGTGCCGGCCGGCGCGTGCTGGACGTCGCCTGCGGCGAAGGCTATGGCAGCGCTCTGCTCGCGCGCACCGGCGCCCGCGCGGTCGTCGGCGTGGACGTGGCACCCGAGGCGATCGCCGTGGCCGAGGCCCGCTTCGCGGCGCCGGGCGTCCGCTACCTCGTCGGAGATGCGACAGACCTGCCCGCGGCGCTCGCAAGCGAGGCGCCCTTCGACCTCGTCGTGAGCTTCGAGACCATCGAGCACGTGCCCGACGTGGACCGGTTCCTCGACGGCATCCGCGCCGTCCTCGCGCCGGACGCCGTCGTCATCATCAGCGCGCCGAACGAGCCCGATCCCACGGGGCAGCGCAGCGCCAATCCCTGCCACGGGCGGGCGTTCTCGTTCGAACGGTTCCGCGAAGCAACCGAGCGCCACCTGGGCGAAGCGCGGTGCTGGTACGTGGGCACGCCGCTCCAGGGCATGGTGGTGGCCGAGGCCGAGACGGCCCTCCTGCTGAACGATCGGTCCGACCTCGGGGTGATGCTCGACACACGGCCAGCAGCGAGCACGTGGTTGCTGCCCGCGCAGCGCGACCTGCAGGTGAGCAAGGCCGGCGCCGCGTTCTTCCTCGGCGTGTGGGGCGCGGACGCCGGGACGGTCGTGGCCGCGAGCCCCGCCTCGCTGGCAGGCGTGCTCGAGCCCTGGAAGGCCCTCGAATGGTTCAAGGCGGAGAACGCACGACTGCTGCGGGACCTGGACGCGCTCGCGGCCGCCGCGCAGCCGTCGGCCGCCGATGCACGCTCGCGGACATCCGCGGACGTGACAGCGGACCTCCGGCGCGCGGCGCTGCTGGACAAGTCACGGATCGAGCGCGCCGAAGCCGACCTGGCCGACGCGCGTCGCGCGCTCGAGGCCGCCGAGTCCGCGCGCTATGCGGACCGCGCGCGCACGCAACAGTTGGAGCAGGATCGCGAGGCCGTGATGCGGGCCGCCGAGGCGCGCGAGCGTGCCCTGCTCGCCGAAACGGCGCGGCTGGGCGCGCTCGCCGAGCAGCACGCGCAGTCCGCGTCCGCCCTGCGCGCCGAGATCGCGCGCCTCCGGGTGGCGCCCGCTCCGGCGCCTCGATTCGATGAAGACCGGGCGCGCCTCGAAGACGAAGTGCATGCGCTCTCTGCGCGGCTGCAGGCCATCGAGAGCTCGCGCTCCTGGCGCCTGGTGCAGGCGTACACGCGCCTGCTGGCGCGGCCGGTCCTCGGCGCCCCACTCCGCCTCGCGCGGAGGGTCTTGGGGGCTTGAGGGCTTGGGGCTTGAGGGCTTGGGGCTTGGGGCTTGGGGCCTGCGATCCCGAACCCGAGAACCCGAGAACCTGAGAACCCGAGAACCCGAGAACCTGAGAACCTGAGAACCCGAGAACCCGAGAACCCGAGAACCCCAGAACCCTAGTCCCCCCGCACCATCGCCGCACGAAGTCGAGCGAGCTCCACGCGAGCCTCTTCCACCTCCTCTTCGGCCTCGAAGCGGCGGCGGCGCTCGTCAACGGCCAGCCGCTGGACAGCTTCCATGCGCTGCGCGTTCCCCAGCGCCGTGAGCAGCACCGGCCGCAGCACCGGCGGCAAGAGGTCCGTGTAGGCTCGCGCGTTCCGGCGCAGGTCCATCTCGGGATCCGGACGGCTCCGCAGCATCGACCCCGATGACACGCGGTACCAGAAGAGCGGCTCCGGTATCGAGAGCACCTCGTGGCCCGCCAGCGCCGCTCGGGCGAAGAGCTCCCAGTCTTCGTGGCCAACGCCGAAGTCCTCCGTGAAGCCGTTCAGCGACTCGAGGACATCGCGCCGGACGAGCGCCTGGGCATCGCCGAAGCCGTTCTCGAACAGGCCGAGGCCCAGCGCCCCGCCGAGGAAGGGCGTGACCGGCGTGTCGAGCGCGGGCGCGTCTCCCTCCGGCGGCCCGTCGCCCTCGAAGGTGGCGAAGGCCGACGTGATGATGGCTGCGCCCGAGTAGCGCGCCGCCGCCACGAGACGCTCGATCTGCATCGGCATGGCGACATTGTCATCGTCGTGAAAGAGCACGAGCGGTGCGCGGGACGCGCGCCAGCCGCGATTGCGCGCGGCGCCGAGGTACTCGTTCGCCTGCCGGATGATGCGCCACCCGCGCGACGTGAACTCCGGGACGAGGGCGTCGAGAGCCGCGAGCGCGTCGGGGTGGTCGCTGCCATCGTCCACGAGCACCACGTCGAAATCCTCGAATGTCTGGCGACGGAGGCCCTCCAGGGCGTGCGCCAGCTGGCGAGGCCGGTTGCGATGCGTGACCACCACCGTGACCACCGGGCGATCGGTGGGCAGCGGCCATGGCACGCGGCGAACGCGGGCCCGGCGTGCAACGGCGTCGGCGATGACGCCCGGCCACGCATCCGCACCGGCCGGAGGGCCTGCGGCGCGGGCCGGGTTCACGCCCGTGGTCAGCGCCACGGCGATAGCCGCCGCCACGGTGGTGGGGTAAGGCTGGCACAACGCAGTCTCGCGATCGTCCGCGTGCACGAGCGCGCGCGTTTCGCGCGTATCGCACGCCAGGAACGGAACGCCGCGTGCCAGGCAACCACTGACGATCGCGGGCAGGTGCTCGGTTGGCCCGAGCGCCAGCGCGAGCCGCCCCGGCGCGGCGAAGTACTCGTGCGGAGGCGGTGCGTCCGGGCCATCGAGGACTTGCCAGGCCACGCCGTGCGGCATCGCCGACTCCAGCCAGGCCTGGGGCTGCCACGCGAACGCGTCCCTCGACGTCGCGCCCAGGAATGTCACCTGCAGGCCCTCCGTCAGCGATGGCGGCAACCGGCTCACTGCCAGCGCAAACGTCACCAGGCCGGACCGCCGGTCGAGCGATCCGACATAGACCAGTTCCCGCACCCGGACGGGCGCGACGGACTCGACACCGGCCACGTCGGACGCGCGCGCGGGGATCGGCGGCCGGCGCGTCACGACGTGCGGCCGATCCGGCATCTCCCACGCCTCTTCCGCCATCCACTCCAACAACCCATCGGTGGGGCACACGACCATGTCCGACCACGCCACCGACGCCCGCTCGAGGTGATCGGCCGCGAGATCCTCCACCGTCGGCAGGCGACCGTTGCCGGCGAGCCGCCACATGGTCGGTCCCTCGCAGCACGCGACGAGGGCCGTTCGATGGAAGTCCAGGCCGAGCCGTCGCGCCATCGCGATGAAGTAGCCGGCGCCCCCGAGCTCGGAGAAACCGATGAGGTCGAAGCCGCGACCCCTGCACCACTGCCATGCGCGCCAGGCGCGTGCCAGCGGACGGTGGCGCGTCGCAATCCGCCCGAGGGCGGGACATCGCACGACTCGCACGCCCGGGCCGGCCAGTGGCACGGCCGTGCTGGCGGCCTCGTCCGGCTTCCGAGGTCCGCCCGACGTGGCGCGGACTGCCTCCCGGACATCCAGAATCGTCACGCGATGGCCGGCATGGACCAGCTGCTCGGCCACGGTGCGGATGGGGCCATCGGGATCGGCGGTGACGAGGCAGAAGTCCAGCATGCGTGTCGGCAGGGCTGAGGCATTCATACCAGATCCCGCCACTCCGGAGATGCAGACGCCGCGCGGGATTCTCATCTCCATCACACGATCGGACGCTCCGGGCGCCATGGAATGACGGGATGCCGGCACATGGATCCGCTCGATCGCCCGATATCGGGCCGCGTGAGAGAAACGCGCGGCAAAAGGCCCGCGGCCGATGGCGATGAACTTGCAGCGAGGTGTTCCAGTTCTCCTTCCGGGAGTCCCTAGTATGGGTACACTCAGGTCATTCGTCGCGGGTGCGTTCACGCTCGCCCTCCTCCTCGCATCACCGGCGCCTTCCATGGCTCAGGAAGACACCGGTGATCTCTTCGGCGATTTGTTCGAGATCCTTCGGGATCCCGCCACGGGCCAGCCCATCCTGCAGCAGCGCACCATCGAGCTGCCGGGCGATGTCATCGGCACGGGCTACTGCCCGGTTCCCATCAATGCGGCCGGCGAGGAAATTCCCTTCGCCGACCTCAGCTGCGAGGTGCATCCCGACTACCTCGACCAGGTGATCGAGGTGGACTACTTCGGGCGCCTCAGCTCCGCCCGCACGCGGGAGCGCAACCAGCGGATGCACTTCGACGAAGTCATCGCCTACATCAAGATCGCCGAAGTCGTGGACCAGGATGCCGCCGGGCGGCTCATCCTCGGCACCGACTGCGATCCGGGCGGCACGTGCGTGAACTGGAAGACCATCGACTCCCCGCTGGAGAACATGGCCATGTACCTCCGTGTGTTGAAGTACGGCCACATCCAGACGGACCCGCTCGAGGAGGACACCTCACCGGGGGGCGATCCGAGCGAGGGGACGGTGTATCACCCCGCGCTGGACGCGGATGACTGGGCGAAGTTCCGCGGCGTGACGTTGAACCTCCTGCCCCGGAGCGACGCCAACCAGTGCTTCACGGGACCCGACCCCGCCAACTTCGTGGCCGAGTGCGCGGATCCGCAGGCGCTGGCGATGCCCGATTTCATCCTGGCCAGTTCCTTCCTGGGCGGCGCGGCCGACAAGACCGGGAAGATCACCGTGGACCTCGTGCAGTACCTCAACCGGTTCCTGAAGATCCCGGTTGCCACGCCGATGACCGAGGCCCCGGTGGACACGCTGCCAGCCCTGATTCGCGACGAATCGGGCGTGATCACGCCGGCCCCGGATGGACTGCCCGCTCCCGCCAACGAGCGCTTCGTGAACTTCGCGGTGGCCAGCTACCTGCGCACGGATTGGTTCAACGAGTCCGTGCTGGTCCTGCAGACCTCCGATGGCGGTCTCACGTACCGGCCGATGGACGTGGAGCTGCTCCAGTGGTTGCTGTTCGCCAACGGTCCGCTGCCTGACACGCTGAACGTGATGCCCGCCTTCGTCGCGGCGTCGTCGGACGCCCTGCGGGTCGTGGAGTTCATGCACGAGTACGAAGTGCCGGCAAACCTGTGGGGCACCGGAGCGGCCGCGACCCACACCGGACCGCACGGCCTGACGGTGCGGTACCGCGCCACCAATCAGAACATGATGCTGACCGCCACGGTCAACGCGGCGACGCCGGTGAACGGCGGGACGGTGAGCTTCTCGGTCCGCACGGCTGATGGGACCGACGTGGGGACGCTGGTGACATCCGGGCCGGTTGTGGACGGCGCGGCCTCGGCGGCCTACGAGCTGCCGGGCGGCACGGCGCCGCAGGCGCTCGTCATCGTCGCGGTCTACAGCGGCACGACCGGACTGGCCGGCAGCACCGGCACCGGCACGCTGCTGATCGGCCAGGCCGACACCACGACCACGGTGGACGTGGCGACCGTACCCGTGCCGATGGTGCCCACCGTGGTCCCGCTCACGGCTCGCGTGAACTGGGCCGACACCGTGCCGATTGCCGAAGGCACCGTGGAGTTCATGGTGACCGACGCCGCCGGTACGCCGGTGGGCGCCCCGGTCGCCGCGGCGGTGGCCGGCGGCATCGCGACGGTGGACTTCCTCGTGCCGGCCCTGCCCGCGCAGCGCCTGAGCACATCCGCCACCTTCAGCGGAACGCCGAACCTCCTCGGCAGCAACGGACACAACGCGCTCGCGGTCGGCTGCCTGGCGGTGACCGTCCTGCCGGTGACGCTGCCGCCGGCCAACGTGGATCAGCCGTTCGCGGTGGCATTCACCACCGACGGCGTCGCGCCGGTCGCGCTCTCGGTCACCGGGACGCTGCCTGCGGGTCTGACCTTCACGGGCTCGGCCCTCTCCGGCACCCCCCTCGCGGGTGGCACGTATGACTTCACCGTGTCGGCCACGGATGCGGCCGGATGCGCGGGCAGCCGTGCCTACAGCCTGGTCGTCAACTCGTCGCTCAACGCGCTGGCCGTGGGGCCCGGCGCGGGCGTGCCCGGCGTCGTCCGCCACTTCGAGCCGAACGGGACGCAGACGCAGGGCGGCGAGTACGCGCCCTTCACGACGGCCTGGACGGGCGGCGTGCGGGTTGCGCGCGGTGACATCACGCGCGACGGCGTGCCCGACACCATCGTGGGCACCGGCCCCGGAGGGCAGGCGCTCATCAGGGCCTACAACGGCACGAGCCAGGGGCTGATTGGCACCCTGGTGGCCTTCGAGCCCACTTACACCGGCGGCGTGAACGTGGCCGTGGGTGACATCACCGGCGACGGCGTGGTGGACGTCATCGCCGGCGCGGCCAGCGGCACGCCGCGGGTCCGCATCTTCAACGGCGCCAGCGGCGCGCTGATGTTCGACTTCGTGCCCTTCACCACCGCCGGCATGAGCGGTGTCGAGGTGGCCGCGGGCGACGTCAACGGCGACGGCCTCGCCGACCTCATCGTCGGCAGCGGCGCGGGCGCCGAGCCGCGGGTGAGGGTGTACAACGCCGCGAACGCCGCGGTGCTGCACGACTTCCTCGCCTACCCCGCCGCCTTCCTCGGCGGCGTGTTCGTGGCGGCCGGCGACGTCGATGCCGACGGCCGCGCGGACATCGTCACGGGGCCCGGCTCGGGCGGTGGGCCGCTCGTGAAGGCCTTCAGCGGCGTGAGCGGCGCGGAGATCCGCAGCTTCTTCGCGGGTGACCCGACGTTCGTGGGCGGCGTGCGCGTCGCCGCCGCCGACGTGAACACCGACGGCCACGCGGAGATCATCGTGGCGGCGGGCCCCGGGGCGCCGCCGTTCGTGAAGATCTTCCACGGCGCCACCAGCGCGGAGCTCAGGAGCTTCCTGGTGTATCCGCCCGAGGCGACCATGGGCGTGTTCGTCGCCGCCCCGGTGCGAGCGCTCGCGCCGGCGCCAGTACAGTAACCTGCAGGGACAGGCCCGGGCCGCGGCCCGGGCCTGTCACCCCAGCGCGCCGTTGCGCATCTCTAGAGCAAGGAAGGAAGACCATGTCGAGCAAGCGTTTCGTTCTCACGGCGCTGGTTCCCGCCGCCATGCTCGCCGCCGCGGCCATGGGCACGCTGCAGGCGCAGGGTGGCCAACCGCCGGCCCAGCCGCCAGGGCAGCAGCAACAGCAGCCCAAGCAGCCCCCGCCAACGCCCCCTCAGCAGCAGCAACAGCAGCAACAACAGCAGATGGCCCAGCAGCAGCAACAGCAGCAGGCCCAGCAGCAGGCCCAGCAGCAGCAACAGCAGCAACAACAGCAGATGGCCCAGATGCAGCAGATGATGCAGCGCATGGACCAGGTGTCGACCCGTGCCCAGCAGATGTCGCAGACGATGACGCGGCAGATGGACCGCCTGCAGACTCGCGATCGCGATCAGGCCCGGCTGCTGCTCCAGCTCTGTGACAACGTCCAGTCCCAGGCGCGCGAGACGCGCCGGACGATGGACCGCATCCACCTCATGCTCCAGGACAAGACGATGAGCCAGGATCGCGACATGCTGCGCGACATGGATCGTCTGCGCGACCGTCTGCACGCGGTGACCGGCGGCCTCGAGGACATGGTCCAGACCATGGAGCAGATGCAGGCACGGCTGCAGGCCCGTGGCGGCCAGACCCGGTGACGCCGTGAGAACCCGGCGCCCCATCCGGCCGGGAGGCATCACCGCCCTCCTGGCCGGCTGGGCGCTGGCCCTCTCCGGTGCGGCCCCTGCGGCCGCACAGGAGATCGGGTACACGGCGTCCTTCTTCGTCACGCACGCCGGCTCACCGAGCGAGACCTACGACAACGTCTTCGTCTTCAACACCGTGGATCTCACCAGCGGCCGGCTGCGGTTCTCGCTGAGCGTGCCCTGGGTGCGCCAGCACCTCGTCACCGAAGACGCCATCAACCCCCTCGACGGCAGCCTCGTCCCCGGCGCCGACACGGTGACCACCGGCTTCGGCGATCCCCTGGCGCGCGTGGACGTGCGCCTCGTGGAGGACTGGTCCCGCACCCTGCAGGTGGGCGTGGTCGGCTCGGTGAAGCTGCCGGTCGTGGACGTCGAGAGCGGCCTCGGCACGGGCGAGGCCGACGTCGGCTTCGGCGTCTCGGTGTTCAAGGGCGCCGGGAGGAACTCCCTCCTGATCGACGCGCTCTACTGGAAGTACGGCGATCCGGAGGGTGTGGACTTCGAGGACGCGCTGTCGTACAGCATCGGCGTGGCGCGGATGGTGGGCGCCGGGAAGTGGTCCACCCTCGTGTCGCTCGGCGGCTTCACCTCGGCCATCGAGGGGCAGTCGCCGCCCGTGCAGCTGAACGTGGGCCTGCTGGGACTCGTGGGAGAGCGGCAGAGCCTCGCCATCTCGGCCGGCTTCGGCCTCACCGAGAGCGCGGGCGACTTCTCGATCGGCACGAGCTGGCGGATTTCACGCTAGCTTCTCACTTCTCACTTCTCACTTCTCACTTCTCACTTCTCACTTTTCTACCGGGCCCATCCACTCCTCGATGATGGGCCCGGTCTCTACGCCCGTCGCCTCTCGGATGAGCCCCGCGAGCTCCTCGTTCCTGAACGCGCGCTGCTCGCGTGCGGTCCACGTGACGACATACCGGAGCGCGTCGCGCAGGCTCCTGGCGCCCTTGGTCTCCGACCGGATGTGATCATCGAGCGCCGCCGCCATGAGGCCTCCGCGCGAGAAGACCAGGCGCCCGGTGCGGAAGTCCTCGGCGTACCGCGTGGAGGCGACGCGGCTCAGCTCCACGAGCGTCATCTTCCTCAGGAAGTCCGGCGCGCTGGCGACGTTGGCTCGGAAGCGGCGCTGGAGCATCCTCTGCCGATAGGCGGCGGGATCGGGCGTGCCCGCCGCCACCGCGACGATGGCGGCGTACTGCCCGAAGCCCTCGGCGAACCAGATGGAGTCGAGCACGGGCGCCAGCTCCCACTGGAACGGGAAGTAGCCCGTGCCGTACGCGCGCTTCGGCACCCACGCGTGCGCGATATGGTGCGCGAAGTTGTACAGCACGCGCGCATCATCGTCTGCCGTGGACGTCGCGGTGAGGCCGGCGGACGCCGCGAGGTAGTACGTGCTCGAGTCCAGGTGCTCCATGCTCATGCCGTACTCGTGGCGCGGCGAGAGGGGCGTGAGCAACTCCTGGTGGATGGTGTAGTGCCGGAAGGGCACCGTGCCGAAGTAGTCGATCACGCGCTGGTAGGCCGTGGCGGCCAGCCTGCCGAGGCGGTCCAGATCCACGTCGCCCTCGGCGTACGCCGCAAGGTACAGCGGCGCGGGCGTGTCGGTGAGACGGCGAATCACCGCGCGGGGTCCCAGCACGATCTGCGCGTCGGCCAGCGCGTAGAAATCCGGTGCGCGGCCCTCGACGGCCGCGGTGGTGACGGGCCAGCCCGGCGCCAGCGTGCAGAACACCGGCCAGGCCGGCGGCGCCTCCACGCGCAGGCGCACCGGCCGCTGCTCGAAGCCGTCCACGAACGCGAAGACCGAGTAGCCGAGCGCCCCGAGGTAGCCGTCGCGCACGCGCGACGCGTCGGAGGCGGCGCGCACCTCGCGCTCCATCTCGCGCAGGTTCACGCGGTACCGGACGCGCGTCGTGCCCGCAGCGAGCCGCCAGCGCGGCCCTTCCTCGCGCACGGGAGCGGCCGTCGCGGAAGAGCCGGCGAAGGCCTCGACGTCCGAGACGAACTGGTCGTAGTGCTGCTCGCCGTAGCCCATGGGAATGGCGCGCGGCATCACGAGCGGCGCGGCGGCGCGGAGCGGGTCGGGCCACGCGAGCTCGACCGTCACGATGTCTGCGCCGGCGAGCTCGTAGCTGAAGCGGTAGGACACCTCGGGCGCGGCGGGCTGTGCAGCGGCCGTCGCGGCTGTCATGGCGAGGAGGAGGGCTTTGTGGAGGCTGCTCATTGGTGATTGGTGATTGGTGATTGACGATTCATTGGGTGATTGACGATTGGGCATCGGGCATTCCGATTGGCGCATTGTCGCATTGGGGCATTGAGGCATTGGGCAATTGGGGCATTGGGCAATTGGGGCGCTGTCCCCCGGCACCGCCGGTCCGGCGGCCCGACGCAGGGCGCGCCAATCACCCAATGCGCGGAATCGCTCAATCACTCAATCCAATGCCCAATGCGCCAATCGCTCAATCACCCGGTGAATTGCTCAATCGGCAATTGGCAATCGTCAATGGACAGCCCCCACCAACCTGGTCGCTGCCCTCGATCAGCACCTGCATCAGCTCGTCCCGACGGCCCGATCGTCATGGTCAGCGCAGCCGCGGCCAGGCCCATGAAACCACGGCGACCCATGTGCATGCGGCGATTTTATGCGGATCGCCCGGTGCCAATTCCGGGTACGCTGCAAAAAGGACCTGGCCCATGAGCACGACCACCATCTCGCTCGCCCGTCTGATCGCCCTGGGCGTGCCGCGGGCCTGGCACGAGATCGTGGCGGTCGTGCTCGAGGCCGCACACGCGATGCAGGTCGCGGGCAGGACGACGGACGTGTCCGCCTGCGTCATCGACGGCTCGGGTGCGGTGCGTATCGAGGGCGGCGGCAGCAGCGGTGACATCGAAGGAGCAGTCGTCGCGCTCCTCGGTGCGATGCTCGAGGGGCAGGGGGCGCCCGCAGAACTCAGGGGGCTGGCCGCCCCCGCCGCGTCCGGAAGCGGGCAGGGGCTCGACAGTCTACTGAAGGGGCTGGCCTACTTCGAGCGGCCCGACAGGCGTTCAACGATCGCCGCCCTCGCCTCGCGCGCGCTGGCCGCCGAGGCACGGTCACAGACGGAAGCCGAGTTCGCGCGGCTGCGCTCCGGTGTGAACCCGCAGGCATCGCCAAGCCGCGAAGCCTCACCGCAGGGCCGGCGGCGTGCGTGGATTGGACTTTCGACGGTCCTGCTCCTGGTGGCCGCAGGTGCCGCGGCGGCGCTCTGGTACGTCAACCGGCCGGCGGCACCGGCCGAGATGTCCCCGGTCACGGCCGGCGAAAGCACGCCCGCCGAAACCGGCACGCCGCAATCGATGGCCCGATCGATAGTGACGGCTGCGGCGGAAGCCATCGCATCGGTCGCAGACGCGGGACTGCGGGCGGTTGGCATGTCGCCCTCGGAGCCGGCGCCGGCCGAGACACCTTCAGCTCCCGCCGCGGCCTCACGCCCGACGCCGCGCTCGCCGGTCAAGCCGCTCGAGACATCCCGGAGGCCCGCACCGCTCACACCAGAGTCGGCGCCAGCCGCCGCCGTGCCCACCGGATTGCCCGTGCTGATCGCCGAGCCGGACGAGAGTGCCCTGCCGCCGGCGCCGCCTCCGGGTCCCTATACCGAGGCCGACGCGGACGTCGAGCCGCCGGTCCTCGTCTACCCGCAGCTGCCGTCGGAGCCGCAGTCGGCACCGCCGGCCGACGTGCCGCACTTCGAGCTGCTGGTGAACGAGCGCGGCGAGGTGGATCAGGTACGCCTCCGCGCCACCGACGCGCGGATCGAGGAGCGGATGATGGTGTCGGCGGCCAAGGCCTGGAGGTTTCGGCCGGCGATGAAGGACGGGAAACCCGTGCGGTACAGGGTGCGCGTGCCGATTCCGAGGTGACGGATCGACACACGCACCCACCTTGCGCTTGTGTGCGCGTCAGGCAGCTGTGGGCCGCAGGTACGCCCCGCGCGCGGTGAACCGCAGGAATCCCTCCGAGACCAGGTGCCGCAGCACCTCCGCGCAGTCGCTGTCGTCGAAGCCCCACAGGCGGCGTGCCTGTTCGAACGTCAGGCACAGCCCGGGCATTTCGAGGAACTCGGAGCGCACGCGTGCCACCGCCTGATCGAACCGCACTCGGGGCAACGGCTGCGCATCCGGGCGGTGGTCCATGAACCGGGCAAGCGTCGCATTCATGATGTCCTCCAGCGGCAGTGACGTGTGACGTCGGGGACATCTACATCCTCCGACGATACGCGCCGCTGAACCAGCAGGTAATGCGGGGGGGATCCATCGGGAAACCCGATGAGGGACGCGGGCGAGCAAGGCGAGGCTGGCGGGAGACGAGTGAGACCCGGAGGGGGCCGAGTCGAGTGGTGCGGAAGGGGGGATTCGAACCCCCACGCTCTTGCGAGCGCCAGCCCCTCAAGCTGGTGCGTCTGCCAGTTCCGCCACTTCCGCATTCAGGAGAGAAGCCGGGATGACCTGGCAAGGTCCCGGCCGGGCGACTTCGAGGACGGGCCCGGCGGCTCGCCGGGCGGGTTTCAGCCTTCTTACTTCTGCCTTCTTACTTCGGCCTTCCGCCTACTGCGGCGGCGGAGTCGCCCCACCCGGAGGCGGCGGCGTGGTCGTCGCCGGCTGCGCCGGCGGTGTCGTTTCCGGCTGGGCCGGAGGAGTCGTGGTGGCTGGCGCCGGCTGGGTGGCCGCCGGCAGCGGTGCCGGCGGCGGCGCGTCGATGCCGCCCACGACCGAGCCCGGCCCGCGCTGGCCCCAGGCCGTGAGCACGAGCGACAACACCACGAAGAGCGCCGCCAGCACGCTGGTCGCCCGGGTCAGCAGGGTCGCCCCCGACCGGGCGCCGAACGCCGCCTGGCTGCTGCCCCCGCCAAATGCGCTGGCGATATCGCCGCCCTTCCCCTGTTGCAGCAGGATCACCACAATCAGGAAGAAACAGACCAGCACGTAGACCGTGACAAGCAGGTAGTAGAGCATCTGAATCGACAGGGTCGCCCCCCCCCAAGGGGACGGCAAACCCAAACTATACCATGAGGCTCTGCGTTCAGGGGCCCCGGGGTCGCCCTCTCGGGCAGGTGCCCCCCCCCCGCCTCGCGGGATCCACCACGCACCTGTTCGCACCCGCCCGCACCTGTTCGCACCCGCCCGCACCTGTTCGCACCCACCCGCACCCGCCCGCACCCGTTCGCACCCGTTCGCACCCGCCCGCACCCGCCTGCACCCGAGCCCCTTGAGTTAGCATGCCCCTACGATGCGGCGAACGAGTACCGAACGGTTCGGCGAGCTGCTCTTCTACGCGGTCGTCGTCCTGATGGCCTACCTGGCCTTCCTGGTCATCCAGCCGTTCTTCGCGCCGCTGGCGTGGGCCGCCATCTTCGCACTGGCGCTGCACCCGGCCTGGAAGCGCCTCGCCGCGCGCACCGGCCCCACGCGCGCGGCCCTGATCACCACGCTCGGGGCCGCCGTGCTGATCATCGGCCCCCTCACGGCGGTGGTCTCGATGCTCCTGGGCGAGCTGCCGATGGTCGTGGCGTTCACCAAGCAGCTCCCGTCCCAGGCGACACCCGAGCGTGTCCAGGTGGTATGGGACAACATCCGGGCACGGATCCCCGCATCGCTCCCCGAGGATCCGACGCAGCTCCTGAGCCAGGCGGCCCAGTCGGTGGTGAGCTTCCTGGCGCCGCGCCTGGGTGGCGCCGTGGCCAACCTCGCCTCGATGATCGGCAGCCTCTTCGTGATGCTCTTCGCGCTGTTCTTCCTGCTGCGCGACGGCGACCGCGCGGGCCAGTTGATTCGGCGCCTGCTGCCCTTTCCCGAAGCCGAACGCGAGCGGCTCATCCGGACGACGCACGACCTGGTGATTGCGTCGGTCGGCGCGGGCCTGTCGGTCGCCGCAGTGCAGGGCATCATCGGCGGCCTCGCCTTCTGGGCGCTGGGCATCGGCGCCCCGGCGGCGTGGGGCGTCGCCATGGCGGTCTGCGCCGTGATCCCCGTCGTGGGGACCACGCTCATCTGGGGACCGGTGGCTATCTGGTGGCTCCTGTCGGGCGAGGTCGTGAAGGCCCTGGTCCTGGCGGGCATCGGCATGGGCGTGATTGGCTCGGTGGACAACCTCCTGCGCCCGCTCCTGCTGAGCGGGCGCACATCGGTCAACGGCCTCGTCGTCTTCATCGGCCTGCTGGGCGGGCTCACCGCGTTCGGCTTCGTCGGCCTCGTCCTCGGTCCCATCGTGCTGGTGACCTCCGGCACGCTCCTCGACGCCCTCACGCGCCAGTCGCGCCGTCCTGCGGAGACGCCGCCGGAGGACATGCCGGCCGAGTGAGTGGGTCAGGGCACGATCACCACGACCTCGCGCGACGTGGCCCGCAGCCCGCCCGGGGCAATCGCGTGGACACGCACGTAGTAGGTGCCCGGCGGCACGGCATGCGCCACCAGCGCGGTCGCACCGGTGGGAGTGGCCGCCACGTTGCTCATCAACGGGCCGGAACCAGCGTCGAGCTGATAGCTGACGGCGCCGGCCACCGGGTTCCACGTCACGGTGACCGTGCTCCCCGCCACCTCCGCGGCCACGACGGGCGCGGCCGGCGGCGTCACGCCGCCGATGCGGATCACCGTTTCCCGCGACGGCGCGCTCACGCCGCACGGGCTTGCCGCCTGCAGGCGGGCGAAGTAGGCGCCGGGCGCCGCCGCAGCGGCAAACGAAGGCCCGGCGCCGACGCCGAACGTCCCGATGTTCGACGCGCCCGCAACGCTCCCCACACCCAGCGTGTAGCCCGTCGCCCGGCCGATGGTGTCGGGCCAGGTGAGCGTCACGTTGCCCCCCTGCGCCTCGTACGACCACGCGGGTGTGGCCGGCGGTCCGCTGCACAGGGGATTGCCGAAGGCGACGCCGACCTCGGGCGAGGACACAGAGGCGCCCGCCGCGTTGGTGGCGCGGACGCGCAGGTAGTAGACGCCGGACGGCACGCCGACGAACTCGAACGACGGCTGGCTCGATCCGGTGGGCAGCGTCGCGAACGGCGCCCCGCCCGGGGTGCCCGCCGCCTCGATCACGTGGCCCGTGGGCGGACCGCCGATGGCCGACGAAGACCACGTCATCCGCAGCTCGCCGCCGGCCGCGATCACGGAAGGCGCCGACGGCGGGCCGGGCACGCCTCCCATCGCCGCATCGGGAAGCACGAACAGGTTGGGCGGCTGCAGCATGCCCGACATCGGCACCGCCTCGCTGCCCGCGATGAGGGCGCCGGCCACGACCGACAGGTGCGCGCCGCTGCCGTCGCTGGCCGGCGCGGGATCGAAAGTCGTGTTGTTGGCGCCGGTGGCCACATCGACGGCCGCGAAGACAACGCGGAGTGCGCCGTTCACCTGCGTGAAGTCTCCCGCCAGGTACGCGAGCCCGTCGATGACCGCGATGTCGCGGACCTGGCCGTTGACGATTGGGATGAAGCCGGTCGGCGCGCCGGTCGTGCGCGACACTGCGGCCGCGTGGTGGCGTGTCTGCCCGCCCACCTGCGTGAAGCTCCCGGAGAGGAAGAGCTCGCCGCCGCGCGCGAAGAGGCCTGCGACGCGGACACCGGTGACCGACGGGTTGAACGGCGTCAGCGTGCGCGTGGCCAGGTCGATGGCGCCCAGGCGGCTCCGCGGCTGGAACAGCAGGTGCGTGAAGGTGCCGCCGACGTACATCGTGCCGCCGTCGATCTCCAGCGCCCACACGTCCGCACCCGCGTTGAGCCCGGGCGCGAAGGCCTGCGTCGTGCCGGACACCGGATCCACCAGCGCCAGGCCCGGCCGGGCCTGGTTGCCGACGACGGTGAGGTCCCCGGCGATGTAGAGATCATTGCCGAACACAGCCATGGAGCGGACGAGGTCGTTGGTGTCGGCGACCCACGGCAGCAGCGCCCCGGTGTGCCGGTCGATGGCCGCCGTGCGGCTGCGGGCGCCGCCGTTCACCGTCATGAACTGCCCGCCGAAGTAGAGCGTGTCGCCGATCACGGCGAGCGCGCGCACGTGATCGGTGCCCGTCCCCGCGAGGCGCGGCGCAAGGTTCAGCAGCGTGCCGGTGATCAGGTCGTACGCCGCCAGGCCACGCCGCACGCGGGCCCCATGGTGCACGAACGTGCCGCCGGCGGCGACGCTGGTGGCCGTCGGCGCCAGGGCACGCACCGCACCGTCCACGCCGGGGTTCCAGGGCAGGACGGTCCGCCCGTCGCCGCTGGCCGGCACGGCCGCGAGGTTCGCGCGCGGCTCGCCGGCGAGGTGATCGAACGAACCGCCGATGTACACCACCGAGTCTACGACCGCCAGCGCGATCACGGCAGTTGTCGCCACATCCTGCGCGCCGGGCTCCGGCGTCCAGTCCGTGAGGGCGCCCGTCGTCAGGTCGAGGCCCGCCAGGTTGTGCCGCCCGACACCGGCCACGGTCTGGAACGCCCCGCCCACGAAGAGCCGCGTGCCCGACGACTGGATGGCGAAGACGGAGCCATCGGTGTTCGCCGCGAAGGCCTGCACGGCCCCCGTGGCGGGATCGACCGCGGCGAGGTTCGTGCGCGACACGCCACCGATGGTGGCGAACGACCCGCCGACGTAGAGCCGCGACCCGGTCACGTGGAGGGCGGTTACGCCCCCCGAGGTGTTCGCGACGAACGGCTGCACCGCGCCGCTCGTGGCGTCCACCGCGGCCAGGTTCGTCCGCGCCGACGAGGCCACCTGCGTGAAGTTGCCGCCGAGGAACACGCGCGTCCCGGACACGGCCATTGCGAAGACCGTGCCGTTGACGTTCGGGTTCCACGGCATCAGCGAGAGATCCGGGATGTTGAACGCCGCCGCCCGGTTCCGCGTCGTGCCGTTCACGGTGGTGAAGCTGCCGCCGACGTAGAGCGTGTTGCCCTCGCGGACGAGCGTCCGCACGGCGCCGGTCAGGCCCGGCGAGAACTGCGGATCGAGCGCGCCATTGGCGAGGAAGTGGGCCAGGTACTGGCGCGTCTGTCCCTCCACCGTCACGAAGTCCCCCCCGACGAACCATCCGCCACCGCCGTCATCGGCCATCGCCAGGACGATGGCCCCGGGGTTGAAGCGCGGAAAGGCCCGCCGGGGCGTGGCGCTGCCGAGCGACAGATCCACGAAGCCGCGCGACAGGTTCGTCGCCGGCGACACGAACCCGAACCGGCCACCCACGTAGAGCACGTTCTCGTGCGCCAGCAGGTGGTGATGCTCCGGTACTTCGCGGGCCTCTCCGTCGAGGAGACCGCGAGCGCGCTGGGCTTGTCACCCACGACGGTGAAGACCGAGTGGGCGTTTGCGCGCGCCTGGTTCTACCGCACCCTCCGCGGCAACGCGCCTCCGGCCGGCGAGGCGCCGTGACCTCGGACCTGGCGGATCGCGCAGCCGCGCTGTTCTTCGAGATGGCGGCGGTGCCGGCCGACGCGCGCGCCGCGTGGCTCGACGAGCGGTGCGGCGGTGACGAGGCCCTGCGCCACGAGGTGGAGCGCCTGCTCGAAGGGCTCGACGCGCCCGAGTCGTTTCTCGATCCGCTCGCCGTGCACCCGCCGGCCGCCTCCGGCGACACGCCGCTCCTGCCCGGCACGCGCGTCGGCGACTTCACCGTGCTCCGCGTCATCGGCAGCGGCTCGGCCGGCATCGTCTACGTGGCCGAGCAGCGGTATCCCATGCGCGCGGTCGCGCTCAAGGTTCTCAGGCACGGCCTCGACGCCACCTCGGTCCGGCGCCGATTCGAGCTGGAGGCCGACCTGCTGGCCCGGCTGGATCACGCCGGCGTCGCCACCATCTACGCCGCCCATCCCGGCGACGCCACGACACCCGCGTTCATCGCGATGGAGCTCGTGGACGGCCCGCCCATCACCGAGAGCGCGGACGCGCGGTCGCTCTCCGTCGTCGAGCGCGTGGATCTGGCGGCCCGCGTGTGCGATGCCGTGCAGCACGCGCACCAGCGCGGCATCATCCACCGCGACCTGAAGCCCGCCAACACCCTCGTGGATCTGCACGGCCAGCCGATGCCGAGGTCCTGTCGCTGGATGTGTCCGGGGATCGACTGGCAATCGCCCACCGGCTGCGCGGCGTCGCCATCCGATCGACCATGGACGGCCGCGTGATCCTGCCATCGAGCGGGACCTCCACGGCCTTCGGCCTCGCCGTGCGTCCGGACGGCCGCGAGATCGCGGTCGGGTTGTGGGAA
>JBFWQE010000090.1:0-21160 GCA_050249615.1 Vicinamibacterales bacterium
CCGCCACAAGCAGGCGCAGGGCCGGAAGCGCGGCTTCGTCGCGCAGCCGCAGGAGACCAGCTACTTCTGCCTGAGGAACGACGGCTACCAGGTGATTGGCATCGACACGGCGTATCACGAAGCGGGACGCTACAAGGATGACGATCTCAGGGCGTGGCTCGGCGCGCGGCTGGAGGAAGGGCGGGACGCGGGCCTCACCACGGTGCTCCTCAGCCAGAACGAGCCGTACGCGCGAAAGAAAGGCAGCGGCGGGGTGGGCATTCACGAGCGGCGCGAGCTCTGCGACGTGGACCTGCGCGCGTTCGTGGACGCGGGGCTCATCCACGCGTGGTTCTGGGGCGACGAGCACTACGCGGCGCTCTACGAGGCGAACGACGCGATGCCGTTCGTCGGCAGCTGCGTCGGTCACGGCGGCTACCCGTTCGGCATCAAGCGAGACGACTCCGGACCGGGCGATCTCGTGCCGCTGGTGTGGGCCGAGACCGAGTCGCGCTTCGAGGGGATCGAGGGGCTGCGGCAGGACCGCGGGAACAACGGCTTCTGCCACGTGACGCTCGGAGTGGACAGGATCGCGCTGCGCTACATCGACTGGCGGTTCCGCACGAGGAAGGAAGCCACCCTGCGCCGCCAGGGCAGTCGGCTCCGGGTGGAAGCGTAAGAGGTTCTGAGGTTCTGGGGTTCTGGGGTTCTGGGGTTCTCAGATTCGAGGGTTCAGCACCGCGCGGGCCGAAGCAGGACCTGTCGCTCGACAGACCGTTGGAGGTCGGCCGCGAGCGCTTCAGACAAACACGCCGCAGCGCTCGACCCGGCATGTCTGAGCGCTGCGACGACAGGCGAGTTTGCCCAAGTGCTTTGCCGCCGCGAAGGCGTGTTTGACCGGCCGACCGACCGGTCTGGCGGGCGACAGGGCCTGCTTCGGCCCACGCGTCACGGCGCCTACCAAGGGACCGTCACGTCTCGATCGCCACCCCTTCCGCCCGGTACGCCTCCAACGCCTCGCGGTTGAAGCACGCGAAGACCACCTGCTCGAGCGAGCCCGGGTCGTCCTCGAGCGCCTCGCGCACCGCAGCCACCGCCACCTTCGCCGCCTCGCGCAGCGGGTAGCCGTAGATGCCCGTGCTGATCGCCGGAAACG
The DNA here is from genome assembly GCA_050249615.1 of Vicinamibacterales bacterium. Taxonomy (GTDB): domain Bacteria; phylum Acidobacteriota; class Vicinamibacteria; order Vicinamibacterales; family UBA2999; genus VFZN01. The sequence continues at coordinate 1,136 of JBFWQE010000090.1, forward strand.
CGATGCTCTTCAGGCCCTTCTCACGCGCCAGCGCGATCGACGAGCGGTACGCGCCGGCCAGCAGCTCGTGCTCGTGCGCGTGGCCGCCGCGCCAGATGGGGCCGACCGCGTGGATGACGAAGCGCGCCGGCAGGCGAAAGCCAGGGGTGATGCGCGCCTCGCCCGTCGGACAGGGCGCGACGCCCGCGCACGCGATCGCCAGGTCGGGCCCCGCGGCATGGTGGATCGCTCCACAGACGCCGCCGCCGGGCAGCAGCGCGCTGTTGGCGGCGTTGACGATGGCGTCGACGCCGAGGGTGGTGATGTCGACCAGAGCGGCGGAGAGCTTGGGCGCCATGACGGGATCCTCTCACTTCGGGAGTCGGGAGTCGGACGCCGGACGTCCGGCGCCGGCATCCCGCAGCCGGCGCCAGCACTCGGATACTGCCATAGTCGGCGCCGCGAGAGTACGCAGCGATCGCGAACAGCCACTTGGGGCAATCGACGAAATCCCGCGCCAATTGCACGTTGCCGGCTCCGGCACGTGACGTGCTCTGATCACTCGCGCGCCTCGATTTCCGCGCGGAAGACGATGGTAGGATGGCCGACGAGATGAGCATGCAGGAAGTGGCGCAGCGGCTCGAGGAGCTGGCACAAGGGTTCCAGAGACGCTTCGACCAGATGGACGCGCGCTTCGATCGGGTGGAGGTCCGGCTCGATGGCATCGACGCCCGCCTCGACAGCCAGGCGCTCCGCCTGGATTCGATCGACGAGAAGGCCCGCCTCGCGCTCGAAGCGCACGAGGTGCTGCGCGAATCAATGGACCGGCAGTTCCGGGCCGCCAGCGAGAAGGCCGACGAGCGACACGAGTTGCTGAAGGACATCGTCCGCAGGACCAGCCTGCGCGTGCGGCGGCTCGAGGCGCGGCGGAAGCGGCGATGAGCATTCCGCCGTCGGACGCGCGCCGCCGGGCGAGAATCGTGTTACAGTTCCGCTGCGGTCGCCGCCCCCGGCGATCGTTCAATTCCCCCAAGGCAATGCCGGAGAATCAGCGGAGGCGGGAAGAGGTCCGCAGGTCCGAGGAGTGAGCCGCACGCCTGGAACGTCAAGACGGAGATGAGAAACGCGCGCGCGTGACTCTCCGGGCCCCGGCTCCTCGACTCGCGTTCCACCGATTGCTTTCCTCTGTGTTCTCTCTCTTGCGCCACGTCCCCTAGCGCGAGCGGCGCTTCGCCCAGTCCCCCTCGAGGCGAGCACCAGATATGCACGTGCACGTCCGAACGAGGCGAAGGACGATCGTCGCGGCGTGCATTCACACGACGGCGTGCGCACGGGTGCGCACGGGGAGGATTACGGGTTCGTGTTCACCGACACTGCTTTGCCAGCGTCGCTCTCGGCGGCGCACTTCGCGCTGGCCATGATCCGGCGGCATCGCGCCGGCGCGGGACGCGGGTTCAGCCCGTTCGTGCTGCCGTCGTTCCTGTTCGCGGCGCTGCCGTGGCTGTGGGACTCGCCCGTCGCTCTTGGGGCTGGACTTGGCGCGCACGTCGCGTGGTTCGCCGCGTGTGAAGTGATGTCGCCGGGCAGGGCCGCGCGACCTGCGACCTCGCCTGCCGGCGTTCCGGCACCAGCAGGCGCCGCCAGGCGCGCCGCCGGAAAACCGGCAGCGCCCGCGCCACGCCCAGGGTTCCACACCACGACCGTCCTCGCCGTGCTGGACGAGGCCTCCGACATCAAGACGCTCCGCCTCGCGCGGCCGGAGGGCTTTGATTTCGTGCCCGGGCAGTTCGTCCCGGTCCGCCTGCAGATCGACGGCAAGCCGCACGTGCGCTGCTACTCCATCAGCTCGCCGCCAGACACGAAGGGATACCTGGAGATCTCGGTACGCCGGCAGGGACTCGTGTCCGGCACGTTGCACGCGACGATGCGCGCGGGCGCGACGATCGCCATCAAACGGCCGGCGGGCCAGTTCGTCTACCCCTCCGGGGACGACCGGCCCATCGCGCTGGTCGCGGGCGGCATCGGCATCACCCCGCTGCTGTCGATGCTGCGGCACGCTGTGGCCTCGGATCCGACACGTCCCATCACCCTGCTCTACTCCGCCCGTCACGAGCACGACATCGCCTTCCTCGACGAGCTGCGCGTGCTGGCTGCGCGCCACCCGCAGGTGAAGATCGCCGTCACGCTCACGCAGCCGAAGGAGCCGCCGCGCCAGACCGAGGACGGCATGCGCTGGCGCGTGGGGCGCGTCGACGCCGAGCTGGTGCGGCAGTACGTGGCCGCCCCCGCGCACACCGTGTTCTGCATGTGCGGCCCGGCGCCGATGATGGACGGCATGACCACGCTCCTCGCCGGGATGGGCGTGCCCGCTTCGCAGATCCGCTTCGAGCACTTCGAGACCGCGGTGGCCGCCACGCAGGTGAACGCGGCGGCCCAGGCCGAGCGGGGGGATCGCGCGCCCGCGACGGCGTCCAGCGACGATCCCTATCGCGTGACGTTCGAGCAGAGCGGCCGCGAAGCCAGCGCCACGCCGGCCATGACGCTCCTCGAGGCCGCGGAGGCCGAAGGCGTCGCCATTCCCTCGTCGTGCCGGTCCGGCGTGTGCCAGGCGTGCCGCACCCGCCTGAAGGACGGCGAGGCCGACTGCCGCTCCGACGTGCTCGACCCCGAGGATCGCGACGCCGGCTACATCCTGCCGTGCGTCACGTGGGCCACGAGCGACTGCGTGCTGGAGGCCTGACGAGACGATGGGTGCCCCCGCGGGCGCACGCAGCATGCACCTGGTCCTCGTCGTCGCGGGCGTGGTGTGCCTGGCGGCGATCCTCGCCGTACTGTTCGCCTTCGGCGGCTGGGAGTACTACCGCGCGCCGCTCGCCACGCGCGGCTACCTGCCGGCGCACCAGGTGCTGCGGCCGTCGGGATGGGTGGGGCTGCCGCTCGGCGTCGCGGGCGCGGCGGCCATGCTCTCCACGCTGCCCTACGCCGCGCGCAAACGGTGGACGCCGCTCAAGCGCGTCGGCACCGTGCCCGGATGGCTCGAGGTCCACATCTTCTTCGGCATCGTCGGGCCCGTGCTGGTCACGCTGCACACGTCGTTCAAGTTCAACGGCCTCATCTCGGTGGGTTACTGGCTGATGATGGCGGTCTGGGCGTCGGGCTTCGTCGGGCGCTATCTGTACGTCCGAATCCCGAAGAGCATCCGCGGCGCGGAGCTGACGCGCGCGGAGATCGACGCCCAGCTGATCGACGTGCGCACGCGCCTGGCCACGCTGCCGCTGCCGGAGGCCGCACGCGCAGAGATCGAGGCGTTCGAGGCGACGGTGACACCGGCCAGCGGCCGTGCGCCGGGGCTGGTGGATCTGTTCCTGGGCGAGCTCCGCGTGCGGACGCGCCTGGCGCTGGTCCGGCGGCACCTGCGCGAGGCGGGCGTGGATCTCACCGCGGTGAACGATGCCATCGCGCTGGCCTCCGACCGCGCGGTCATCCAGCGGCGGGTGGCACACCTCCAGCGCACGCGCCACCTCTTCGAGTTGTGGCACGTCTTCCACCGCCCCCTCGTCTACGGGATGTTCGTCATCGTCGGGCTGCACGTGGCAGTGGCGATCTATCTCGGCTACGCGAGGTGGGAATGAGGGGGGCCTGGCACGGTTGCCCCGAAAACGGCGCAGTTGCTGCGCCTAGGCGCAGTTTCTGCGCCGTTTTCGGGGCAACCGTGCCAGGCCCCGCCATCGCGCTCCTCCTGCTTCTCGTGGCCGCGGGCGACGCGCATGCGCAACTCGGGGCGCTGCTCTCCCCGGGGCGGCTGGCACAGGCCCACGCGGAGCTGGAGGGGGTGACCAACTGCCTGCAGTGCCACTCCGCCGGTCGGCAGGTGGCGGCGGACAAGTGCCTCTCGTGCCACAAGCCGGTGGCGGAGCGGCTTGCGCGGAAGGCGGGCGTGCACCGGAACGTGACCACCGACTGCGTGACGTGCCACGTGGAGCACGCGGGTGCGGAGGCGGAACTGCGGCCGTTCGACACCTCCAACTTCAATCATCGAACGGAGACCGGTTACGCGCTCGACGGGCTGCACGCTCCGCTGGCCCAGCAGTGCGCCTCGTGCCACAAGACGCGGTCGTTCCTGACGGTCAGCACGTCGTGTGCGTCGTGCCATGCCGATACCCACAAGGGGTCGCTCGGCGCCACCTGCGCCACCTGCCACAGCACGGCGGTTCGCTTCACGCAGGCCACGAGCGGGTTCAACCACACGCAGACGGCGTTCCCCCTGACCGGTGCGCACGCGACGGTCGCCTGCGCGTCGTGCCACGTGAACAAGGTCTACAAGGGCGTGGCGTTCGCCTCCTGCGCGAACTGCCACCAGAACCCGCACCAACCCCGGCTGCCAGGCGAGTGCAGCAGCTGCCACACCACCGGCGCCTGGCGGACGACGAAAGTGGACCACGCGCGGACGGCGTTCCCGCTGCGCGGCAAGCACGCCGAGGTCGCCTGCGCGCAGTGCCACGTCCGGCCGGCACTGGCCGTGAAGCCCAAGTCGGACACCTGCGCGTCGTGCCACGCCGACCCGCACAAGGGCGTGTTCAAGCAGGACTGCAGCGCGTGCCACGACGAGGCCACCTTCAAGAAGGGCATTTTCGATCACGCGACGACGAGGTTTCCACTGGTGGACAAGCACGCGGGCCTGGCCTGCGTGGACTGCCACAGGGGCGCGACGGGCGTGGGAGGGGAAGCAAGGCAGAAGGCAGAAGGCACAAGGCTGAAGGCTGAAGGCACGAGGAAGAACACGGGAGTCGCGCCCGTGCTCCAGCGGACCGCTCTCGCAACAGCCGGGACAGCCACGGACTTCAGCGGGCTGCACACCAACTGCGACTCGTGCCACACCGACGTCCACCGCGTCGAGCTGGGCACGGCCTGCGAGTCGTGCCACACCGCGAAATCGTTCGAGGTGACGCCGTTCACGCACGCGAAGCCGCGCCCGTTCTTCGCCGGCCAGCACGCCACGGTGACGTGCCAGGCGTGCCACATCGAAACGATGAAGCCTGTGCGGGTGAGCGTGAAGGAACCAGCGCCCCGCGTGGGCTTCGTCACAACGGCCACGGCGTGCGCCTCGTGCCACGCGGACGTGCATCTCGGCCAGGTCCGCCAGACCTGCGAGAGCTGCCATGCCATCGAGACCGCGGATTTCGGGGTCGTCGGCTTCTCGCATGCGGCGACGACGTTCCCGTTGAAGGGCAAGCACGCCCCGGTGGCGTGCGACGGATGCCACAAGGTGGAGACGCGGGCCTTCCCTGCGGGCACGGGCGCGGCGCGGCGCCTCACGGGCATGGGCACGGCATGCGCCGCATGCCACCAGGACCCGCACGCCGGGCAGCTGAAGGACAGCTGCCAGGACTGCCACACCGAGGACTCGTTCCACATCACGAAGTACACGCACCGGAACCAGCGCCGGCTGCGCGACTTCTTCACCGGAAGGCACGTGTCGCCCCCCTGCGCCGCGTGCCACAAGCCGACGGCCCAGCGTGCCACCGCCACCGCGATCCCGGTGGTGGGGTACGCCATCCCGACCACCTGCACGACGTGCCACACCGACATCCATCGGGGCAGCCTCGGGTCTGCCTGCGAGACGTGCCATCGACCGTGACGAGGGTATGACCATGACCCGCCTGCTGCGCCTGCTCCTGCTGGCCTTCGCGATCGCGCTGGCCCTGTCCTCCCCCGCCGAGGCGCAGTTCGAGACGCCCAACCGCCAGTTCCACAACCAGACCGGCTTCCCGCTCGAGGGCCGTCACCGCGACGTGGCCTGCACGGCGTGCCACATCAACAACGTCTACAAGGGCACGCCCACCCGCTGCTACGACTGCCATTGGGAACGGCGCCAGGACGACCGCTTCCGCCTGCAGCTCGGGTCGCAGTGCGAGACCTGCCACCGGCCCGTCGCCTGGACCGCGGTCCGCTTCGACCACGGCGCCTCGACGGGCATGCCGCTCAACGGCGCGCACCGACAGATCGCCTGCCAGTCGTGTCACCTGAACAACAACTTCCAGACGGCCAACACCACCTGCATCAGTTGCCACCAGGAGGACTACCAGCGGGCGCAGGCGCCCAACCACCTGGCCGCGGGCTTCCCCACCACGTGCGAGGCATGCCATCGCCCGAGCGACACCACGTTCAACCAGGCCTCGTTCGATCACCAGGCGTCGTTCCCGCTGGTGGGCGTGCACGCGCAGACGGCGTGCGCCACCTGTCACCGGAACAACGTGTTCCGTGGCACCGCCCGCGACTGCGTGGGTTGCCACCGCGCGGAGTACGAGCGCACCGCCTCACCGAACCACGCCGCGGCCGGGTTCCCCACCACGTGCGAGAGCTGCCACCGTGAGACCGACCCGGGATGGCGCGGCCCGGGTACGGGCTTCAACCACGCGTCGATCTTCCCGCTCGTGGGACAGCACGCGCAGCAGCAGTGCGCCACGTGCCACCGGAACAACGTCTACCGGGGGACGGCGCGGGACTGCGTGGGTTGCCACATCGACGCCTACAACCGGACGACGGCGCCCGCGCACGCGGCAGCCGGCTTCCCGACGACGTGCGAGAACTGCCACCGCGCGACGGACGCGAGCTGGCGCGGCTCCGGGACGGGCTTCAACCACTCGACCTTCGCGCTGGTGGGCCAGCACGCGCAGGCCGCGTGCACGACGTGCCATCGCAACAACGTCTACCGGGGGACCGCGCGCGACTGCGTCGGCTGTCACCGCGATGCGTACGATCGGACCACGGCGCCTGCGCACGCCGCGGCCGGCTTCCCCACGACGTGCGAGAGCTGTCACCGCGCCACGGACTCGAGCTGGCGCGGGGCGGGCTTCAATCACTCCACCGTCTTCGCGCTCGTCGGCCAGCACGCCCAGGCCGCCTGCGCCACGTGCCACCGCAACAACGTCTACCGGGGCACGCCGCGGGACTGCGTCGGCTGCCACCAGGACGACTACAACCGCACCTCCGCGCCGAACCATGCCGCGGCGGGGTTCCCGACGCGGTGCGAGACGTGCCACTCGGCCTCGGCCTCCAGCTGGCAGGGGGCGGGCTTCAATCACTCGACCATCTTCGCGCTGGTGGGACGCCACGCGCAGGCGTCGTGCGCCACGTGCCATCGCAACAACGTCTACCGCGGCACCCCGCGCGACTGCGTGGGCTGCCACCAGGACCAGTACAACCGCACGACCGCGCCCAATCACGCCGCCGCCGGCTTCCCGACGACGTGCGAGAGCTGTCATCGCGCATCGGACTCGAGCTGGCAGGGCGCGTCGTTCAACCACGCGACGGTCTTCGCGTTGGTGGGCCGCCACGCCCAGGCCTCGTGCACGACGTGCCATCGCAACAACGTCTATCGGGGCACGCCGCGGACGTGCGTGGGCTGCCACCAGGACGCCTACAACCGCACGTCGAACCCGCCGCACGCGTCATCCGGCTTCCCGACGACGTGCGAGAGCTGCCACCGGGCCACGGACTCGTCATGGAACCAGGGCACGTTCAACCACGGGTTCCCGATCACGTCCGGGCCACACCGCCAGAGCTGCAACACGTGCCACCAGACGAGCACCGCGACGTTCACGTGCCTCGTCTGCCACGAGCACTCACAGTCGGAGATGGACAGCAAGCATCGGGGCCGCACCGGCTATCGGTACGACTCGCTTGCCTGCTACAGCTGCCATCCGCAGGGACGCCACTGAGATGAGGTGCCACATTACATCGCTCCGCTCACTGCTCGTCGCTGCCCTCCTCGTGGCGGGCACGATGCCCGCGTGGGGCCAGGCCTCTTCATCCTCGGGACAGGCCGGCTCGCAAGCCTCGCCGCCTCCGCCCATCGACGGCCGCGTGACGTTCCTCGTGAACACCGCCACGCGCAACGTGGAGGGCCTCGACAGCCGGCGCGACACCGAGTTCGCCACGATGTTCACCTTCCGCACGCCGGAGGTGGACGCCAGCGGGCTCGAGGCTGGCGTGGACCTCCGCTACTCGCGCTACACGACGGTGGACCGCCCCGATCGCGCCTCGGTGTACGACGGGTTCGCCGGCGCGCGATTCGGCGCGCAGGGCCAGTTCCGCGTGCGGGCCGGACACATGTGGCTGCCGGACCTCGGCACCGCCGGCGCGCTGGCGGGCGGGCTGTTCGAGTACAGGCACGTCCCCGCGACGAGCGATGGCCTGCGGTTCACCGTCGGCGGCTTCAGCGGCGCCGAGCCGCTGGTGTACGACACGGGCTACGCCTCCGGCGTCCGCAAGTCCGGCGGGTACGTCGCGCTGCAGCGCGGCTTCATGCAGCGGCACGTGGTGGGCTACGTGCAGGTCAAGCAGTCCGGCCTCACCGAGCGCAACCTGCTCACGTTCACCAACTACATACCCGGCGGCTCGGGCTTCTTCCTGTACCAGGCCGCGGAGGTGGACATGAAAGGGCCGGCGGAGGGCACGGCGTCGAGCGGGCTCTCCTACTTCCTGGTGAACGCGCGCGTCTCGGCCGGACCACGCGTGGAGTTGAACGGCACCTACAACCGCGGGCGGTCCATCGACGCGCGACGACTCACCGAGGACGTGCTGCACAACCGCCCGCTGACGCAGCAGGCCATCGAAGGGCTGCAGTACGCGTCCGCCGGCGGCCGCGTCATCCTCCGCGTGGCGCGCCAGGCGGACGTCTGGACGGGCTACTACCAGGACCGCAACAACCGCGACGATGAGCCGACGGGCCGGCTGACCGTGGGCGGGCACGCGGGCAACGTGGCGGGGACGGGACTGGACCTCTCGGCCAGCATGGCGCGGTACGACCGGCCGACGGGCCCGTACAACTCGACGTACTTCTCCGTGGGCCGCGGGCTCGGACGGATGCTGTACGTCTCGGCCGACTACTCGACATCGCTCTCGGTCATCCGCTTCGTGCGCAGCGACGGGGTCATCATCGAAACACGGCCCTCGACGAAGCGCTACTCGGGCTCCGCCAACGCCACGCTGAACCGACTCTTCTCACTGATGTTCGTCGCCGACTACACGCGCGACGAGGGGTACGACGAGCTGCGGCTGCTGACCGGGCTCACCTACCGGATGCGATGATGTACCGGGACATGAGACGCGCCCTCGCACTCGCCTTCGCGCTCGCGGCCCCCGCAGGCCTGAGCGCGCAGGCCCCTCCACAGGGCGGCTCGGGGGCGCAGGTGGTGCGCGCGGCGGGGATGGCGCTGCAGGACGGCACGCTCGCCCCGGGCTCGCTCACCGTCCGCATCGTGCAGGGCAACTTCGCGGGCAACCTCGCGGGCATCGACGTCGAACTCGACGTGTCGGGCGAAGACGCCAGGCGCATGCCGACCGGCGCTGACGGGCGCGCCGTGTTCGCGCACCTGCCCATCGGGGCATCGGTCCAGGCCTCGGCGGTGGTGAACGGCGAGCGCCTTCAGTCCGAGCGGTTCACGATGCCCGCGGAGGCAGGCATCCGGCTGCTCTTCGTCGCGGGAGGCGAGTTCGTGGACACGGCCACGAAGGAGGGCGCGCAGGCCATTCCGCCCATCGCCGCGGGATCGGCGCCGCCCCTTCCGGACGGCGCCGGCCAGCCGGCGGCGGCCTCCCCCGGCGCGAGCGCGGGACCCGTGCCGCGGGGACCCGCACCCGCGAGCGGGCCCGACGACGGCGTGGCGGTGCTGCGCGTCGTGATGATCGTGCTCACGCTCGCGGCCTTCGCGCTCGTGGGCCTGCAGCAATGGCGTCGCCGGCGGCCCGGAGCCGACCGGGAACGAGCGTAGGTGCCCGATAGCTACTCGCGGCAGCCTCGGAACGCGCCCTCGCTCGACGGCCGGCACAGCTCCATCGTCGCGCTGCCGAACTGCCGCACGTCCCCCCCGGGGCCGAGCGTGCCTTCCCGGTTCTCGAAGCGGAAGCTGGCGCCCGTCGTCCACTCGCCGTGCCGCACCCGGAACGAAGCGAGGGTGCCGGCGACGTTCGTGCCCTTGACGATGCCCGGCCACAGCCGCAGGAAGTTGCCGGTACCGATGCGGCCGCCGGTGGTGAAATACGACTCGTACATCCCCGTGGTCGAGACCGTGATCGTGTGGCCGGTCGCGAGGTCGAAGACCGCCGAGATCCTCAGCGCCGGCGGGCCCTCGGGCAGCACGCGGTAGCCGCCGAACCGGGTGTCCTCGCAGCGGTTGACGGGGCGCCAGTTCACCTGGATGGGGCCTTCGCCGCTCGCATCCGTCCCGTTCACCGTCGCAAGGACCTCAGCCTGGATGGTGGCGCGATCGGTGTTGCAGCCGCCGATCGGCGCCGTCGTGTAGACGCCCTTCACGCGAATCTCGAGCGGGCACTGGAGCTGCTCGTCGATTCCGTGCTCCTCGAGCGCGGCGTCGATCTGCCGCTCGAGCACGTGCCCCTGGTCGGTGGCCATCAGCGAGCCGGCTGCATCGGGATAGAGCGCCGTGTTGGGCGTCGTCGTCTCGCCGGGGTCGCGCCGGCCGTTGCCGTTGGTGTCGTTCTCGACGTACTCGTCCGGCAGGCCCAGGTAGTGGCCGAACTCGTGCGCGACGGTGGCATCGGACGCGTCGGAGGCGATGAAGCCGTTGCGGTTCGACTCCGTCGGGTTCGTGCCCGCCGCGTGCATGACGTTGCTCACGAAGTACTGGCCCGGCCGGACCTGCTGCACTGCGAGGTAGTGGTATCCGGGATCGACGTTGCCGTCGTCGGACATCGCCTTGAAAACGGGTACAACGGTCACCGGACGCCCGCAGTACTCGAACTTGCGTCCGCCGTTGCCCTGGTTCCACGCGCGGTCAACGGCGTCGGACCAGCGCGCCAGCAGCGTGTCGTCTGCCCCCTCGATCTCGATGGGAACGAGCACGCGGATGCCGTCGGGCTCGACGACGAGCGACGAGGCGGCGCGCAGCGACACCGCGGGCGCGAGCGCGGCCGCGAGCGCGAGGGCGACGGCGGCGCCAGGCGCGATCCGCCACGGAGCACGGAGCCGCCCGCGGATGACCCTCGTGAGAAGCGCGCGCGTCATCGCCGGGCGCCGGCGGCGTCGATGGCCGCAAGCGCGCCGGCGGCGAAGCGGCCGGCGGTGAGGGGTGGATCGCTGAACGGCATGGGTGCTGTGGACTCGCGGAGCCTCTCCAGGGCGGCCCTGGCCTCAGCGTGGCCGAGCCCCGCAAGCGAGCCGGCCACCACCGCTCGTGTCGCCTCGTCTTCGTCCTGCAGCAGAGGCGCCAACGCCTCCGCGTCGCGCCCATCGTCGGCCCACAGCGCCGCCACGTAGGCCGCCCCGAAGCGCACGCGGACATCCGGATCGCGCGCGAGCGCGACGAGCGCTGACGGATCACCCCGATGCTCGTGCGCGGCGGCGTTGAGCGCGCCGATGCGATCGGGCGCAGCGAGGTTGCGGACGGCTTCGGCCACCGGTGCCGGCAGGGGAACCGGCGCGGCCGGCGCGTGAGACGCGGGACGTCCGCAGGCGGCGAGGATCAGGGAAATGCACGCGACGACAACGGTGCGCATGACGGGCACACCGGTTTTCGGCTCCAGGGCGCGGGGCCTGTATAAGGGCTGGCCTACTTCAGGAGCTGCTCCACGGCCGACGCCCAGGTCATTGTCGAGACCGCGGCGGCGCCGGCCTCGCCCATGCGGATGGCGCGCGTGCGGTCGGACACGATCTCGCGAAGGCCGACGGCCAGCGCCTCTGGTGTCGGCGCCGTGACGAAGCCGCTGACGCCGTCCTTCACCAGCTCCGCGGGACCGCCGCTGTCGGTGACCGTTACGACGGGCTTGGCGCAGGCGAAGGCCTCGACGGTGACGAAGCCGTAGTCCTCGTTCCACGGCACGAACGCCACGGCGCGGCAGCGCGCCAGGTGCGTCACCATCTCGGCGTCGGACAGACGTCCGACGAACTCCACGCGCTCGTCCAGCCCGAGCTGGCGGCGAAGCTTGAGCAGCGCGGGCAACTCGGCGCCCTCGCCCGCGATGACACAGCGCAGGCCCGTGGCTACCGGCTCGGCCAGCGCGCGCAGCAGCAGGTCGAAGCGCTTGAGCGGCGCGAGGCGCGAGACGGCGAAGATGTAGTCACCGTAGCTCTCGATGCGGTACTCCCGCACCGGCGGCGGCGGATAGAGCACGTCGGACTGGATACCTCCCCATCGCTGCAGCCGCGCCTGCACCGTGGCGGAGATCACGTATCGCTTCCGCGTGCGGTTGAGGAGGAAGCGGTCCGCACGATGGATGAGCGCGCGGCGCGTGCGCTCCTTGATCCTGCCCTTCCACGACAGCTGCGCCTGGAAGCGGTCCCACAGGTCGTAGTACTCGCGCATCCGGTGGTTCAGCCACAGGACGTGGTTCGGGTGGCGGACGGCGTAGGCCGGGAAGCGCAGGCTGATGACCTGATCGACGCGCTTCTCCTCGTGCGCGAGGCCGACGTCGGTGCACCAGGCCGCGAGGTAGGCGCTGGCCTGTCGGCCGAAGCGGTTCTGCGGCGTGACGATGAGGCCGGCGTCGTGGCCGCTCTCGCGGAGCGCGCGCACGAGCTCGCGCGCCATGACGAGGTGGCCCCCCTCGGCGAACGGCGGGCTGGCGGTGACGACGGCTACGGTCGCCATGATGCCCTCGAGGCACGAGAACGCGGCCGCGTGTGACGCGTGGGACCGTCCGGGCCGGATGCCCGACCTTCCCGCCCCCGACGACCACTCGGCCAGCCGGTCAAACGCCTCGCCGTGACGCCAGGACCGACCGCACAAAACAGCCGTGCGCTTCGTGCCCGGCGAGACGTTTGTCGCCCACGGAGCGAGTCGGCTGGCCTCAAAGGTCGTCGGGGGCGAGAAGGTCCGTGCCCCCGGCCCGGACGGCCCCATGCTCCCTGCGAGGCCTCGCGTCGAGCAACCTGCACGTGAATCGGGCGACTGCAGCGTGGGTGGCGTAGCTGCGAGCGTGGGGGCAAGCCTGTCGCCTGCGCCGACCTTTGAGGTCGGCCGTTTCGCATTCTGACGAACACGCCGTCGCGCGCCACTCGGCCTGTTTGAGCCCAGCGAAGCCAGGCGAGTTGCCCAAGTGCTTGTGGGTCGCAGAGGCGTGTTCGACCGGCCGACCGAGAGGTCGCGCAGGCGACAGGCTTGCCCCCACGCTCGGGAGGGCCAACCGACCGGTCTGTCCGGCGATGCGCATGACCCGACGCGTGCCTGCTCCTACTCATACAGCGGCACCAACCGCACGTACACGCCGAGGAACCGGTTGTCGCGCGCGCCGGTGTCGAAGAGCGGGATGAACCCCGTGGCGCTCTCGATCGACAGCGTGTAGACGTAGTTGGTCGGGAAGCGTGGGTCCGGCCGGTACGGCAGGCCGCGCGGCATCTCGATGACGAACGACTGGCGCGAGCTGGCCTGCATGTCCACGACGCGCAGGTCGCCATCGGTGGCCACGGTCACGCGGTTCGCGACGGGGCCGGTTTCGAGGTGCACCTCCATCCTCGGAATTCGCAGCGGGCGGCTCACCTCGCCCTGCGGGCCCGTCTCGGTCACCACCGGCGCGCGCAGCATCAGGTCGGCGCGCGACTCGCCGCGCACCCAGAACGCATCGCCCTCGCGGTTGTAGGCATTGTCGTCCAGGAAATACGCCATCACCGGCGGTGTCCCGCCCAGCGGCTGGCGCGAGCGCGACGGGCTCACGTTCACCGGCAGGTCGTTGACGAGCGTCAACTCCGGGGGGAGCCACCGGAACAGGCCGGTCTTGGTGTGCTCGCCGGGATGAAACGAGGCGTAGAACGGGTTCGACAGGATCTGCGCGGTGAAGAGTCCGCTCACCGCCATGGCGATGAGGCCGGGCACCGCCGTCTGCAACGGCGGCGTGAGGAACAGGAAGACCGGGTACACACCGAGGAAGTAGCGGTTCCCCACCGGGCCTCCCCCGCCCGAGTAGGTGTAGGGCATGTAGAGCAGCAGCGCCACGGCGGACCCGAGGCCGGCGGCGAGCGTGAGCCACTGCCACACCGCGCGATCGCGCGTGGCGGCCAGGAACAGCAGCATCGCCATCACGCCCGGGAAGTAGTAGGCCGCAAACCCGGTGTGGCGCCCGAAGAAGAAATAGCCGACGTTGCGGCGGAACACGTCCACGAGGACCTCGCGGCCGGTGAGCACCTCGACGAGCACGCGGTTGGTCGCGCGGTCGTCGCCGACGGCCTCGAAGCGGTTCTGCTCGGTCTGGAACGGGAACCCGCCCATCCCGCTGTAGAAGGTGCGACGATCCCCGCCCTGGTAGTTCCACTCACCGGTGATGGCGATGTTCGCGCCGAAGAGCAGCACCACCATCAGCGTGAAGAAGCCGCCGATCCGGAGCGTGCGCTGCCACTGCCGGCGCAGCAGCGCCGAGGCCAGCAGCGGCGCGATCAGCAGGACGTGCGTGGGCTTCGAGAACGTGGCGATGCCCAGCAACAGGGCCGCGATGACGTCCGACCGGTTGCCCAGGAACCAGCGCACGCGCGTCGCGGCCGAGAGCGGCACCGCGTTGGGTCCGACGACGTCCTTGTAGCACCAGAAGAAGTAGCCGAGGGTGACGACGGCGGCGTTGAAGAAGTCCGGCGTCATCCACACCATGTACACCGGCGCCACGCACACGAACACGTAGCCGAACGCGAACACCAGCGCCGCGATCGGATGGCTGCGCGCCACCAGGAACGCGTACGCGGCCAGGAACATCAGCGTGATGAGCACCGCGTGCAGCACGAGGAAGCCGTTGGTCCCGAACAGGTACACGAACGGCGCGGCGGCGAGCGGGAAGATGTACGACTTGCCGTAGTAGAGCCGCTCCTGGTTCGGATCGTCCCGGGACGTGACGTGCACGAACGGGAAGCCCGCGCCGAGCGAGACGTCCACGTCGCGCCCGCGCTTGAGGAAGATGCCCTCGGGACCGCTCGGGAACTCGCGCCACACGCGCACGAGATCCTCGCGCCGGTACTCGAAGTCGAAGTCCTCCGCGAGGCTGTGCGCCAGGCTGTAGTAGGTGGCGCCATCGCTGAAGAAGCCGTAGCTCACCTTGGTGAAGTCCACGGTGAGCGCCCACGCCAGCAGGACGACGGCCACGGCGGCGGTGGCCGAGGCGCCCAGGCGCCAGGCCAGGCTGCGGCCGGCGATGCGCGTGGCGACGGGCTGGTCGATGGTCATCCGCTCAGGTCTCGAGGAAGCTCAGGTCCGCCTGCAGGACGCCCGTGCGCTTCGTGGCGCGCGAGGTCTCGTGCAGCAGGACGTACAGCCGCTCCATCTTACGGACGAACGCCATGATGTCATAGTGCGTGCCGGTCTCCCGGGCGCTGGCGGCCAGCCGCGCGGCCAGGTCCGGCTGCTCGACGAGCGTGCAGACGGCCGTCGCCAGTCGTCCCGGATCGCGTCGCGGAACGATGAGCGCGTCCTGCCCGTCGGTGAGGACGTCCAGCAGGCCATCGGCGTCGGTGGCCACGATCGGCTTGCCCATCGCCAGCGTCTCGAACACGGTGAGCGGCGTGCCTTCCCAGAGGGACGGGAACGCCAGCACGTCGTAGGCGGACAGCACTTTCGCCACGTCACGCTGGAAGCCGAGGAACACGAGGCGATCGCCCAGACCGAGCGCTCGGGCCTGCTCTTCGAGCGCGGCCTGCAGCTCCCCTTCTCCGGCGATGTACACGCGCGCCTTCGGCTGGCGCGCCACGATGGCCGGCACCGCGGCGACCAGGTACTCGTTCCCCTTCGACGGCATGAGCCGCGTGATGGTGCCCACCGCGATCGTGTCCGGCGCGATGCCCAGCTCCGCCCGGGCCCGTGCGATCTCCTCCGCGCTCCGCGGCCGGGCGAACTCGTCCAGCGGCGCGCCCAGGTAGACGACCTTCGTCCGCTCGGCCGGCATCAGCCGGGCGCGGGTCGTGAACTCCGCGGTGGACGCGGACACGGCAATCGCGATGTCGGTGTGCGGCGCGAGGATGCGGTCCGCCACCTTCTGGAACCACGGCGTGTCGCCCAGGTTCGCGTGCTCGTGCAGGATGGACGGAATCCCCATCCGCCACGCGCACATCCGCCCGAACGTCGTCGCGCCGTAGCCGTGCATGTGGACCACGTCGGCCTGCTTCGCGCGGAGCACCTTCAGGAGCGCCGGGTAGGTGGCCGGGTCGAACTTGTGCCGCGCCATGTAGGTGACGTCGATCCCGAACTGCTCGAGCGTGTCCTCGGAGAGGTCCTTCTTCCGCAGGCTGATGAGCGACACGTTGAAGCGCGCCTTGTCGAAGCGCGGGATCATCCACGCGAAGAGCCGCTTCACGCCGTGCATGCGCGACCCTTCCCATCCCAGGTGATCGCAAATCTGGACGATGTTCAGCCGCCGACTCCCGGCTCCCGACTCCCGGCTCCCGACGCTCACAGGAGCTTCTCCTGCCGATACCACTCGGCCGTCCGGTGGATGCCCTCTTCGAGGTCCACCTTCGGCGTGAAGCCCAGCTCCGTGCGCGCGCGGGTGGTGTCGAAGGCGCGGCTCTTGGTGTAGAAGTCCACGCGCCGGCGGTAGATCGGCGGCTCGATGCGCAGCGGCACGCAGACGAGCTCGCACAGCAGGCCCGCCGTCCAGAACGGCCACACGGGCCAGTGGATGCGCGGCGGCTCGACACCCAGTTCCTTCGCCACCAGCGCCACCAGCTCCGCGAGTGTCGTATAGCGCGGACCCGCGAGGATATAGGTGCGTCCCGCCGCACCCGGCACCGTGCCGCAGAGAATGAAGCCCTCCACCAGGTCGTCGACGTAGGTGAGGTGGTAGAAGGCCTTCCCCGAACCGAGCATCGGGAAGGTGCCGCGCGCGAGGCCGCGGAACATCTTCAGGAAGCGCGTGTCTCCCGGCCCGTAGATGCCGATGGGCCGTGCGACGACGACGTCGAAGCCCGTCTCCTGCCCGAAGCGCCGCGCCAGCTGCTCGGCCTCCAGCTTGGTGTCCTGGTAGATGTCGCCGGGGTTGAAGGGCGCGTCCTCGTTGGCCGGCGGGTGCGCGATGTGGCCGTGCACGCCGCCCGTGCTGCAGTGCACGAGCCGCCGCGCGCCGCCCGCACGCGCGGCCTCGAGCAGGTTGCGCGTCCCGTCCACGTTGATGGCGCGATAGGCCGAGTCGGGCTGCCCCGCCTCGCGATAGGTCGCCGCGATGTGGTACACGACCTCCACGCCATCGGCGGCACGCACCACCGACGCGCGATCGCCCAGGTCCCCCTCGATAGCCTGCACGCCCGCGGAAGCGAGCGGCGACTGATCGAAGCGCGCGCGGCTTTTCGGCCGCACGAGCGCCCGCACGTCGTTTCCGCGCCCGGCCAGCGTCCTGGCCAGGTGCCCACCGGTGAACCCGGTGGCGCCGGTGACCAGGATCTTCACCGCTCAGCCACGTTGATGGAGGAGGGCACCGCTCTCGACGGGCCGCCGGGCACCAGCCGCGCGTATGCCTGTGCGGTGCGGCGGACGTAGGCCTCCCGGCTGTACTTCTCGTCGGCCACCGCCCGCGCCCGCGCGGCCAGCGCCGCGCGCGCCGCGGGATCGTCCAGCAGCGCCGCCAGCGCCTCGGCAAAGGGCTGCGGCTCGGGCGCGACCAGCACGGCGATCCCGGGCGTCAGCACCTGCGTGTGCGTCAGCAGGTTCGTCGCCAGGATGGGCCGGCCGCTCCGGAGGTACGAGTAGATCTTGAGCGGCGTGTTGGTACCGCGGATGCGCGGCGAGACCAGGACGTCGCAGGCCTGGACGAAGCTCGGGATCTCGCGCGCGGGCTGCTGGCCGGTGAAGACCATCACGTCGGCGGCGCCGCGCTCGCGAGCCAGGCCCCGGGCACGGTCCACCTGCTGCGGCTCGCCGCCCACGACCAGGATCCGCGCGCCAGGCCGCGTCCCCACCAGGATGGCCGCCGCGTCGATGAGCAGCTCCACGCCCTGGTAGGCCTCGAACGTGCCGGTGTAGAGCGCCAGCGGCGCGTCGGCCGGGATGCCCCAGGCGGTGCGGATATCGGCCGCGGGCCGAGACGGCGCCTCGTCCACGTCGCCGCCCATCACGTTCTCGATGAGCAACGCGCGATCGCCCGCCCCCATGTCCACGACGGTGTCCTGCAGCTCCTGGCAGATCGTGATGACCGACTGCGATCCGTGCACCATCTGGTTCTCGGCCCAGGTGAAGAACGAGCGCAGCAGGCCCGAGCGGCTGTACTTGAAGTTGCTCAGCTGCTGCGGGAGGCTCGAGTGCATGTCGTACAGGTGCGGGATGCCCAGCCACTTCGCCAGCCACACGCCGACCAGCCCCATTTCCTCGTGCGAGTGGATGGCGTCGTACGTCTGGCTCATCGCCCGCCGGGCGATGGTGACGAGCATCAGGCCATCCAGCAGGACCTTGGTGAACGACGGCCCGATGCGCACGCGGGTGACGAAGGGCGGCCGCCAGGCCCGGAAGATGCGGAGGTTGGGAATGTCCACGTCCCGCCCGATGGGATAGGTCACCAGGTCCACGTGGTGCCCGAGCTCCGAGAGGGCCTTGAGCCGGTGGTACTCACTGAACGGGGTGCCGCGGGGCTCGAAGAACGGCTCCGGCGCCAGCATCAGGATGCGCACAGGCCAGTATTATGACCCACCTCTCTGCTTCGGGCAGTCCCGGGCAACCACGTAAAGTGCAGTGTAAAGCCCCGCGCCCGACCTGCCGATAGCTCCGCGTAAGGAGTAGTCCCGATGCAACGCCCGATTGCCGTGGCCCTCGTGGCCGCAGCCGCCTTCGTGGTCGCGGGGTGCGAGCAGGCGAAGAGCGCCAACCCCCTCAGCCCCTCGATTGCCGGCCCCATTCCTGGCGTGAACATCTCGGCGCCGCAGACGCTCGAGCCTCCCGCCGGAGCGGAGATCGTGTACAGCGGCGAGCTCGTCACCCTGCTCATCGAGAACGCCCAGACCAACGGTGAGCGCCCTCTGTGGCTGCAGATCCAGGTGGCGGGCGATCCCAGCTTCGAGAACCTGCTGCACCACGCCGACCGCGTGACGCCGGGTGACGGGGGACGGACGAGCTACCGCATCCCCGATTTCCTGACGGCCGGCTCCACCTACTACTGGCGTGCCCGGGCGCTCGACGGCGCCAACACAGGCCCCTACTCCGCAGCTTCGAGCTTCCGCGTCGTCGATCCGGTCGTGCTCGAGCCGCCGACGCCGCTCGAGCCGGTCGGCGCCATCACCACGGTCACACCGATCTTCAAGGTCCGCAACGGGCGCATTTCGGGCACGACCCAGGCGGTCTACCGCATCGAGGTCGGCACGGCGCCCGAACCGTCGTCGATCGTCGCCGTCCTGACCGCCACGCCAGACCCGAGCGGCACCACCTCGGTGGCCGTGGGCAACATCCCCTACAACAGCACGTTCTACTGGCGGGTCTACGCCACTGACGGGGTGACGACGAGCGGCTACTCCGCCGCCGTCTCGTTCACGACGCCCGCGGCGCCCGGAGGCCCCGCACCGTCGCCGGGCCCTGCCCCAGGCCCATCCCCCGCTCCTGGTCCCGGGGGCGGAACCCGCACGCCCAATCCAGCACCCGGCCAGCGGCTGCCGCTGCCCGGCTACGGCGCCGGCGTCGTGGAGCAGATTGCGCGGGAGTATCCGGGCGCGCTCGGCAACTCGTGCCAGGAGCACGGTGGGACGTGGGAGTTCATGGATCGCGTGGTGGACCGCCTGCGCACGTTCGATACGCGCTGGGGTTACAACGGCAAGCGCGGCAACGCGAACGATCCGTCCATGGACATCGTGGACTACAACTACGGCAGCCAGCCGGACCCCGGCACCACGGAGGTCTACATCATCGACATCCTGGGAGGCCATTGCGGATCGAACCCGACGCCGGCCTGGATCGATCAGACCGAAGCCACGCGGAACGCGGGCACCATCGGGCGGTGGATCAGCCGGGGCAGGTTCTGATATGGAAAGACCGTAAGTCAACGCTCCAATTGGAGGGCCTGTGGGAATGTGGGCGCCGCGTTCTGGGCGGCGTCCAAGGCCGCGTCCGCGGCCGGCATTTCCACAGGCTCTTCGTGTCT
>JBFWQE010000091.1:0-1544 GCA_050249615.1 Vicinamibacterales bacterium
CGCGGACTTCCTCGCGCGGATGCTGCTTGGCGGCGCGGCCTCGGCCTCGACGGCCCAGAGCCAGACGTCGTTTGCTTCCGGCTCGGTTCCCGTCCACCGCCGGCCGGCCGGCGCGCCTGTCGAGGCGCCACAGGCGGTGCTCAACGCGCTGATGGGCGCGGCATCTGACCCGGAGCCCGCAGTGCGGGCGTCAGCCGTCAAGGCGCTGGCCGCGTCAGGACAGCTGGACCGCGTGGCCCCCGCGCTCACGGCCAGGCTCGTGGACACGGCCCGGGTGGTGCGCGTGCGGGCGGCCGAAGCGCTGCTGTCGCTGGGCGTGGCGGAGCTACCGGGCCCGGCCGGACAGGCCCTCGCCAGGGCCCAGGATGAGTACGCGCAAAGCCTGCGGACCTTCCCGGACATGGCGTCGAACCACGCGGCGCTCGGCTGGCTGGAGGCGTCCCGGGGCCGCACTGGAGAGGCCCACCAGGCCCTGGACGCGGCCCTGCAGGTCGACCCGCGCTTCGCGCGAGCCTACGTGGTGAAGGGCATCCTCGCGGCGCGCGAGAGCCGCTACCAGGACGCCATCGACCTGTGGAGGAAGGCGCAGGACATCACGCCGAACGACCCGCGCCTGGCGGATCTCATCGCCGAGGCCCAGAAACGGCAAAAGGCCGGAGCGCGTTAGCGCCCGGCCTTTTGGGGCTTGGGGCTTGGGGCTTGGGACTTGGGGGCGTGAGACTCCTGAGGCCCCGGCCCCGACCTGATCCCTACTGCTTCTTCAGCTGCTCGATCAGCCCCTTGGCCTGTGCGGCCTCGGCCGAGTTCGGGTCTACCTCGATCACCTTGTTCATGATCTCGAGCGTGCCCGCCGTATCGGCTTTCTGCAGCCGGGCCAGGCCCAGCTTGAACAGCGGCTTGCCCCAGTTGGGATCGATGTCCGAGGCGCGCTGGTAGTACTTCACGGCCTCCTCGGTCTCGCCCTTGGCGAACTTCACCTCGCCGAGGTTGTAGAAGACTTCCTTGTTGGCGCTGGTGGACTGCGCGACGCTCAGCAGCGTGGTCTCGGCCCCGGCGAGATCGTTCATCTCGAGCTGCGTCATGCCGATCTCGATGGTGGCCTTGTCGGCGTTCGCATCGTCGGCGGGCACCTTCTTGTAGGCCTCGATTGCCTTGTCGTACTGCTTCTGATTCCGGTACAGGCCGCCAATCTGCAGGTGCAGGGCCGTCAGGGCAGGCACCTTGGCCAGCATGGCCTCGTAGATGCCAATCGCGCCCGGGTAGTCCTTGGCCGCCACCATCGCGTCGGCCTTGGCGAGCTCACCCTGCAATTCCTTGGTGTTGACGCCGGCCAGGGCCCCGGCCGGGCCGGAGGCGCCGGGGTTGAGGGTGAAGTCCACGGGCGGCATCGGGGCGCCGATGGTCTTGATGGGCACGTTGCCGGACACGGCCTCGAAACCCGGGGCGGATGCGGTGACCTTCCACGAGCCGGCCTTGAGGCCGATCATCGAGTAGCGGCCGCGGTCGTCCGTGGTGGCGGTGAAGGACGACGGAGCGGATGCCGG
>JBFWQE010000091.1:1644-21136 GCA_050249615.1 Vicinamibacterales bacterium
TCCCGGATTGCCGGTATCGACTCGGTCGTGGAGGCTGCGATTGCCGCCGGCCAGGCCCCTGGGGCCGTGGTCCTCGTGGGGCGCGGTGACCAGGTGCTGCACCTCCAGGCATACGGCGACCGGGCGCGGGTCCCCGCGCGGGAGCCCATGACCCTCGATACGGTGTTCGACCTGGCGTCGCTTACCAAGGTGGTGGCCACGACGCCGGCCGTGATGTCGCTGGTGGAGCAGGGCCGCATCCGCCTCAACGATCCCGTGTCCACCTACGTGAAGGGCTTCGAGCGCTACGGCAAGGGCGGAATCACCATTGGACACCTGCTGGCGCACGTGTCCGGCCTGAGGCCCGACGTGGACCTGGCCGACCCGTGGACCGGATACGACACCGCCATCGAGCTGGCGCGCAACGAGGTGCCCACCTCGTCGCCCGGCCAGCGCTTCGTCTACAGCGACATCAACTTCTTCCTGCTGGGCGAGATCGTCCGCGTCGTGAGTGGTCAGCCCCTCGATGCGTACACCCGCACCACGATTTTCGAGCCGCTGGGCATGCGCGACACCGGCTTCAACCCGCCCGAGCACCTGCGCGGGCGCATTGCCCCCACCGAGCGGTGCGAGCAGATGGACCAGTGGCCCTGCAAGCGGCCCTCGGCCCCGGTGCTGCGGGGAGTGGTGCACGACCCCACGGCGCGGCGGATGGGCGGCGTGGCCGGCCACGCGGGGCTGTTCGGGACGGCGGCCGACCTGGCGCGCTACGCGCGGATGCTGCTGGGCGGCGGCGTGCTCGACGGGCGCCGCGTGCTGTCGCCCGCGACCATCGCGCGCATGACCTCGCGCGCGACCCCGCCGGCCATGACGGCCGTGCGCGGCCTGGGCTGGGACATCGACACGACGTTCTCGTCGAACCGCGGCGAGCTGTTTCCGATTGGCTCCTATGGGCACACGGGCTTCACCGGGACGAGCCTCTGGATGGACCCGGCGTCGGGCGGCTACGTCGTGTTCCTCTCCAGCCGCCTGCACCCGGACGGCACCGGCGACGTGACGCCGCTGCGCGCGCGCGTGGCCACGCTGGCCGCGGCGGCGATGCCGGATGTGTCGCACGTGCCGCGCGTGGCGGCGCCCGCGCTGGCGGCCGCGTCGGTGCCGGCGCCGCAGCCCCCGGGCCCGGTGCTGGCCGGCATCGACGTGCTGGCGCGCGATGGCTTCAAGGTGCTGCAGGGCAGGAAGGTGGGCCTCCTGACGAATCACACCGGCATCGACCGGCAGGGGCGCAGCACCATCGACGTCCTGCACGCGGGGATTGGGGCAAATCTCGTGGCGCTCTTCAGCCCTGAGCACGGGATTCGCGGGACCGAAGACCGGGAGGACGTCGCCTCGGAAAAGGATGCGAGGACGGGGCTGATCGTGCACTCGCTGTATGGCGCCACGCGGCGGCCGACCGACGACATGCTGGAAGGCCTGGACACCATCGTCGTGGACCTCGCGGACGTCGGCGCGCGCTTCTACACGTACCACGCGACCATGGGGTTCGTGATGGAGGAGGCGGCGAAGCGGAAGATCGCGGTGGTGGTGCTCGATCGCCCGAATCCGATCAACGGCTGGCAGATCGAAGGGCCGCTGCCGGATCGCTCGGGCACCGCACTGGTGGACTACCATCCCATGCCCATCCGTCACGGGCTGACCATGGGCGAGCTGGCGCGACTCTTCAACGGCGAACGGACGCTGGGGGCGGACCTGACAGTCGTCCCGGTCGAGAACTGGGTGCGTGACGCCTGGTTCGACCAGACGGGGCTCACCTGGGTGAACCCATCACCCAACATGCGCAACCTGAGCCAGGCGACGCTCTATCCCGGTATTGGTGCGATCGAGTACTCCAACCTCTCCGTGGGACGCGGCACGGACCAGCCCTTCGAGCAGCTGGGCGCGCCCTGGATCGATGGGCCGCGGCTGGCCGAAGCGCTCAATGCCAGGCGCCTGCAGGGCATCCGCTTCTATCCGGTGCGGTTCACGCCAACCGCCAGCAAGTACGCGGGCGAAGCGTGCCAGGGCGTGTTCCTCGTCGTCACGGATCGCACGGCGCTCTCGCCCGTGCGCCTGGGCCTGGAGGTGGCAGGTGCGATCGGCCGTCTCTTCGGCTCCGCGTACCGGCTGGAGAACACGGCCCTCCTCTTCGGATCGCAGCTGAGCCTGGAGCGCGTCGTGCGCGGCGAGGACCCCGCCGCGGTCGCCGCGGACTGGTCCGCAGACGAGGCACGCTGGCGCCAGACACGGGCGAAGTACCTGCTGTACAGGTGATGGCGCGCCGCCGTCGGCGGCGCGTGGGCCTCGCCGCTGTGCGGCTCGGTAGGCGGCGCTTCGCGCCGAGAAGGCGCCCCCTCGGGAGCGCGTGGGCCTCGCCGCTGTGCGGCTCGGTAGGCGGCGCTTCGCGCCGTAGGCCTTCGGTGGGAGTGCCCACCGAGCGGCGGAGCCGCGAGGCCCACGGCCCGAAGGCCGCCCACACGCCGAAGGCGTGCTACATGCGGTACAGCATCAGATAGATCACCACGCCCGTCACCGAGACGTAGAGCCACAGCGGCAGTGTCCACCGTGCGATCCGGCGGTGGCGATCAAAGCGCTGGCCGAGCGCGCGGGAGAGCGTGACGAACACCAGCGGCACGATGGTCGCTGCCAGCACGATGTGCGTGAACAGGATGGAAAGGTAGACGGTGCGGATGAGCCCCTGTTTCTGGAAGGGCACGGACCCCACGTAGTAGTGGTAGACGAGATACGACGCCAGGAACGCCGCCGACGTGGCGCACGCCGCGAGCATGCACGCGCGATGTGCGTCGCGCTGCTTCCGGCGAATGAACACCCACCCCGTCACGAGGAAGACCGTGGCCAGCGCGTTCAGCGAGGCGTTGAGGGCGGGGAGGTCGGTGACGGACATTTCGGGGGGCTTGGGGCTTGGGGCTTGGGGCTTGGGACTTGGGGTCTTGAGGTCTCGGGGTCTTGGGGGGCCTGGGGGCTTGAGGTCTGGGGTGCCTGCCGTCAGCGTTCGAGCTTACGCCCTACGCGCAGCCGCCACGCGGCACCCCGGCACCCTGCACCCCTGCACCCTACCTGACGTGATCCCACACCAGCAGCCCCCACAGGATCGGCAGGTAGAGAATCGACGCGAGGAACAGCCGGCGTGCCGCGTCGTTGGTGCGGGTGAACGCGAACTCGAGGCTGAAGACCATGAGGATCGCACCGAGCACGATCGCCCCGGCCAGGTAATACGGCGATGCCAGGCCCATCAGCGTTGGCATCAAGGTGATGGGGATGAGGCCGGCCGTATAGAGCACGGCCTGCCGGCCGGTGGAGCGGCCGTCGGGCTGGATGACGGGCAGCAGCTGGATACCGGCACGCGCGTACTCGTCGCGATACATCCACGCGATGGCCAGGAAGTGCGGCATCTGCCACATGAAGACGATGCCGAAGAGCACCCAGCCCCCCATCGACAGCGTGTTGGTGGCCGCGCTCCAGCCGATGACTGCCGGCAGCGCGCCGGGCAGCGCGCCGACGATGGTCGAGAGCGACGTGCGGAACTTGAGGGGCGTGTAGAACCAGACGTAGCTGGCCAGCGTGACGAGCGCGACGACGCTCGACAGCACGTTGACGAACACGGCGAGCTCGGCGAGGCCCAGGATGCCGAGCATCCAGCCGAAGAAGCGCGCCTGCGAGGGCTCCAACCTCGCGTCCGGCAGGGGGCGCATGCGCGTGCGGCGCATGAGCTTGTCCGAGTCGCGCTCCCACACCTGGTTGAGCGCCGAGGCGCCGCCGGCGACCAGCGCTGTCCCGACCAGCGCGTGCATCATCGTCAGCGCCGACGAGCCTTCCTGGACGCCGAGGCGGTAGGCGGCGGCCGTGGTCAGCAGCACCAGGAAGTTCAGGCGCGGCTTCGTGAGGGCGAGGAAGTCCGATCCACGCGAGCGCGTGGCCTCGCGCGCGCCCACCGCCGCGTCCACCGGCGCCTCAGCGTGTGAAGGTGAAGACGACATCTTTCGATTCCTTCGGCCCGACGGTCACCTGGCTGGCCTGCACGCCCAGCCGCTCGTGCCACGCCTCGATCGTATACGTTCCGGGCGGCAGGTTGGGCAGGCTGAAGGTGCCGGCATCGCCGGTGACGGCGAAGTACGGGTGTTCGACCACGCCGACGTAGGCGTTCATCCAGGCGTGGACGTCACACTTCACCGGCACCATCACCTCGCGCGTGGTGAACGTGTGCGAGAACTTCATCCCCTGCACGGGCTGCCCCTGGTTGAAGGGCTGGTTGATGTCGCTCTCGGATCGGACGTTGTGCAGCAGCGGGTCGCCGTTCAGGATCTCGAGCGGCTGGCCGACACGCACGCCGAGGACGCGCGGGACGTAGCGGCACTTCTGCTGGTCCAGCACCACGGGCGCGGAGGGCACCGGAAAGGTGTGCTTCTCGAGGCCGCTCTTCACGTAGACGAACACGTTCTTCAGCGCATCGCCGTCCCCAAGGACAACGAACTCGGCGGGCTGCTGGCCGGCGCCGGCGAGCGCGACGCAGTCCTTGTCGGCGTCGAGACGCACGAACTCCGCGGCCGGCGCGGGGCCTTCGAATCGAACGCGTCCGGCGATGGTGGCGGCGGCGGCGGGGTCCGGTCCGGACGAAGGGGGCGGCGCCGGTGTCGGCGAATCGCCGCAGGCCATCGCCAGCACGGTTGCGGTGGCCAGCAGGAGCGAGCGAACCAGGCGCATCCAGTCATTATGGCATCCACCCGGCCTTGACCGGCTCGCCGCGCCCCGGTAACATTGGAGGTTCGTAACCCCAGAGTGCCGGTATCGTCTAGGGGTCAGGACGGGTGGTTCTCAGCCATCAAACCGGGGTTCGAATCCCCGTACCGGTACCATCCTTCGCCCACTGTCTTCGCTCCGGGCTTCGGATGGCAAGCCATCCCTCGCCAGCCGTTCCTCACCGAAGCTCCGCGACCGTGCCGGCGTCTGACAGCGCCGCCTTCGCCTCGCCCGTCAGATCCGCTGGCAGATCGGAGCGCCCCGCCACAGCCTTCCACATCGCCAGGCTCTGCTCGCGCGCGGTCCGGGCCGCCTCGTGATCGCCCATTGTGGTGAGCAGGTCGGCCAGCCATGCCCGCACGCGCGGGGGCCAGCCGGGCGCACGTGAGTACTGCGACGCACGCTCGCCGACCTCGTCGGCCAGCGTGACCGCACGCCCCGCCACGCGCCGTGCGCCCGGGAGATCTCCTCGCGCGGCCAGGGCCATCGCCTGGTTCTGCAGCACCGGGATCAGCAGGCGCCGCGGGTAGTAGTGGTCCGGCGACGCCGCCAGCGCGCGTCGAAACGCCGCATCGGCGTCGCGCCACGCCCGCATCGCGTGGTCCAGGCGGCCGGCCTGGCGATGGCGCTCCGCAAGGCTTCCAAGAAGCTCGATCAGATACGGCCGCACGCGCGCGGGATGCGCGGCCTCGAGCCCACCCAGCAGTCGGAGGCTTCGCTCGAGCACCTCGATGGCCGCAGCGTCTCCGGGCGCGTACGCCGGCGCCGACCGCCCGAGCGCAATCGCGTAGTCGAGCGTGGCGCCGGCGTTGTCGGGATCGTGCCGGCGCAGCCACTCGGCCTGCTCGACGACTTGCCTCGCAGCCGCAAGCGCCTCTTCCCGGCGATCCGAAGCCAGGTGGACTGGCGGCCCCCCGGGGCCGCTGTAGGAGTCCTGGCCGAGCGGCCCGAGCGCCATGTCCGCCAGCGTGTTCCACGCCAGCATGAGATTCCGCCGGGCAGTGGTGTTGAACGGCTCGGCGTCTGCGACCTCCGCCTGGATCTCGGCGTTGTGCCGGAAGTAGCCGAGGGCCTCGTCGACGCGGCCCGCTGCCGCGGCCACCTTTCCGGCCTGCGAGTACGCCACACCCAGTGCCGCGCGCGACTCCGCGGTCCCGGGCCGCTGCCGCGCGAGCTGCCCGGCCCGCTCCAGGTACGTCCCGACGAGGCGGGGCGCCACCGGGTTGGTGTCGAACCGCGCGAGCAGGCTCTCGTAGGCCGTCGTCAGTGCCTCCAGGAGCGTCTCGTTCGACGGGTGGCGGGCCAGCGCGCGCTCCCCGGTCTGGATGGCCTGCTCCATCGCGGCCAGCGCATCGCCGGCGCGCCCGGTCTCGTGCAGGAACACGCCCGAGGCCGTTCGCAGCGCCGTCAGCGCCGTCGCCACATCCGCATCGTCCGGGAGCGAGGCTTCGAGCGGGTCCAGGATGGACCGTGCCCTCTCGAGGTACGCCCGCGCCTGGTCGGGCCGGCCAAGGCTGGGGCGCGAGAGCGAATAGGCGAGCGCGGCCACCTTCGTGTACCCCCGTCCGACCTCGAGCAGCAAGGCCGGGTCGTCGCCGGACTCCCTCGAGAGCCCCTCCAGGTATTCCACGGCCGTGGCGACGACGAGGTCCTGGGCTCTTGCCGAGGCGGGCAGGTCGCGAATGGCCGCGTGGACATCCGTCATCAGGGTGTTCGCGATGCGACGGACCTCCTCGAAGCGGCGTTCGGCCCTCCGCGCCTCGGCGCGGGTGGCGACGATTCCGCCGACCAGGGCGGCGAGGAGCAGTGCGGCCGACGCAAGGGGACGCCAGTGCCGGCGCGTGAACCTCGAGGCGAGGTACCAGCGGCCCGCCTGCCGCGCGACGATGGGCCTGGCCTCCAGGTGGCGGCGCAGGTCGTCCGCAAGCGCGGCGACGGACACATAACGCCGCGAGGCGTCCTTCTCGGTCGCGGCCAGCACGATGGTGTCGAGGTCGCCGCGCAGGCGACGGGCGAGCGCGGTGTCACCGCGCGCACGGGCTGCCGCGCTGGGAGCGGGGACCGGCGTCTGGCAGATGGCCCGCTCGAAGGCGGCCGGCGACGAGGTGTCCACCTGCTGAGCGCGCGCGCCGGTCAGGATCTCGAAGAGCACGAGGCCGAGGGCGTATACGTCCGTGCGCGTGGTGACGGGCTCGCCGCGTACCTGCTCGGGGCTGCCGTAGTCGGGGGTGAACGGGACCAGGCCCGCGGCCGTGGCGCCTCCATCGGCGGTGTCCAGCAGCTTCGAGATGCCGAAGTCGAGCAGCTTCACCGAGCCGCCCGCCACGAGGATGTTGCGCGGCTTGAGGTCCCGGTGCACGACCAGGTTCTGGTGCGCGTAGTCCACGGCGTCGCACACCTGGAGGAACAGCCGCAGGCGCCCGGGGAGCCCCAGGTGGTGGCCGGCCACGTGCTGGTCGATGGGGACGCCCTCCACGAACTCCATCGCGAAGTACGGCACGCCGTCCTCGCCCGTCCCGCCGTCGAGCAGGCGAGCGATGTGGGGATGCTCCAGGCGCGCGAGTATCTGCCGCTCCTCGCGGAAGCGATACATGAAGTCCTGTGAGTACGCCGCGCGCGTCGCCACCTTGAGCGCGACCCGCTTGGTGAACGCGCCGTCGTCGCGCATCGCCTCGAAGACGATGCCCATGCCGCCGCGGCCGAGCTCCCGGACGATTCGATAGGGGCCGAAGCGGCGGTCGGTGAAGGCCGGCTCCTCGGTGGCGGGCAGGCGCGCCGCCCCCGCGACGACCTCGGCAATGCGCCCGCGTCGGGTGCGGTCGTGGTCCAGGAGGCGAAGGACCGCGTCGCGCACGTCCGCCTCCTCCCCGCACTCGCGCGCGAGGAAGGCCCGTTGCTCCCCGGCGGACAGGTCGGCCGCCCGGTCGAAGAGATCCTCGATGCGGGTCCAGCGTGCGTCGGTCATGGGCGGAGGGAGGTCATCGCCATCAGCCTCTCAAGCGCAGGGCCGGTCCGGAATCGTTCACCCGGAGAGCGCGTTGCTCAACCAGGCTTCGGCGAATCGCTGTTCCCGATGGGCGGTGGCGGGCGAGATGCCGAGCACCCCGGCGGTCTCCTCGAGGGTGAGACCCCCGAAGTATCGCAGCTCGACGACGCGGGCCTTCCGGGCGTCGTGGCTTGCCAGCCGCTCGAGCGCGTCGTGCAGCTCGAGGAAGCGGCCGGCCGCCAGCTGGTGGTCCGGCAGGTCCAGGCCGTCGAGCGACACCCTGGCGAGCTCGCCGCCGCGCTTGTGCGCCAGTGCCGCCCGCGCGTGGTCCACGAGGATGTGCCGCATGAGCTGCGCCGCCAGCGCGAAGAACTGCTGCCGGCACTCGAATCGCAGGCTTCCGGCGTTGACCAGGCGAAGGAACGCCTCGTGAACGAGCGCGGTGGGCTGCAGGGTGTGATTCGAACGCTCGCGACGCAGGTAGGAGCTGGCGATGCGGCGAAGCTCCGGGTAGACGACCTCCGCGACACGGTCGTGCGCCCCGTCTTCACCCGCCTGCCAGCGCGCCAGGAGCGAGGTGACGTCCGCCGGATCTGCCGGCCCGCCCGGCGACATGCGGGTGACTATAGCAGAGGGCTGTCACGCGAACACGATGGACGCGATCGGCGCGGAGGACGCACGAGGGGATTCCGGGCGCCAGTTGACGCCCGGGCGAAAACTTGAAACGCTGCACACCGCATGCGCCGGCTGCTGATCGGTGCCGCCTTCGGCCTGACGGCGGCCGTCCTGGCCCTTCTTCTTGGCCTCACCCCGCTGCTTCGCACCGCGGAGCTGAAACTGTACGACTGGCGCGTGCGCGCCACGGCGCCGGGTAGGTCACCTGTCTCCGGAGCGGTGCGGGGCGCCGGGACTTCAGTCCCGGCGGACGAGTCCATTGTCCTCGTGCAGATCGACGACGACAGCCTGAAGCGGATGGAGCCGCTGGTGGGGCGCTGGCCCTGGCCGCGGCTGGTGCACGCCTCGCTCATCGACTACCTCGCGGATGGCGGCGCGAAAGCCGTGATCTACGACGTGCTCTTCGCCGAAGCGGACCGGTCGAAGTTCATGGTCGGCGAGACCGAGTGGACCGGTGAGGAATCGGACCAGGCGCTCGTGGACGCGACCGCGCGCGCGGGAAACGTGATTCACGTGGCCGAGGCCGCCAGCGCGGAGCTCGTCGATCCGTCGAAGGCGATCGCCGCGCCCCTCGAGGGGCTGCCCGCGCTCAACCTGCCGTTCGCCGTGGACAGCTGCGTGGAACGCCGCCCGCAGGTGACCCCGCCCTTTCCCGCGCTGGCCAGGGCCGCGCGTGCGATCGGGCACTCGTTCGTGGTCTACGACGCGGACGGCCCGCTGCGGCGCGTGGTGCCCTTCGTTCGAGCCGGGAGCCCGGGGGCGGGAGGCGGGAGTCGGGAGCCGGCCCCTCGGCCCGGCACGGAGCAGGCTGAAACGGAGCACGTCATCCCGTCACTACCTCTCGCCGCGATGATCATGGCGAACGGGCTGGCGCCGGAGGCGGTCGCGGTGCGGGAGGGCGTGCTGCACATCGGCGGGACGCGCGTGCCGCTGGTCACCGAGATGGTGCCCGACTACTACGGCCCGCCGACGCCGGCCTGCCGCGCGCTGCTGCCGTGGCGAGGGCCGACACGCCAGCAGGACGGGACGCCGAGCTTCCAGTCCTACAGCTTCTACGACCTGTTCTACTCGCAGCAGCAGGTGCTCGAGGGCATCGCGCCGCAGGTGCCGCCCGACACGTTCCGCGACCGCATCGTCGTGGTCGGCGTGGCGGGCGAGGGGCTGCGCGACGTGTTCGTGACGCCTTTTGCCGAGGGGCGCATGCCGGGCGCGGAGATTCACGCCAACACGATCGACGCGTGGAGCGCCGGGCGGACGCTCGCGCCCGTGTCGGCGGTGCGGGGCGGGCTGGCCACGCTGGCCCTGGCGCTCGCCGTCGGAGCGTCGGGAGCCGTGCTTTCCGCCTGGCTCACCGGCATCGCCGCGGGCGCGCTCGCGGGGGCGTGGGTGTGGGCGAACGTCGCGCAGTTCGGCGCCGGCCTCTGGTGGCCGCTGGCGGCGCCGCTGGTGGCGATGGGCACGGCCCTGGTCGGGAACCTGGCGTGGGAGTACTTCGTGGAGGGAAGGGAGAAGCGGAAGGTGAAGCAGCTGTTCTCGCGCTACGTCGCGAAGAACGTGTACGACCAGCTGCTCGCCGATCCGTCGCGGGCCAGGCTGGGGGGCACGCGCCGCCACATGACCGTGCTCTTCTCGGACATGCGGGGCTTCACGGCCCTCAGCGAGAAGGGCGCTCCCGAGGACATCGTCTCGCAGCTCAACGAGTACTTCACCCGCATGGTGAAGGTACTCTTCGAGCACCATGGCACGCTGGACAAGTTCGTGGGCGACATGGTGATGGCGCTCTTCGGCGCGCCGCTGGACGACGAGGACCACGCGGAGCACGCGGTGCAGGCGGCCCTGGCCATGGTGCGGGCCCTCGAGGTGCTGAACGCCGAGTGGGAGTCGTTCGGGCTGCCGCGGCTGGACATCGGCATCGGCATCAACACCGGCGACATGGTGGCCGGCAACATCGGCTCGTCCGCCATCATGAGCTACACGGTGATCGGGGACGCGGTGAACCTGGGGGCGCGGCTCGAGTCGCTGAACAAGGAATACGGGACCCGGATCATCATCAGCGAGGCCACGCGGTCCCGCCTGAAGGGGCAGTATGATATCCGTCCACTGGGCTCGGTGACCGTGAAGGGCAAGAGCCAGCCGGTGGCGATTTTCGAGGTCAGACCAACATGATTCGCACAACTGCATGCTTCGTCGCCGCCGGGCTCCTGCTGGGGACGGCCACCGCGGCTCGTGGCGGGGATCAGCTCGGGCAGATCGGGAAGATCGGCGGGGCCGTGAAGAAAGCCAACGAGGTGCGCGACCTGCAGGTCACCGACCAGGAAGAGGCGGTGCTCGGGGCCGAAGTCAGCGAGCGCATCCGCACGCGCTACGGCGTCGTGCAGGACGGGGCCGTTCACCGGTATGTGGCGCTGGTCGGCGGGGCGCTGGCGCAGGTGAGCACGCGACCCGCGCTGCCCTGGACCTTCATCGTGCTCGACACCGACGGCGTGAACGCCTTCGCGGCGCCCGGCGGCTATGTGCACATCACCCGCGGCGCCCTGGCGCTCATTCAGAACGAGGCGGAGCTGGCCGGCGTGCTGGGACACGAGATCGTCCACGTCACCGAGAAGCACACCATCAAGGCCATCCAGAAGAGCCAGGCCGTCCAGATGGGCGCCAACGAGACGCTGTCCGAGAACTCGGCGCTGCTCGAACGTGCCGTCACCGCCACCTACGACAACATCGTCGAGAAGGGCTTCGGGCGCGCCGAAGAGAACGAGTCGGACGAGGAGGGCGTGGAGCTGGCCAACCGCATCGGGTACGCGCCGGCCGGCCTCAGCGGGTTCCTCACGCGGCTGAAGGATCGCAACAGCGGCTCGCAGGAGAAGCGCGGCCTCTTCGCGTCGCATCCCGAGATGCAGTCGCGCCTCGACAACATCAAGAAGGAGATCGCGTCGAAGAAGATGGCGTCCACGGCGACCCTGCCCGATCGCTACAAGAAGTTCATCACCTACACGCCGAAGCCGATCACCGAGATCGCGACGGTGACCGCGGGGTCCGCGGGGTTGACCGGCGGCGAGTCGAAGGCGGAGCCGAAGAAGGAAGAGCCGAAGAAGAAGGGCGGTTTCGGCATCAGCCGGATGCTCCCGACGGGCGGCGGGGAGAAGCAGCAGGCCCAGGTGACAGGATCGGGCTCGGCCCGCGGGGTGGATCCCGAGAAGGACGCCCGCGGCGGCGGCAACCCGAGGCCCGTGCCGGTGAAGATCGCGGCCGCCGACATCGCCGCGTTCAAGAAGGAAGGCGGCCTCAAGTAGCCCCGGGCTGCGCGTGAACGTCCCGAACCTGATTCTCGCCGGCGCGGTCGCGCTCGTCGCCACGCTCGCGCTGCTGGCAGCCGTCCGCAGCCGGTTCGTCCGCGGGCGGCTGGCCTTCAGCGCCTGGCTGTTCCTGGGCTTCATCGGCCTCGAGCTGGCCGTGGCCCAGGGCCTGGGCGACGCGGACGTCATGCCGGCGCTGGCGCGGCTCGCGTTCGTGCTGGCGCTGGTCAACCTGGTGATCGCGCTGCTGGTGAACCCGTGGCGCGACAGCCGCCCCTCGGACCGCTTCCCCGCCATCGTCCAGGACGTCGCGGTCATCGCGCTGTTCCTGGTGATCGCCACGGTCCTCATGCGCGAGCAGCTCCTGGCCACGTCTGCCGTGGGCGCCGTGGTGGTCGGCTTCGCCCTGCAGGACACCCTCGGCAACTTCTTCGCGGGGCTCGCCATCCAGGTCGAGAAGCCCTTCCGGGTTGGCCACTGGATCAGGATCGGGGACAACGAGGGCAAGGTGCAGGAAGTGACGTGGCGGGCCACCAAGCTCCTGACCAAGGACGGACAGTTCCTCATCGTCCCGAACAGCGCCATTTCCGGGGAGTCCATCCTCAACTACTCGGAGCCGACGGTCCCGACGCGCATCGACATCGACGTGGGCACCGGCTACGAGAGGCCGCCCAACGAGGTGCGCGCCGCCATCCGGCGCGCGCTGGCGGATGCGCCGCTCGTGATGCAGAGCCTCGAGCCGCAGATTCACCTGCACAACTTCGGCGCCTCGGCGCTCGAGTTCAAGGTGCGCTTCTGGATCGAGGACTACGGCTCGGAGCTCGAGGCACGTGACCAGGTACGGACGAGGATCTGGTACGAGTTCCGGCGGCAGAACATCGAGATCCCGTGGCCCATCCAGGTCGAGTACTCGCGCGAGGAGCAGCCGCTCCGGACCGAGGCGCACGTGGCCGCTGCGGCCGGGCAGCTGGCCGGCGTGGACCTCTTCGCCACCTTGTCGCCCGATGCGCGCCTGTCGCTCAGCCGCGCCGCCTCGGATCACCTCTTCGCCGCCGGGGAGGCGATCGTGCGGCAGGGCGAGCAGGGGAGCTCGATGTTCGTGGTGGTGGAGGGCACCGTGAAGGTCGTGCTCGAGCCGTCAGGACAGGAAGTGGCGACGATTGCCGCCGGCGGGTTCTTCGGCGAGATGTCGATGCTGACCGGGGAGCCGCGCACTGCGACGGTGCGCGCGGTAGACGAAGTCCAGGTGCTGGAGGTTGCCGCGCCGGACATCCGGGCGCTGGCCGAGGCCACGCCAGGCTTGCTGGAGCACATCAGCCAGGTGGTGGCCGCGCGCCGTGTCGGGCTGGCGCAGGCGGAGGCCACGGCCGCCGCGGCTGCCAGTGCACAGGCGCACGCGCCGCAGCCGCTGCTGGCGAGGATCAAGGCGTACCTCCGCCTCTGACGCAGATAACGCAGATTACGCAGATTACGCAGATTGCGCAGATAGCTCAGGTGTCCGTTGTGAGCTGATCGGGCGGCGGCCCCGGCCCGCAGATCCGGATGGCAAGCATCATCTGCGCCATCTGCATCATCTGCGTCATCTGCGCCATCTGCGTCATCTGCGTTATCTGCGTTATCTGCGCCATCTGCGTTCTGCGTTCTGCGTTCAGTTCACCCAGAGCAGCGCGCGCTCGTCGCCGCGGCCCACGTCCACTACAATCCCCGGTCCATAGCGCTCGAGGTCAGCCGCGGTGAGTGAGATGCGGAGCCCGTCCAGGCCGCTGGCATAGGTGCCGAACCGGATAGGGCCCTCCTTGAGGCGCAGGAACCAGAACGGCAGGTCGAAGCGGGCCAGCCGGCCCTCGTCCGCGTCGAAGGCGAGCACGTGCAGCGTGGTCAGCGTCGTGCGCGGGGCGTCGTCCGGGGGTCGGTTGGTCCGCGCGCCCGCCTCGGAGAGTTCCAGCAGCGGCGCCTTGTCACGGTAGCGCTGCCGCACCTCGTCGAACGCGGCTTCGGCGTCCGCGGCACTGGACGGCGTGATGTCCAGGTGATCCCGCACCCAGGCGATCCCGAACACGCCGGCTCCCAGGATGACGAAGACGACGAACACCGCCACGCCGAAGAGGATGGGCGCCCACCGACGAGCCTTCATTGGACCTCCGGGCGGCACGTCGCCGCCTCCTGCTCGCAGATTCTGACGAGCGGGTCAGAGCGACAGTTCCACCCCGCCGCCGGTCTCGATGGCCTTGCGCAGGGCCAGGTCGGCCGCCACGACGTCTTCCACCGCCATGCCCAGCGACTTGAAGACCGTCACGTCCCCGTCGCCCGCGCGTCCCGGCGCGCGCCTCAGCACCACCTGGCCCAGCTCGCCCGCGATGTGGGCCTCGGTGAACCGGCCCTCGCGCATGCCCATCACGACGTCGCCCGATTCGACCAGCGCGGCGGCTCGAGAGTCCACGTAGAGGCGCGCCCGCGCGACGAGCGCCGGATCCATCTCCCGCTGGTCGGGCCGGCAGGCCCCCACCGAGATGACGTGTGTCCCGGGAGAAACCCACGCGTCCTCGATCACCGGCGCCGGCGACGAGGTGACGAGGACGACGATGTCGGCGCCGCGGACGGCATCCTCCGCGCGATCCACCGCGCGGAGCCTTCCGGGGAGGTGTGCCGCCATCTCGCCCACGAAGCGAGCACGACTGGCCGGACGCGGCGACCAGACGCGGGCCTCGTCCAGCGTGCGGACCTCCTTCAGCGCCTCGAGGTGGCTCCGCGCCTGCACGCCGGAGCCGATGATGGCGAGCGTGGCCGCGTTCGTGCGCGCCAGGTGCCGGGCCGACACCGCGGACACCGCCGCCGTGCGCGCCTCGGTGATGTAACGGCCGTCCAGCAGCGCGATCAGGGCCCCCGTGTCGGGATCGAGCAGCAGGATGGTGGCGAGGTGCGACGGCAGCCCGCGTGACTCGTTCTGGTTGAACACCGTCACGAGCTTGGCGCCGAGGCGCGCCGGCTGCGGCGTGTAGGCCGGCATCACGCCGAAGAAGGCCTTGGTCGGGCCCACGCTGAGGACCGTGCGGACCGGCTGGAGGACGTCACCCGCCGAGAAGCGGGCCAACGCGTCCTCCATCGCCTGGATCAGATCGTCCATGGGCACCAGCGCCTTGATCTGCGCCTCGTTCAGCAGCCGGAAACGTTGTGGCATGTGGGCTCCGTGTCCCGGACCGCCAGGTCGCGGGCGCACAGCGCCGCGGCGGCCGCAATCGTGTTCGCGTGAATCGTGACGATGGCGTCGATGTCGTGGGCGTAGCCGCCGCTCATCGTGACGGCGACGGGCAAGCCGAGTGCGCGGCAGCGCCCGAGCACGAGCTCGTCGCGCTCCCGCAGGCCGTCGATGGTCATCCTGAGGCGGCCGAGGCGATCGCCCTCGTACGGGTCCGCTCCGGCGAGGTAGAACACGAAATCCGGACGATGACGGTCGAGCACGTCGTCGAGGTGCCGGGCGAGCAGCGGCAGGTACTCCGCGTCGGTGGCGCCGTCCTCGAGCGCCACGTCGAGGTCGCTGATCTCCTTGCGGAACGGGAAGTTTCGGGCGCCGTGCATCGAGAAGGTGAAGACCGACGGATCGCCCTGGAAGATGACGGCCGTGCCGTTGCCCTGGTGGACATCGCAATCCACGACGGCGACGCGCGCCGCGCCGCCCTCGCGCTTCAGCACGCGCGCGGCCACGGCGACGTCGTTGAACACGCAGAAGCCTTCGCCACGATCCGCGTACGCGTGGTGCGTGCCGCCCGCGAGGTTTGCGGCGAGCCCGTGCACGAGGGCGGCCCGCGCGGCCGCGATGGTGGCCCCGACGGACCGGCGCGAGCGCTCGACCATTTCCGGTGACCACGGGAACCCGATGCGGCGCTGGGCCTCGCGCGGCAGCGTTCCGGATGCCACGGCCTCCACGTACGCCGGCGTGTGCACCAGGCGCAGGTCGTCCCAGTCCACGGCCGGTGCTTCGAACAGGCTGTCGGCCGCCACGATGCCATGTTCGACGAGACGCTCGCGCAGCCGGGAGTACTTGGCCATCGGGAACTTGTGGTCCTCGGGGAGCGGCAGGACGAAGTGGTCGGAGTAGAACGCGAGCACCGGGAACAGGGTACAACAGCTGTCGGGAGTCGGGAGTCGGGAGCGGAATCCCTCATAATCAGCGCAATGGTCCACACCATCCGCACCATCGACGCGCACGCCGCGGGTGAGCCCCTGCGCCTGGTGATCGACGGTATTCCCTCCCCGGAGGGCAAGACGATGCTCGACAAGCGCGCGTGGGCGATGAAGCGGCTCGACCATTTCCGCCGCTCGCTCGTGCTCGAGCCGCGCGGGCACGCCGACATGTACGGGGCGCTGCTGACGGAGGCGACGACCAGCGACGGGCACGCGGGCGTGCTGTTCATGCACAACGAGGGCTGGAGCACGATGTGCGGGCACGGCGTCATCGCGGTGACCACCATTGCCCTCGAGCGCGGGCTCATCGATCCCGGCGGCGACGAGATTCGCTACGACACGCCGGCGGGCCGCGTCGTCGCGCGCGCGCACGTGGCGGAAGGGCGGCATGGACGGCGGGTCGAGTCGGTGCGCTTCGTGAACGTGCCGTCGTTCGTGTTCGAAGCGGGGTTGCCGATAGCGGTGGGCGGCCGGACGATGCCGGTGGACATCGCGTTCGGCGGCGCGTTCTACGCCATCGTGGACGCCGAGGCCGCGGGCATCCCGGTGCTGCCCGCGCGGCTGCCGGAGTTGCGCGCGCTGGGCATGCGCATCGCGCGCGAGGTGGAACGCCTGCGGCAGGTCGTGCACCCGGACGACGCGGGGCTAAAGGGCATCTACGGCACCATCTTCACCGGCCCCGCGCAGGGCGCCGACGCCCACCTGCGCAACGTCACGGTCTTCGCCGACGCCGAGGTGGATCGCTCCCCGTGCGGCACGGGCACGGCGGCCGTGATGGCCGTGCTGTCGGAAATCGGATTGCTCGGTGAGGATGCCCCCTTCGTCCACGAGTCCATCGTGGGGACGACGTTCACGGGGCGGGTGGTCGGGCGGAGGCGCGTGGGCGAGCGCGAAGCGATCGTCCCGTCGATCGAAGGCAGCGCCTGGATTACCGGCGAGCACGCCTTCCTGATCGACGGGGACGACCCGCTCAGGGCGGGGTTTCGCATCTAACCTTAGGTCCTCGGGTTCTCGGGTTCTCAAGCCCCAAGCCCCAAGCCTCACTTCAGCGCCGCGAACTTCCCGAAGTCCATCGTCCCGGCCATCTCGTGGAGCACCTTGGTATCGGCGAGGTCGCTGCCCTCGAAGGACACCAGGAAGCGCTTGTTCACGAGGACATTGAGTTCGCCGTTCTTCGAGCTGCTGTCCCACTTCTCGAAGCCGGGCTGGTCGTTTACGGTGACGGCCTTCTCGTAGCCGTCGCTGCTCTCACGGCTGTAGCCGCTCGCCAGCATCATCGACCACGGCGCGATGAGCATCTGCGCAAAGCCCGAGTCCACGATCTTGACGTCGATGCGGGCGTCGCCCTTCGTGTAGGTGGCCTCCGTCTGCGAGTAGGCGAACGGCGATGTCATGCGCTCGCTCTCCGGCTTGCCCCGCTCCCACCCGGATACCTGCGGCAGCGTGGTCTCGAGCGCCTGGAAGCTGACGGGCTCCACCGTCTTGCCGTCGCCGCCCATCGCGCCGGCGAGGCCCGCCATGGCCTTGCCGAACTCCTCCATGCCCTTCGCCGCATCCTGGCCCGCGGCCTCAACGGCCTTGCTCGCGGCTTCCGCCGCCTTCTGGGCCTCGGCCGCGGCCTGCTCGGCCTGCTTCTCGGCCTCCGACTTCCCGCACGCGACCGACGCCATCAGGGCCAGGGCCACGCCACATGTGAACAACTTTTGCATTTCGAACGCCTCCAGGAAAATGACAGACCATCATACGCCGATGAGGTGGCGCTGGAAGGGCGGGGCCGTGCTCGCGGCGGTGCTCGCGGGAAGCGTCCTTGCGCTGGGGCAGTCGCTGGCGGAGCGCAACGGGCCGCTGCCCGGGCCGCTGCCCCTGTTTCCGCCCGACAACTGGTGGAACCAGGACATCTCGCAGGCGCCGGTCGATCCGCGGTCGAACGAGCTCATCTCGTTCATTGGACCCGGCGACGGCATGCACCCGGACTTCGGCGGCACCGAGTCGCCGGGCAGCCAATACATCTACGGCATGCCCTACGTTGTCGTCGGCGGCGACCAGCCGAAGGTTGCCGTGCAGTTCGACTATGACGATCAGAGCGATGGTGTGAACCACCAGACGGGACAGAGCTATCCCTTCTATCCCATTCCGGCACAGGCGATTACAGAACCGTACTGGATCGAGGGCGGTCCGCCGGGGAACGCGGGCGTGGGCGGCGACCGGCACATGCTGATCGTGGACCGCGACAACCGGCACCTCTACGAGCTGTTCGCCCTGCGGTGGACCGGCTCCGGATGGGAGGCGGGGTCGGGCGCGTTCTTCGACCTGAACACCAACGCGCGCCGGCCCGAGGGGTGGACGTCGGCCGACGCGGCGGGGCTCGCCATCCTGCCAGGCCTCGTGCGCTACGACGAGGTGTTCGGGCCGGACGAGATTCGCCATGCGTTTCGCGTCACGGTGCACGGCGTCCAGGGCTACGTGTGGCCCGCGTCGCACCGCGCCAACACCAACCCCTCGGGCCCGCCGCTCGGCGCGCGGCTGCGCCTCAAGCCCGGAACGAACATCAGCGGCTACCCCGCGTACATCCAGAAGATCTTCCGGGCGATGAAGACCTACGGGCTGATTGTCGCCGACACGGGATCGGACATGTACGTCAGCGGCGCCTTCGATCCGCGCTGGAACAACGGCGAGTTGAATCCCGCGTTCCACGCGATCAAGGCCAGCGACTTCGAGGTCATCGAGCTCGGGTGGCGTGGCGCCACGGGCCCGTGTGAAGCGCCGGGCCCGCCGTCGGGCCTCGTCGCGTCGGTGTCGGGGCTCTCGGCCTCCTTCACGTGGTCGGCGCCCGTGTCTGGCGGTCCCGTCAGCGACTACCTGCTCGAGGCGGGCACGTCTCCAGGGGCCTCCAACCTCGCGGTCGTTCCCGTGCCGGCCTCGTCCACGAGCTACGCCGTCGGCGATGCGCCGGCGGGCACCTACCACGTGCGCGTGCGCGCGCGCAACGCCTGCGGCGGCGCGGTGTCGAACGAGGTCGTGGTGACGCTGACGCCACCGTCATGCACCGTGCCGGGTGTCCCCGGAGCGCCCGCCGCTTCGGTGAACGGGTCATCGGTCACCCTCTCGTGGACGCCGGGGAGCGGTGCGACCAGCCACGTCTTCGAGGCCGGCTCCGTGCCGGAGCAGGCAGACCTGTTGAGCACCGTGGTGAGCACGACGACGCTCGGCGCCGAGGCGCCGCCGGGCCTTTACCACGTGCGCACGCGGGGGCGGAACGCCTGCGGCACCAGCGCCGCATCACCGGATACGATCGTGGCCGTCGGGGGGTGCAGCCCGCCCGGACCAGCCTCGCCGCTGGCCTACTCGTTGAATGGCCGGCAGGTGACGCTCACCTGGAACGCGGCCGGCAATACCACCGACTACGTCGTGGAAGCGGGAACGTCGAGCGGAGCCGCGGACGTCGCGTCTGTGCCAGTGGGCGGGACGGCGTTGAGCGTCACGGCACCGCCCGGCACCTACTACGTGCGCGTGCGCCCACGCAACGCGTGCGGCTCGGGCGCCTTCAGCAACGAGGTGCAGCTGAGCGTGCCCTAGCACGCGC